>JBPCJP010000046.1:0-9065 GCA_051005175.1 Gemmatimonadaceae bacterium | reverse complement strand
CGGTTCAACAACTCACTTACGGATCGAATCCATCGTTCAAGCCGATGATCTCGCCAGACGGAAGGGAGGTAGTGTATCACACCATCTTAAATGGACTCAGGCGTGTTTTCGTCGTCGGTATGGACGGCGGAAAACCGCAGCAGGTTTCTCCGGGTGCGGCGCCGGATGAGCGCAACGGAAGCTGGTCCCCCGACGGGAAACGCATCGCGTGGGTAGTGCAGAATGCCGTCGCCAGCGTTTCCCGCTGGCGGAACCAGACGGTGCAGGTAGCTAGTCGGGATGGACGGGGCGGCTGGAGTGCACCCTCGAACGTTGGCTTCAAGGGACTAATTTTGACTCCGGCGTGGGCTGACCACGGCGACGCACTGATCGGCGTTGACTCATCGCTGCACTATGTCGCTCAGCCAGTCGTCGGCGGTGCGAGTCGGCGGATTAGCGCGGCGGTCTCGGGGGATCTGAGTTTACTGCCATCCGGGAACTCGGCGGGGGTCCTTTCGAGTGATGGAAGCACGACCTATTTCCTCAACTACTCCGGCGCTCGTTCGGGTATTGTCGTCGGCTTGCGACTGGCGGACGGGGCGGTACGTGAAGTCTTACGCTTCGACGAAGCAGCTCGGCCGCACAGCAATGCTTCCAACGGCATCGCGGAGTACGCTGGGTGGCTGTATTTCACCTTGAGCGATTTGCAGAGTGACATCTGGGTCGCGAAAGTGACAGGGTTGAAGCCGTAGGCGACCCTTGCCGCGATTCGCCGCGCTGCTGGCTATCGCATTCCCTTTTGGCCGGGCTCCGCGCTATGGCGGCTCCTTCGTCAGAGAGATACTTTCGCCGGCCGATAGTCGAGCGACTTCAACTTTCAGCCCGCCTTACCGGAGATCAAAGTGGCGACGAAACGAGTCTGCATTATCGGCGGCGGGATCGCTGGGGTGGGTCTGTGGTGGACGCTTGCCCAGCCCGATCAGCCCGGTGCGGAGTGGGAGGTCACGATTATTCACGACGGCGCGGAGTTCGGGGGGCACGCGCTCACCGTGCCAGTGACCCACAATGGACAATGCACTCTGGTGGACACCGGCGTGCAGTTTTTCATCCCCCTCTTTTATCCGAACATCGACGTAGTGGTGAACCGCCCAGAGATTGCGCCGCAGGTACCGGTCGTGAAATACGACAGTCTCAAGGTCGCCTGCGGGTTCCCGCGGCTGGCGGGTGCGCCTCAAAACTGGGGGAATTTTCCGGAATATCAGACCGGAAGCGACTTCGCCATGTACACGCCCGCGATGGTCCGCGACGCGGAGCGCTTCCAGACGTTCATAGACCTTGCGCTGGTCGAAGGATGGGGATCGAAGACTCTCGCCGATTACTTCGGGAGCCTCACCGTCCCCTACGAGGATCAGGAATCCTTCCTGAATTATTTCCTCTTCCCTTATCTCAGCATCATCAACGGCTATGGGGCAGCCCTGGACAACGAGGTTACGTTCGACGACCTGGTGCCTCTGTTCGCAAATCTGCCCGGCAAGTTCCCGGGGCTCGGATCCTTCACGCAACCGGGCTCGGGCTATTCCCGCTTCGTCAACGGGGCGTCGTCGCTGGTCGGAGCGCTGGCCTCGCACGCGCAAGAGCTCAGGCCCGCTCAGGCCTGGATGAACAGTACTGTCATGGGCGTTACCGCATCGCCGACGCTACCCGGCCCCGTCACCGTGACGTGGGGCCCCGGCAAGGGTCCGGTTGTGTCCGCAGAGTTCGACAAGGTGGTCATCACGACCGACATCCTGACAGCTGCCGGACTCCTCAATAACACAGCCAACTCGACACTTTGGTCCAGCCTTTACTCGAAGTACCTCACTCCGCAGCAATGGCCGCTTCTGCCGGGCAAGTGTTACATCCACACGGATGAAAGCATGCTGTCGCCTGACCTGCGGCAACAGCAGGAATCACTGCAATTCACGGCGTATTATGCTCCCCAGTCCGAGCCGCCGTATTACACCATGTTCAACACTTACACGACATATCTCCAGGCGAACATTCACAACACCCCCGGCTCCCAGGGCCTCTTCCTGACGATGTATGGATACGTCCCCGATCCGTCGAAGGGAGACAAGGTGCCGGCGCAGGAGACCGTGCTGTTCGAGGAGGTCTGGCAGCACGGGATGTGGCTGCCGACGTTCATGCTGCCGGCAAAGCAGGCACTGCACATGGCGCAGGGCAAAGGCGCGAGTCTCAGCTATCCGGGGCAGCTCGACACTGGCATTTACTTCGCCGGCAACAACACCACCGCCGACTCGCTCGAGCACGCTTTCATCTCAGGCGAGGTAATCGCCAACTACGCTTTCGGTGCCAGGTATCCTCTGGCAGGCCTGCACCTCCGAAATCTCGCGGCGTTCGGGATGTACGATCTGTTCTACAACGAGTTCATGTTCCCGAAGAGCGGGGTTTCGGCGAGACTGTCGCACCTTCGACAGGCTGTCCCCCACTTCGGCCTGTAGGCAATGCGGTTTCTCTCCGATGAACACTTCGACGCAGCTAACGCCGCGTTCATCACGGACGCGGAATTGCAGCGCAGCCTTCACGATGTCGCACTCGTAATCGTCTATTTCGTGTCGGCTGGTCCCGATGGCGATTTTGAGTACCACATCAGCATCTGCGATGGCACGGTGCGAATGGCGCGGGGCGATATTGCCGCGCGAGATGCCGAAGTGAGGAGCAGTTACGAAACGGCCGCGAAGATGTCGCGCGGAGAAATCGCGAATCAGACGGCTGTAATGATGGGAAAGGTGCGCATCAAAGGCGGGATGATGACGATGCTCAAACATCAGGGAGTTTTGAACCGGGTGCAGGCGATTTCGTCAGCGCTTCCCGTTACCTACTGAGTGGCGTCACCCAAGGAGTTCACGAACCTCAGCCATGGTGAGCGAGCGCCCGCGCAAGGCGCGCTCGGTGACACGGTCTGCCGGCAGCGCACGGCGGACCGCATCCCATGCCTCGTTGCGAATCGGCCTCGCCCACCAGATGCCGCCAAATCCAAGCCTCGCCTCGAGTTCATCCATAGATGTGAGGACGAGCGCGGCATCGTCCGCGCGATTGTCGTTTGCCCAGTGCCAGGCGATGATACTGGCCGCAATCGCGCGGAACCAGGGCATGATTTCCGACTGTGCTTCGATGTGAAGTGCTTCCTGCGCTCTTGCAATCGATCGAACGGGATCGATGCGAAGAAGACCAGCGGCAGAGCTCACCAGGGCGCTGATCGTCACCTGCGGCATCTCGGCGCCCGCAAGCTCGACGGCAAGACTGAGCTCTGGTTCACTCTCGTTTATGCGGCCTTCGAGCATGTGAACCGTGCCGATGAGCATGTGCGAAACCGCGATAAACAGGTCGAGTCCAAGATCCTGCGACATTTTCAGCGAAGTACGCGCATGCTCGAGCGCGACCGGAAGGCTCGACTTCGCAATCGACGTGAGAACGCGTGTCCGCAGGCTTAGCGCGACGAACTCATCGTCGCTCGTGAGGTGGAGCTCGCCCTCTTTGCACAACGCGACGACATCGTCCACCCGGCCGTCCATTTCCGCGACGGTCGCGCCGACATAGTAGAAATACGGAGGGAGGACTAAGCCGCTATTCGTCGCCGAATCGCGCGCGCGATCGAGTAACGTAATCGCCGTCCTGGCGAAGCCGAGGGTGGAAAAGAAGGAAGCGGCTTCGATAAGCGTAGACAGGCGGGCATCAATGTCGATCTCATCCAGCACAGCCACCAGCTCATCAAAGCGTAACCGTCCGGCACTGGGGGCACCTATCTGCCAGAAGAGGTCGAGCGTCGTCACCAGCCGGGCTTTCTCGGTGTGCCGCCCCCTCTGACCGAGCCGGTCCATCGCGGCGTTGAGGTTATCAATGTCGGAAAGCGCCGCGGCCGACGCGGCGCGGGTGTCGGCACCGCGAAAGCGGTCTCCAAGAGACTGCGCCTGAGTCGCGAAGTATTGAACGTGCTTGTCGATGGTGACTTCCGCCTCGCCAGCGCTCCCCAGCCGTCGCGCCGCGAACTCACGAACCGTGTCCATGATACGGAATCGCATGACTCCCCGCGTGACCGTGGCCAGCACGAGAGATTTCTCGACGAGCCGATCGAGAAGATCCACGACATCAGACGACTCGATCCCCGTCCCGCCGCAGACGCGTTCGGCCGCAGCGAGGTCGAATGATCCGACGAACACTGAAAGCCGGTTGAGCAGCCGCCGTTCGGGTTCTTCAAGGAGGTCGTACGACCAGCCCACCGTCGCCTCGAGAGTCTGATGACGCGCGGCGCGGCGATCGGTCGCCTTCAGCATGCCCAGGCGCTCATTGACTTTCGCGAGGATTTCCTTTGGCGTAAGCGAACGGGTACGCGCAGCAGCGAGTTCAATCGCAAGCGGTAAATAATCAAGCCGGCGGCAGAGTTCGGCGAGAATTCGCCGATCCGCCGTGTTGCCGATTCCAGTTTGTGCGGCCCTTTCCTCGAAGAGCGAGATTGCCGCGGTCTCATCTAACCCTTCCACGCGAACAACGTGCTCTCCATATACGCCGAGCGGCGAGCGGGTCGTGGCAAGAAACCTTATTCCGGCAGCGTCGCCGGTGACCCTCTCCACGAATGAAGCGACTGCCTCCGTCAGTCTCTCGCAGTTGTCGAGAATAAGCAGCATCTCACGATCGCGGAGCGAGGCAATGAGCGTAATGTCGAGACTCTCACTGGCGTGTTCGCGGATCCCGAGCACGCGGGCGATGGTGGGGAGAGCCTCGCTCTCGGCGGTGAGACCAGCCAGGTCGACGAACCAGACACCGTGGCGAAATCCTGCGACGACATTGGCCCCTACCTGTTGCGCAAGGCGTGTCTTCCCGACACCCCCAAAACCGGCGAGCGTGATCAGGGTGTGATCGTGGAGCGCGGCCGTGACGCGCGCCAGCACTTCGTCACGCCCGATCAGGCTTGGAAGCGCACGCGGAAGATTCGTGCGGCGTCCCCCACCAGAAGTTGGATCAGCGGAACTGGAAGCCGAACCTGCTGTGACCCGCGGGGCCATTGCGAACCCGGAAGGGGGCATGTTCGCGGTATCGAAGGCGTCAGAGCCGAGCCTCACGACACGCAGATCGCGCACGAACTCTTCGCCACCCTGGTAGCGCATCTCGCGGTCCTTGCTGAGCGCGCGGGAAATCACCGCGTTGAGCACTGCCGATTCTCCCGATAGCGGTGGCGCGTCAGCGTTGCGAATAGCGTGGGCGAGCGCAAGAAGATTGTCGCCACTGAACGGTCGCGTGCCGGCTACCATCTCATACAGTACCACGCCGGTCGCCCATAGATCGGCGCGGAAGTCCGGTGTGAGGCCGGTTGCCTGCTCCGGCGACATGTAGGCAACAGTGCCCGCGAAGAGACCGTCGCTCGCCTCCGTGACAGGATGCGGGCCGGTGAGCATCGCGACGCCGAAATCGAGAATCTTGAGGGTACCGTCTGAGGTAACCATGATATTGGCTGGCTTGATGTCGCGATGTACGATGCCAGCGGCGTGGGCGCGCGACAGCCCGGTTAACAACTGTATCGTGATATCGATGGCTTCGTCGACGGCAAGCCCTCCGCCATCAATCCGGTCCACAAGGGTAAGGCCATCGTAGTGAGCCATGACCAGATAGGTCAGGCCGTCAGATGTCTCGCCGATGTCGTAAATGGTGCAGATGTTGGGGTGGTCGAGTGCCGACGCGGTGCGGGCTTCCTTGAGGAAGCGGCGCTCCGCGGTGTCATCCCGGGTGAGATCCGCCGAGAGTACTTTGATGGCGACACGACGACCCAGGCGTGTGTCGCGCGCCCCGTAAACGACTCCCATTCCGCCGGCGCCCAGCGCGGATTCGATTTCATAGGGGCCAAGCTTGGCACCAGGTGCAAGGGTCGTCATCGGGTGGCGAAGGGCAGGCAAGTCACGTTCGCATTTTGGCGCAGTCCTACAATATGCAACGAAGGACGCCCGCGGTTAAGCGATGAAGGCAATCTGTGTCGGAAGGCAGTCTGAATGACACCGGCAGTCCTGATGATTTGACCAAGCGACTCAACAGACATAGTATGGTCTCACTCTTATCCGGGGATCGATGCGATTGAGCCGCCGCGGCACGTCACGCAGTCTGACCATTGTTGCACTGCTGTCGCTCTCTCTTGGCGCGAGCGCATCTGGCCAGTCCGGTACCGTCAGGGGTACGGTGAAAAGCCGCGGTCAGGTTCTTCCATCGGTTCGCATTTACGCGCTGACGGCCAATGCGATTCGTGGAGAGGCCCGAACGGACGAGAGTGGTTCGTACCGGCTCCAGCTCCCGCCGGGCGAGTATGCGCTCGTCTTCCGCCTGCCGGGTTATGCCCAGCGGCGCGTTGACGGTGTGCAGATCGGGGCGACCTCGGAGACAGCGGTGGACGCGGAACTTGACGTTCAGCCCGTGGAGTTGAACAAAGTCGTGGTTTCGGCCGGGCGGCGCAGCGAAAGGCTGCTCGATGTCGCCGCGGCGGTGAATGTTGTTGACGAGGCTGCGATTCAGCGAAGGGTCGCCACAAGTCCGCTCGACTACGTGATGTCTGTGCCCGGAGTCGACTTCGCCGTGCAGGGACTTCAGGGGCGCCAGATGGTAGGGCGGGGTTTCAACGGGACGTTCGGTCCTTCGCTCCTGTTGCTCTCGGATTACAGGAATGCTGCGCTTCCCTCAGTGCGCGCCTCATTGTCGTACTTCCTGACCCCCAACGGCGACGACATCGACCGCATTGAGGTGATACGCGGGCCCGCCTCGGCCCTCTACGGATCGAATGCCGCGGACGGGGTCGTCCATTTCATCACCAAGTCCCCTTTCGACTCGCCAGGGACAGATCTGAGTCTGACGGGTGGTGACAGGTCGCTTTTTCAGGGAACGGCGCGATACGCGGCCGTCGTGAACGATCGGCTCGCGTTCAAGTTTTCAGGCACCTATTTTCGCGGCCGTGAGTGGGAGGCGCCGCCACAACCCTCGGAGGTGCAGGCCCGTGATCCGATCACCGAGCGGTTGAACTCCGAATTCCGCGCGGACTATCGATTTTCAAAAGGTGCCGCTGCCGTGTTGACACTCGGAACAACGGTGGCGCTCCGCAACGTGGACTACACAACGATTGGCACGTATCAGCTCGATCACTCGCGGGCCGATTTCGCGCAACTTCGATTCAGCAGCGGCGCACTCTTCGCGCAGGTTTACGTGAACACCGCCGACAGTCCCGCCGGGGCGACCGTAAACCTGCAGACACGTCAGACAGCGGTGGATCACTCGAACGTCATTGTCGGTCAGGTTCAGAACGGCTTCGACATCGGGCAAACCAACATCACCTACGGTGTCGACATTCAACGCACAGATCCGCGAACGGAAGGAACTGTGTACGGCCGTAACGAGAGTGATGACAGGTCGATTGAAACAGGAGTCTTTGCTCAGGCCTTGGCGAAGCTTTCGCCGAAATTGCAGCTTGTTGGTGCTGCTCGAGTGGACGACCACAGCCGCACTAAGGGCGCAGTCTTTTCGCCTCGGCTCGCCTTCGTGTTCACCCCACGGACGGGCCAGCGTTTTCGAGTGGGCTACAACCGCGCGTTTTCCACGCCAACGCCGGGGAATCTCTTTCTCGACGTAGTCGCGGCCCGGCTCGATCCGCTTCCCTTTACCATCCGTGCAGTGGGTGTTCCAGTCGGGGGGTTCAGTTTCCCGCGTGACTGCGGCGGCCTGTGCATGACGTCGCCGTTTGTGCCGGGACAGAGACTGCCGGTTGACGCGACCCTCCTCTGGCCGGCTGTCGTGCAGATACTGAAAGCCAGCGGCGTCGATATTTCCGCACTTCCGGCACCACGAGGTACAGACGTGAGCACGGTGCTTCGGTCGCTCGATCTCAGGAACGGCTCGTTCGTGGCGGCTGGCGGCACGGTGAACGATATCGGGGCACTACTGCCCACAATTACCAACTCCTTCGAAGCTGGGTACAAGGGGCTCGTCGGGCAGCGGCTCGTGTTTGACGGCTCGGTATACGCGACGCGCAGAAAGAACTTTATTGCGCCCCTGTCCGTTGGCACTCCAAACGTGTTTTTCTCGACGCCGTCGCTCGCCGCATACCTGGGCCGATTCCTGCCGGCGGCACAGGCCGGGGAACTTGCGGCGGCGATTGGCGGCGTTGACGGCAACTCGAAGGCACCTGGTATTCCGCTCGCGACTATCAGCCCCACTGGACCACTGAGTGGTACCGATATCCTTCTCACCTATCGCAACGTCGGCGACGTGAAGCTATGGGGAGCAGACCTGTCGGCCGAATACTTTGCGAACGATAACCTGTCGTTCAGCGGATCCTACTCCTGGGTGAGCGATAACCTTTTCCCGTCTACGCGCGCCGGCGAGGCCGACCTGTCGACGAACGCACCGCGCAACAAGGCATTGCTGTCTGCGCGAGCGCACCGAGGCGCGCACGACGTTTCGTTTGAGCTGCGCGGGAGATATGTCGGTGGCTTCCGGATGGTGGACGGGGTCTGGAACGGCCACGTCGACGCGTTCACTGTGGGCGACGTGGAGACAGGCTTCGCCATTCCCGGAACGCGTGACGCCCGATTCACCCTGACCGTTCAGAACGTAGCAGACAATCGGCATTCGGAATTTTTATCGGCACCCATTCTCGGGCGAATGCTGCTGGCGCGAGTGCAGTACCGACGCTGACCGAACACTACCGGAGCACTACGCGCCCGGGTCAGGAAGGGAGGCGGTCGCGAATCTGCATAAGCAGCTCAATGCATTTCGGTGAGGGCCGCCGTGTCGTGCGCGGGCCACGGGACGAACGTGCCGTCGGCGCGAAAGCCGCCGTCGGTCACCAGCAGGTGAATGTGCGGGTGCCAGTTCGCCAGCGACCCGTGCGTCTGGATGCACGCGACGACGCCGACTGCGAGATTGGGCTCGCGCAAAGCCATGCTCGAGGACGCCGCACGCGAGGAACTTGTCGGCGACCTCGGGCACGACGGCGCGCCAGGCGCCATGCGTGGGCGCGAAGCGCTCGTCGTACACGAGTTGCAGCGTGCGGAACT
>JBPCJP010000045.1:0-10437 GCA_051005175.1 Gemmatimonadaceae bacterium | reverse complement strand
CAGCTCTCGAGCCCGGCGCGACGATCACGATGTCGCTGCCCCTCCGCGGCAATATGCAGGTGCGGGCGCAGGAGGTGACTCCGATAAAGGCCACGCTCGTCACGCTCGAAGGCCATCCACTCGCGGGAGGCGTGAGATTCCTGTCAGAGCAGCGCGGAGATCAGGTCCGCTTCGAGGTCCAGGTCTACGACCGCCCCGCCAATATCGCGGACTGGTTCGCGATGAAGGCGATCGGCGACTCCATGCAGGCTCGCACATGGGAAAGCGTCATCCAGAGAATGATCGACCAGAGCGGAGGCGCAGCCCCGGCGGGAATTCAGGAGAACGAGGAAGCTCTCGACGAACACCAGACCGACCGCATAGAAGACTGGCTGCGCGATCTCGTGATGGAGAGAAAGCGCGTCGAAGCCGCGGGCGGCTAGCTCACTCCCTGAAGTCGAGCACCGGCTCGCGCGGTTGGCAGTGCTCGCCGCAGCCGAGCTTGTACCTGTTGCGCGCGAACCATCGGTAGGTCCTCTCGGCTATTGGCCGCACGAACGGAATAGAAAAGATCCACGAGAGGAGTTTTCCCTTGGGCAGGATATCGAGCAGGCGCTCGAGTGCCGCTGCTCCCTGTGACGTGCGCCCTGTTCTGTTTTCGATCACCTGCACCGACTCGAGATATGCGCGCGCGGGAATCCATGGATAGCGCGCGTGAAGACCCGGAGCCTGCGAAGGAAGGACTTCCATCTCGTGCTTCCTGTCCCACTTGCTTAGCAGGTGCACGAGTCGCTTGCACACGTTGCAGAATCCGTCGTACACAACCGTGTATGGCCTTCCCTCGGCCCCGTGAGTCGGGGCGTCCTCAGGGGCATCCTGGCCTTTGATCATGAACCTCACGACGGGGACGGTCACGACGACCCGACCGCCGAGCCTTCAGGAACTGAACCCGCAACCGTCGTGGTTACCGAGGGCGAATGGGTAAGGGTTCCGTGAATCGCGCAGAGCTCCGCCACCCTGTTCGCGGCGGTCTTGCGCTGTGGCGGAAGGGAAGGCCAGTCGATCTTCATGTCGATAGATCCGACCCTGTGGGGATCCTCAGCAAAATCCCACCTGACTTCGATCGCAATATCGTCCGAGCCCAGCTTCGCATTGGTGGCCCATGATGCGAGCACCGAGTACGTGCAGAACGCGAGACCGCTCGCAAGCATGTGAAACGGCGAGTAAAGCTGGTCTCCGGATTCGGCCTCGATCGTCATCGGCCCGGGGATGGGCTCGAGTCTGATTCCATCTTCGGCAATGAGCGTGATCTTCATGACGCTCTCAGGTTAGCGAGAATCGTTCCCCGGAGCAGCCGGTTGCTGTTGAGTGAGACAATGGAGAGTTCCGAACCCCCACACGAGGTCGACGGCGTGGATTCCCACCACTTCCCGCCCCGGGAATTCGCCGGCGATTATGCCGAGTGCGACGCGATCTGAGGGATCGTTAAAGGTCGGGACGATCACCACGCCGTTCGCAATGTAGAAGTTGGCGTAACTCGCCGGCAGCCGCTGGCCTTCCATCACAAGGGGGCGCGGATAGGGAATCTTCACCACGCGCTGCCCGGCCGCCTCAAGTCTCCGGAGATTGTCTACAGACCCGCGGTGGTTGGCGTCGGACGGATCCTCCTCGAATGCGAGCAGGACGACTCCGCGAGAGCAGAAGCGGGCGATATCATCTATGTGCCCGTGAGTGTCGTCGCCGGCGCAGCCCTCGCCCAGCCATAGGGTATTGGTGATCCCGAGGTAGTCGCTGAAAGCCTTCTCATACTCGCTTCGGCTCAGCCCCGGATTTCTTACCTGCACATCACTGAGGAGCCATTCCTCGGTGACAAGAAGCGTCCCCGCTCCATCGGTTTCGATTCCGCCACCCTCGAGAACGAGCCACGACCCGTCTGAGCGCGCCGGCACGGCCCGCGGCAACCCCGTGATCCGCTCGATGGCCTCGCCGACCTTTTCGTCGCGCGCATAGTTGTCGTATTTGGCCCAGGCGTTGAACCGCCAGTTCATGAGCTCCACCGCGCCATCGCTCCAGATGAATGTCGGCGCCGAGTCCCGAAGCCACACCCGGTCATTGGGTACGATGTGGAGCCGGTACCCCTTCTCCGCAACGCCGGAGGATGCGAGCACGATGCGCGCTGCGTCCCGCACCACCTCGTCGTGGCAGAGTATCTCCACGCGCTCGCGCGTGCTGAGTGCGCGGACGATTTCCGCGTAAACCCACGGAATCGCCCAGAGCTTTCCTGGCCAGTCCGGCTCGTGGTGCGGCCAGGCGATCCATGTTGCGTCGTGCCTCTCCCACTCCGCCGGCATTATCCTGCGCGCACTCGTCGTATTCATTCGCCGGATTATTTCGTTGGATCTCGGGTGCACTGGGTGTTCAGGCTTTTTTGACAAGTCTGAAAATGTGAAAACCATGGGGAGAACGGATTGGGCAAATAGAGCGGATCGGGCGGATCAACTTCTGGGTTTTTTGTTTCAAGTTCCGTCGCGGCCTGCTCTGCGCCTCTGTGTAGGCCGATAGGCCTCTCTGGCCCTCTATTCAACTTCTATTGGTTCTTTACCCTATATATCTCTCAAGAATCGGCCCGTACGCATCGATCCGCCTGTCGCGCAGGAACGGCCAGTTCCGCCGCGTGTCCTCGATCAGCTTCCGGTCGCAGTCGACCACCAGCACTTCCGGATCAGTGCCTGCCTCCGCCAGCTTGCGGCCGAACGGGTCTGAGACGAACGAGTGACCGAAGAACTCGATTCCGTCGGTGCCATCCTCGTCCTCATGTCCCACCCGGTTTGGAGATGCGACGAAAACCCCGTTTGCTATGGCGTGAGCCCGCTGGGCAGTTTGCCATGCCTCGAGCTGGGATTGCCCGAACTCCTTCTTCTCCGAGGGATGCCACCCGATTGCGGTGGGATAGAAGATTATCTCGGCGCCCAGCAGGGCCGTTATGCGGGCCGCTTCAGGGTACCACTGGTCCCAGCAGATGAGCACCCCGATCTTCGCGTACTTCGTTTTCCAGACCCGGAATCCACTCACGCCCTTGTGGTCGTCGTCAAACGAAACGTTCGATTCCCCGGGGGCGAAATAGTACTTCTCATAAAAAAGCGGATCGTCGGGAATGTGCATCTTGCGGTAGACGCCGAGCATCGACCCGTCAGCATCGACGACCGCGGCAGAGTTACGGTAGACGCCCGCCGCCTCCCGCTCGAAGACGGGCACGATCAGGACGACTCCAAGCTCCTGCGAAAGCTTCTGCATCCGCTCAACTGCCGGCCCCGGGATCGGCTCGGCAAGGTCGAACCGCTCGCATTTCTGTGCCTTGCAGAAGTAGGGGGCGTTGAAGAGCTCCTGGAGGCAGATTATCTGTGCGCCGCGGCCGGCCGCCTCACGCACCCGCTCGACCGCCCGCTCGACATTTGCGTTCGCGTCATCCGTTACGGCTTCCTGGATGAGACCGACTTTCACGGTTGTGTTCATGGTGTTTCGAAAGCTGATACGTTTATCCTGACACAGGAAGTGGGCTGGCACTCCCCGCGGACTCCGTTCCCCGAATGGCGATGACTGACACCGGCGACAAGAATACTCCTCCACCGAACGAAATGGTGACGACCTCCGGGGGAACTCCGCTTCCCACCGGAGTCGACCGGCGCAACACGCGGCGGAGCCACCGCGCACATGGCGTTTTCCGGGCCATCAAGGCGCAGCACTCGGGAGAGCAGACGAGGATGCAGGTCGCGGCGAACTGGCTGACGACCCTCGCCAGCTCAACCGGCTTCTTCCTCTTCCACATCTCGTGGTTTGCGGCCTGGCTGCTGTGGAACTCGCCGCTCCTGCCGGGTCCGAAGTTCGATCCGTTCCCCTTCGGGCTGCTGACGATGATCGTCTCACTCGAGGCGATCTTCCTGTCGATTTTCGTCCTGATGACCCAGGGGCGGGAATCGCGTATCGGCGAGCTCCGCGAAGAGCTGACTCTCCAGGTGAACCTGCGAATCGAGGAGGAGGTAACGAAAACCCTCCACCTCGTGGCCGGCCTCTACACCAGGATGGGGCACACTCTCGGCAACGATCCCGACTTGAAGGAGATGCTCAAGCCGCTCGATCCCCAGCAGATGGAGAAAGAGGTAAACGAGCAGATCAAGGAGGCGATCCCGCGCCTGAAATTCGGGAGGAAGGGAGCAGCGGGCCAGGTATAGCAGGCGTCCTGACTGCACAGGATCGTGCAGTCAGGTACGCGTCGCTCTAGCCTACGAGCTGCCGGAGCACGTACTGAAGTATCCCGCCGTGCCTGTAGTAGCTCATCTCCTCAGGCGTGTCGATACGTGACACGGCCTGGAATTCGGTCACCGTGCCGTCGTCCGCCGTCGCGCGGACTGTCAACAGGGAATGCGGCTTCATGTCGTCAGACATTCCCGCAATATCGAATGTCTCGAAGCCGCTGAGCTTTAAGGTCTCACGGGTGTCGCCCGGCATGAACTCCAGCGGCAGCACCCCCATCCCCACCAGATTCGACCGGTGAATTCTCTCGAACGACTCGGCGATTACCGCGCGCACTCCAAGGAGAAGTGTACCCTTCGCTGCCCAGTCGCGTGACGAGCCGGTGCCGTATTCCTTCCCGGCGATTATCACCAGCGACACTCGCTGGCGCTGGTATTCCATCGACGCGTCGTAAATCGGAACCGGATCCCCCCCTGGCGACACCGCTGTCCAGCCGCCCTCGGTTCCCGGTGCCAGCTCGTTCCGCAGGCGGATGTTCGCGAACGTGCCGCGCATCATCACCTCGTGATTCCCGCGGCGCGCGCCGTACGAGTTGAACTCTGACGTGTTGACTCCATGCGCGATGAGCCACTTCCCCGCCGGGCTCGCAGCGGGAATCGACCCGGCCGGCGATATGTGATCGGTAGTTATCGAGTCGCCGAGTTTTGCCAGCACGCGCGCTTCGCGAATCGGGCGCACGCCTGGCGGCGTCAATGTCATTCCGTCGAAGAACGGCGGATTTTTCACGTACGTCGAGTCGGCGACCCAGTCATAGAGATCCCCTTCGGGAACCGGCAGGCTGCGCCAGTTCTCGTCACCCTCAAAAACGTTGGCATACTGGTTCTTGAACATCTCGGCCTTTACCGACCGGAGTATCTCGTCCTCGACATCCTTCGGTGCGGGCCAGATGTCGCGCAGGAAGACCGGCCCGTCGCTGCCGATGCCGAGGGGCTCGGTGTTGAAGTCGATATCCATTTTTCCCGCGAGCGCGTACGCGACGACGAGCGGTGGGGACGCCAGATAGTTGAATCGCGTGAGCGGGTTGATGCGCCCCTCGAAGTTGCGATTGCCGGACAGCACCGCGGCCGCGACGAGCTTGTGCTCCTCGATCGCGTCAGCGACCGGCTGCGGGAGCGGGCCCGAGTTTCCGATGCACGTCGTGCACCCGAAGCCGACTATGTGAAATCCCAGCGTCTCGAGCGAGGCAAGCACGCCGGCAGCCGTGAAGTAGTCCTGCACGACCTTCGATCCGGGGGCGAGGCTGGTTTTCACCCAGGGCTTCGTCATCAGGCCCTTCGACACGGCATTCCGTGCGAGAAGCCCCGCGGCGAGCATTACGCTCGGGTTCGACGTGTTCGTGCAGCTTGTTATCGCCGCGATCACGACCGAGCCGTGGCGCAGCCCGAACGTCTCTCCCCGCATCGTCACCTTCACCGCCGAGTACTCGCCCGCCTGCTCGGCGTGCGATGTCGCGACGGCGGAGGGTGACAGCTGTGGCGTGGCGGAAACCGACATCGCCTGCTTCGCCGCGGCGATGCCGGCGACTGTGCCTGTCCTCTCGAGGTCGGCCTCGAGCGCTTCCCTGAACATTTTCTTTGCCAGCTTGAGCGGCACGCGGTCCTGCGGCCGCTTCGGCCCGGCAAGGCTTGGCTCGATTGTTCCGAGGTCGAGTTCGATCGTGTCGCTGAAGAGCGGGTCGGGCGAGTCGTCAGTCCTGAAAATTCCCTGCGCCTTCGTGTAGGCCTCGACCAGCTCGACCTGCTGCTCGGCGCGACCGGTGAAGCGGAGGTACTTGACTGTCTCCGCGTCGATCGGGAAGAAGCCCATCGTGGCTCCGTATTCCGGAGCCATGTTGCCGATCGTCGCGCGGTCGGCGAGTGAGAGCGACGACAGTCCCGCTCCGTAGAACTCGACGAACTTTCCGACGACTTTTTTCTGACGCAGCATCTCCGTGACAGTGAGGACGAGATCAGTCGCGGTCGCGCCCGGCGGGAGCTTCCCGTGAAGCTTGAACCCTACGACCTCGGGAATCAGCATTGACACAGGCTGTCCGAGCATCGCCGCCTCGGCCTCGATTCCGCCGACACCCCAGCCGAGCACGCCTAGGCCGTTGATCGTCGTCGTGTGGGAGTCTGTTCCGACGAGCGAGTCGGGGTACGCGGTTGTCTCGCCATCGACGGTATTCGTGAACACCGCCTGGGCGAGATACTCGAGGTTTATCTGGTGGACGATGCCGGTACCCGGCGGAACCACACGGAAGTTCTCGAACGAGTTCTGGCCCCAGCGAAGGAACGCGTAGCGCTCCTGGTTTCTCTCGAACTCGAGATTCGCGTTAATGAGGAACGCTGCGTCCGAGCCATATTCATCGACCTGGACCGCGTGATCGATCACGAGGTCCACCGGCTGGAGCGGATTGATCTTCGCCGGGTCGCCGCCAAGCCGGGCCAGCGCGTCGCGCATTGCGGCCAGATCGACGACGGCGGGAACGCCGGTGAAATCCTGGAGGAGTACGCGAGCGGTCCGGAAGGCTATCTCCTTCTCGGCTTTTCCCTTCACGTCCCAGCTTGCAAGCGCCTCGATGTCCTCGCGCTTCACGAACTTTCCATCCTCGTTGCGGAGGAGATTCTCGAGGAGGATCTTGAGGCTGACGGGAAGGGTGGAGGCTTTGCCGCCCGAGACTGAAGCGAGCGAATCGAGGCGGTAGATGGTGTACTGTCGCCCCCCGGCCTCGAGCGTTGACCGGCTTCCGAAAGAGTTCGGATGTGTCATTTTGTCTTTCTCTGTAACTGGCCGCGCGGGCGCAGGCCTGTTGTGCTCTGAGCCACTGCCGGCGTCGTTGTGCACGGCCGGCAGGCTATTCTAAATCTAAGGCATATGTTGAGCCGCTGAACGGTCTCCCCCTTGGTGGAGGATTTGCCTCGCCCCCCACCGAAGCGTCATCTTGGCGAGATGCTCGACATAGAGGAATTCCGCGCCGCGGTGATGGATCACGCCGAACTTCCGCGCGTGCCGACGCCGATGATTCTACGGCGGGATGAGGTCGCGCACCTCAGGATCCAGCGCGCCGTCTGGCGCGAGCTGCGCACCACGCCGGGTGCGATGTCGGTCACCGGCTCATTTGCCGTGATCGAGATGGGCCAGCTCTACATAACGAACCAGCGAAATCCTTCTCGATGGCGTTGGCACTGACCTGAGCATCGAGTACTCCGAGCTCGACGGGGTCGCCATCTCTGATGGAATGCTTCTCCTGCAGAGGATCGGGAAGCTCGATCCCTATCTGGAGCTCAACTCCCCGGCGTGGCTCGATGTCGTGCTCCTCCTGATCGAGCGAGCGAGACGCGGGAACAGGCCTCTCAGGGAGTATCTGGATTCTCCCACCGCGACAGGCAATGGGAATAAATCGACAGGAGCGGCTGTAGCGGCAGAGCAACGCGATGCGGGCCCGGCCACCATTCACGTACCTCCCCCGGCTCCACCGCCGTCACTCGAGGATCTGCTTTCCCGTCTCGACCGCCTTGTCGGTCTTGATTCAGTGAAAACAGAAATAAGAACACTCGTGAACGTCGCCCGTGTTCACGAGATGCGGCGAAAGGAAGGATTGAAGGTTCCTGCGGCCGGATATCACATGGTCTTCTCCGGACCGCCCGGGACGGGCAAGACGACAATCGCCCGCCTGCTGGGGGCGATTTTCCACGCGCTCGGGCTCCTGTCGAAGGGCCATCTCTCTTGGAGTCGAATCCCGGCCTTCGCTCATGTTTCACGCGGTTCATCGACTTCCCCGACTACGAGCCGGAGGAGCTGGCACTGATATTCGTCAGGATGTCGGAGGAGGAGGGGTATTCGCTTGCTCACGGAGCGCTCGACGAGGTGAAGAACATCCTGAATCGTGAGTACGAGGCGCGGACGGGCAACTTCGGCAACGCCCGCCTGGTGCGAAATCTTTTCGAGCGATCGCTGACATCCCAGGCAAACCGGCTCGTCAATTCGTCTCCGTCGCGTGACGATCTCTGTACCCTCACAGCATCGGATATCGGAGGGCCCTGACGCGGGTTCGTATGCCGGGCAGGAGTGAGGCGGTCGCGCCTGGTCACGCCATAGCGCACTAGATTATGAAGGCAGGTTTGACTGACAGGAGAAGCAGATGACCGCACACAATCGATCGTTGACCGGCGATCCGCGAGAAGCGCCGGCATACCCACTGTCAGAGGCAGCTCATTACGTCCGGCTTGCGCCTGCCACCCTCAGATCCTGGGTCGCTGGTCGGAACTACCCGGTGCGCACCGGAAAGGGCTTCTTCGAACCACTCATTCGAGCGGCCGACGCCGAAGGAAGCGTCCTTTCCTTCAATAATCTCATCGAGGCCCACGTTCTGCGAGCACTCCGCAGCGATCACAGCGTTTCAATTCGCTCAGTGCGGGACGCTCTGAATTATTCCGAGAAAGAGTTTGGAATCGAACGATTGCTCCTTCGAAAGGAGCTCACGACGACGGCGGGTGAGTTGTTTCTCGTCCGATACGGTCAGCTGGTGAATCTGTCCCGGTCCGGACAGCTTGCGATGCAGAAGCTCCTCGAGGCCTACCTGTCGCGCGTCGAGTGGGAGAAGAGTTTCCCCGTGAGGCTGTATCCCTTTTTGACAACCGAGCTGGTTGAGCAGCGGCCGATCGCGATCGATCCGAGAATCGCGTTTGGCCGGCCGATTCTGGTGGCCAAGAGTATCTCCACCGCGGTCATTGCCCGGCGAATCGATGCCGGTGAGTCCGTTGACGATGTTGCCTCCGATTATGACCTGTCGCGACAGGATGTGGAGGAGGCGGTTGTCTACGAACGCGCTGCGTGAGCCGGATCTTTTTCACCGATCGTGATCTAGGCAAACAGTTCCCTGAGATCCTTCGCGCTGCAGGAATCAGCGTCGAGAGTCACGGAGATCATTTTCGCCACGATGCAGCTGACGAGCATTGGCTTCCGGAGGTCGGCCGAAGGCGATGGGTGGTATTGACTCACGACCAGAGAATCCGCTACAAGGTCAACGAAAGAACGGCGGTGATGCAGAACGAGATCGCGATGTTCGTCGTGATTGGCGCGGTCCCGTATGCCGACCTCGCAAGGACATTTATAGCGCTTTATCCACGCGTGGAGGCATTCCTGAATCGAAATGCGCCGCCTTTCATAGCCAGGATATATCCTCCCTCGCCATATGAGCGCACGCGGCGGGCAAACGCGAAGGGCCGCGTCGAGCCGTGGCTTTTCCCGTGACATTTGCCGAAGGCAATGGTTCAGCCGTCGAAAAGCCGACCGGGAGCGGCCGATCATGGGCGATCGCAGACCGCCATATCGGCCGCAGACCTCATTGCCGCGGCCGAAATCCCCAGATGCACCTGCGAGCGATAAAGCTGGAGACTCGAATCCGCCTGATCCGCAAAATCCGCTCAATCCGTCAGATGTAAAAACCCTGGGCTTGCCTTACGCCGACTCGCGCCGGATCTCCCGCTCCTGAGTCGTCTTCGCATCGAGAGCTTCCTGCTGGTTGTCGTCGAACTCGCTGGCGCCACCGTCCGCCCCCTCCGCCCTGATCGCGTATGTCGGACAGTGGTGCACGAAGTCGCCGTCAGCGGGCGACCAGTTGACAACAGGTATTCTCGCGTATGCCTTGCCTGACTCATCCATCGCCATTATCGCGGGCGCCAGCGCGGCGCAGAGAGTGCAGCCGATGCATTTCTCCCTGTCGACCGAAATCCTGATCTCACGCCGGGGAAAGATTCCCCCCGGAGCGGCGAGACTGGCCTCCAGGTGCTCGAGCACTTCGACTGCAGCCTTGTAGCCGGCCTCTATCAGCTCGTCAGCGTGAGTGAAGCTGAACCACCCGATGTGTGAGACCCGCGGCCTGATGAGCATCATCGGCGGACCGGTCCAGCGCTCGAGCGGATGGAGCTGAAGCGCATGCATCATCGTGGTCGCGGCGCGCATGTAGATCGCAGTGAACCCGTGCCGCGCAATGTTCTCCCTGCGAATCAGGTAGCTGCTTCCCGTATCGACCGCGATCACCGCGTCCATCCCCTGCGATGCGACGCTCGTCGGAAGATTGTCGACGACTCCGCCGTCGACACAGCTTCTGCCTCCCACATCGCCCGGCGGATAAAAGCCCGGAAGCGCGCACGATGCATAGACGGC
>JBPCJP010000044.1:0-21710 GCA_051005175.1 Gemmatimonadaceae bacterium | reverse complement strand
TCTGGCGGCTTGCGCCGCTCTCGCAATCATCGGGAGCCCGGTCGCTGGCCATGAGACCTTGAACGCGCCGGCCGTCAGGTCGGTGAGCGTCGTTCCGGCAGCCGGACGCGCCGAGATCGTCATCGGTATCGACGCGTCTGTCCAGGTCGACGACTTCGCGCTCGAGGCACCTTATCGCGTCGTGGTTGACCTGAAGGGCGCTGTGCTGAGCATGGCCCCCCGCTACGACAGGCAGGCACGCGGCGGTGTTACGAACGTCCGGGCTGCCCAGTTTAATCCAGGCACTGTGCGCGTCGTGATTGAACTCGATGCGGCACATTCATATGAAGTCGTGCGCGGCAATGGCGAAGTTCGCGTCACCGTTGATGGTGGCGCCGCGAACTTCAGCGCATGGCACTCCTCGCCCGAGCTTGCATCGCGATACGCTGGCACCTCCCCCGGCGCTGACGTTCCCGCGGTGCGGGCTCCGGCGCCCGCTTATCAGGAAGCATCTTCTTCCCGAGCCGCTGATTATCCATCGCTGCGTCCCGACGCCAACATCTCGTCAGACCCGCAGTCCTATTCGGACGCTCCCTCCGGAGCCCCGCAGTTCAAGCTCACGGCGGCGACTGCAAGATCTGATCAGCCGCGCATTACCGTCACATATCAGGACGCCGACATCCGCGATGTTATCGCGGCCTTCGCCTCCTTCTCCGGACGCACCATCGTCGTGGGTAAGGATGTAGCCGGAACGATAACGGCTGAGATCAAGAACCAGCCCTGGGATGTCGCACTCCGCGCGATTCTTCAGGGCCAGGGCCTCGCTGCGGCTGAGGATCCGATTTCTGGAATCATCACCGTTGACAGCTACCGCAATATTCAGTCGAAGCAGGCATCCGAGCCGCTCATCACACAGATGATCGCCGTGAACTATGCCAGGGCGGGTGCCTTGGCTGGTACGCTTCAGTCGCTGCTCACACGGGATTGCACGGCCGGATCGGCTGTTCCGTCTTCACAGGGATCTGCACAGACGAGCTGCTTCGCGCGTGGTGCAATTGCAGCCGACACCTCGACGAACACGCTGATCATCACTGAAACACCGTCTCGCATGCCGGAGATGATTTCATACGTCCGGAGCCTGGACGTACGGACGCCTCAGGTCGCGATCAAGGCAAAGATCATCTTCGTCAATCGCACGGATATCGAGGAACTTGGCCTTTCGTACGATCTCGGCACCGGCAACGATCAGTTCTTCAGCCAGCTGGTTCAGCGCGTAGACCCGACAACTCGCGTTCCTGTCGACACGAACGGAGACGGCGTGCCGGATTCGTTCGGCGGCGGGACATCCATCGCCGGCGATCGTGTGCTGCTTGGCGGAAACGCTCTTGCCGCGATTGCCAACGCAAACGCCCGCGTAGTGAACCCGGCACTCAAGCTCGTGTTCTCGGCGGCGCTCGGAAAGTTCCAGCTCACCAGCTTCCTCGATGCACTCCAGGAAGTCCGGCTGGCAGACCTGCAGGCAGAGCCAAGTATCGTCACGCTGGACAACCGTCGTGCTGAGATTCTCGTCGGTCAGGAGATTCCCATCCGCGTGCTCGATGCTGGAGCGCAGGGTCAGGGCGGCGGGTTTCCGGGGCAGCCAAATGCCATTCCGAGAGCAACAGTACAGCTCAAGGAAGTCGGCATCATTCTCAGCGTTACGCCGCACATCACGAACAACCGGATGATTCTTCTCGACATGCATGCCGAGAACTCCGACGCGCAGCTCGCTTCATCCGATGTGGGATTCATCTTCGGGAAGCAGCGCGCGACGAATCAGCTTCTTGTCGCCGACGGGGAAACAGCTGTCATCGGCGGTCTTACCGTGACGCAGGTCACGAGCTCAAAGTCGGGCATTCCGCTGCTTGTTGACCTGCCGATCATCGGGCGTCTCTTCGGGACTACCCGCACGTCGGAGCAGAAGCGGGACCTTCTCATACTCGTTACGCCGCACATCATAGATGAAGGCGAGCGGACTCTGACTGCGCGCACGAACGCAGCAGTCACGCCGAACCGGTAGAGGCACAGATGCAAAAGCCCAAATTCAGCGTCGTCCTTGCCGCTGCGGCCCTTGCGGCCGCTGCGTGCACGGACTCGACCACCGGACCTCGCGGCGACCTGATGGACAAGACGCCGCCGACTGTCACTCTCTCCAAGGGCGGGACGACACTCGACACGCTTATCGCGTTCCAGGTCGAGGTGAAGGACAACCTCGGTATCAAGTCGATAAGGGTGAATGTCAGCGGCGGCGCGTCACTGTCATTCGATACGACCTTCACGTCTGCCAGCACTAACGCGGTCATTCCATTCAGCATTCCCGTGTCGCGCAGCATTCCGGTTGGAACTCCGGTGGTCGTCACCTCGTTTGCACTCGATGGCGCACTGAACAAGTCGGCCATCGCCACCCTCAATCTCACCGTCGGCGACGTTCCGCCGGCCGAGGTGAAGGTGAACAGCCCTTCCAACGGTACGATCGCCGTGATCGGCAAGTCGATAGTCCTGTCGCTGAGCGGCCGGTCCTCCGTGAAGGTCAGGTCTCTCGGCTTCCGCACCAGCGGGAGCTTCGAATCAGTCGACTCCACAACGTTCTCGAGCCCGCTTCCGGATTCCGTCTCTTTGCTTGACACGCTGACGATTCCTGCGAACGCACCGGCCGGACCGCTTCAGATCGCGCCCTTCGTGATCGATTCACTCGGCCAGCGCACAATCGGGCCGATTACGCTCCTTAGCGTACAGCCAGCTACGGCGATCAATTCGACCCCGGTCGTCAGCTTCTCGCTGAACCCCCGTATCGAAGTGAACGACACCATTCATATAGAAGCGAGTGATCAGACTGGCATCACGGCCTTCGGATACGAGGTAAGAGGGTCGCCGGGCGGGCCCATCGACGCCAGAGACTCGGTCACGTCGAACGGAAACTTCACTTCGCAGATCAAGACCTTCGACATGAAACTTCCGTACACGACGTTTCCGAAGACTGTCTATGTCCAGGCATTCGCCCGGAACTCCAACGGCGTGCGCGCTTATGCGAAGCTGCCTGGCGGCGCTGCCCGCATCGACACCGTCGTCGTCGTCGCGGGATCGACAAAGCCGCTTCCCGGAGGCGGGAACGTCGCGGACGCGCTTTACCATCCCAGGACCGATCGACTCTATCTCACGAACATTCAAAGGAACCAGCTCGAGGTGTTCAGCCTTGCTGATTCCAGCTTCAAGTCTCCGATCCTTGTCGGGTCGCGTCCATGGGGAATCGCAGCGTGGCCGCGCAACCACGGCGATACTATGAGCGACACGCTGCTCGTCGCGAACTCAGGCGGCACCGACATCAGCTACGTCAACCTGAATGCATCAGGCAGCGGTCGCGAAGTGCGCCGCTACGCCCTGCCGAACATCGTTGTCTTCACGGTCACGTCGAAGCGCTCCAATGCCGGCTTCCTCGTCCAGGAGCGGACCAGGTACGATTTCTCGGATCGCCCGCAGTTCATCGGCACGACTTGCACAGGCACCGGATTCGAGTGCGGGGACGTTGTTCTGACGTACTCGACTACGCCGACGCCAGGTCAATCCGCTCCGTTCACGACAAACAACGGCACTCTGAGGTGGGAGAATCTCGCCCGGGGGACGTCGCACTTCTTCTTCGAGCAGGCAATGGGGCAGGCGGCCGCAGCGTCCGACACGCTCGAGATCGTCAGATACGATGGACTCACCGGCGATGCCACGATACTGGTGCCGGCAGAGCAAGCGGCCTCGTCATCGTCAAGGCCTGACTGGAATTATTCGGTAACCGTCGATCCAGTCAAGCTGGCATTCCGCGACACCACGTTCGTGCGGAACTCCGGCAACTTCACGCGTGCCATTTATGGTGAGGGCGGCATGGCGCAGGGCAGCCGGGCGATGACTTACGATGTAAATCGCGGTCTCGCGACAACCGCCCGCATGCCGGACAATACGATTGCTACGCTTTCGCATCCAGTCGTCGACATGGGACTGTCACAGGCGGCCGATGTCGGAGACTTCATCGCCAACGCATTCGCCAAGGTTCAGGGAGTCGCGATGAACTTTGACGGATCACTTGGCGGCATTCGGGCGGACTCCACATACCTCCTGAACATGCAGCTTAGGCTTCAGGGTATTCTCGGAACGACACAGAGCAACGCCGGCCTGGACTTCCATCCGCTCAATGCGGGGCCGAACTCTTTCCCGCTTTCGACGCGACTTGTATTCGCGGCGTCAGCGGAGCCGGTGATCGATATCTACGACAGCTACTGCTACAAGAGAGTCGCGTCCGTGCCGATACGCGACCCGATCATCGGACCCATCAAGGCCGCCATCAGGCCCGCGTCGGGCCAGATCGTTCTCGTCGGCACGACACGCGGCGGGGTTGTGATAGTAACGCTGCCTGATACGTTTACGACAAGCTGTCTCTAGCGAGGCGGCGAGCGGCGCGGCCCGCGCGATACACTGTTTCAACGCGAGCCCGGCTGACTGCCGGGCTCGTGTCTTAGGAGGATAATGCTTCGATTCACAACGGCCGGTGAATCACATGGGCCCGCTCTCGTCTCGATTCTCGAGGGTGCGCCGGCCGGAATTCCGTTGTCCCGTTCTGACATCGACGCGCAACTCGTCCGGCGACAGCACGGCTACGGACGGGGCCGCCGCATGCAGATCGAGCAGGATTCGGTCGAGCTCCTGTCCGGAGTGCGGGCCGGGTCCACCATCGGTTCGCCGGTCGCGATGCTCATCCGCAACAGGGACTGGGAGAACTGGAAGGATGTGATGGCGCCCGAAGCCGACGAGCCAGGGACGGATCCCCGCCGCCGGGCTGTCACCCGCCCCCGCCCTGGACACGCCGACCTCCCGGGCATGCTGAAGTACGACCGCGAAGACGCACGCGATATCCTCGAACGCGCATCCGCTCGCGAAACCACTGCCCGCGTAGCCGCAGGAGCGATCTGCAGAAAGCTGCTCGCAGAACTCGGCATCACTATCGGCAGCCACCTGGTCGAGCTCGGCGGCATCGAAGCGATGGTGCCCGCTGAACTCCCCGAGGATCTCAACGGAGTGGCCGATGCGTCCCCGCTTCGAACGCTCGACAAGACCGCCGAATCCAGGATGATCGCGCTGATCGACGAGGTAAAGCGGGAAGGCGACACACTTGGCGGTGTATGCGAGGTCGTGTGCATCGGACTGCCTATCGGACTTGGTTCGCACGTCTCATGGGATCGAAAGCTCGACGGCAGGATCGCCGGCGCGATGATGTCGATTCACGCGGTGAAAGGCGTCGGCATCGGCATTGGATTCGAAGCCGCCAGACGGCGCGGATCCGAAGTGCACGATCAGATTCGTGGCAGCGGCGACGATCGCGCGCGAGGAAATTTATTTCGTACCTCCAATCGCGCTGGCGGAATCGAAGGCGGGATCACCAACGGCGAGCCCCTTGTTGTGCAGGTCGCGATGAAGCCGATCAGCACTCTGATGCGTCCGCTTGAAACAGTCGACATGAAGACAGGTGAAACCGCGTCAGCTGTCGCCGAGCGGAGCGACGTCACCGCGGTTCCCGCGATGGGCGTGATTGCCGAAGCGATGCTGGCGTTCGTCGTCGCACAGGCGGTGATGGAGAAATTCGGCGGCGACTCCCTTGGAGAACTGAAGCGCAATCTTGACGGCTACCTCGGGCAGATCGCGCGCAGCTGATGGCATCGACCGGATCACAACGGCCTCCGGGGGACTCTCGGCCAAACGTCATCCTCACGGGGCTGCCAGGCAGTGGGAAAACGACGATCGGCAGGGCCGCCGCAAAGCTCCTGGACTGGCCTCACATCGATTTTGACACCGAAATCGAGCGTCGAGAGCACGCTTCGGTTCAGCAGATCTTCGAGCGGAACGGGGAAGCCGCATTCCGCTCCCTCGAGAAGGAACTCACGCGGGAACTTGTCGGATGCAGGGGAACGATGATGTCTGCCGGGGGTGGATGGATAACGAATACGGAAGCAGTGGCACTTTTGCGCTCGACGGGTCGTATCATATACCTTAGAGCGGCTCCGGCCCGTCTTGTCGAGCGTCTCGCAGCAGCCAGGGTCAGGAGACCGCTGCTTGAAGTGGCCGACCCGCTCGCCGCGCTGGAGCGTTTATATGCCGAGCGCCGCGAGCTGTACGAACAGGCCGATTGTATTCTGGATACTGAAGTTGTTGATAGAAAAGAACTTATCGAACAGGTGCGGTGTTATGCCGCATCGCTTTGATCATTTAGACGTTCAGCTTGCCCCCCACTTTGGTTACAAATAGGTTACGCCCATGGATGACCGTTTGCCCCTCCCGATGACGTTCCGGGTAATGGGGCCCCACGAAAGGGGCAGGTTCGCCCCCGATGCCTGGGGCCACCTTCTTTCATTGAGCGGATCGGGGGCAATCAACCCGGTCGAGCTCGAGCACATTATCGAGCGGGCCCTGATGCAGATCGACGGCCGGATCGCGCTCGAGGATCTCCGTGGCCTCCTGGAGGGCTCGGGGCTCGAGGACTCCGGTGGCCCGGGCGATGGTCAGGCGGTGCATTAGCTGATGGCTGCTGCGAGAAAAAAGACGGCCGCGAAGAAGACCGCTCGGAAGGCGGCCAAGCCGCGTGCAAAGAAGGCCGCACCGGTTGACGAAGGTCCGCCGCCAGAGCCCGGATCCACTTCGCTCGTCATCGTTGAATCACCTGCCAAGGCAAAGACGATCGGCAAGTACCTCGGCCGGGGTTATCGGGTGCGAGCGACAGTCGGGCACGTGCGCGACCTCCCCGAGAAGAAGATCGGCATCGATATCGAAAACGGATTCGAGCCGGAGTATGTCACGATTCCCGGCAAGGAGAAGACGCTAGCCGACCTGAAGACCGCGGCGAGAGACTCCCGCGAGATTCTGCTGGCAACGGATCCAGACCGTGAAGGCGAGGCCATCGCATGGCATGTCGCCAGCCAGGTGAAGCGCAAAGGCGGCGCGCCGATCAGGCGGGTACTGTTTCACGAGATCACAAAGGAAGCCGTACACAGCGCAATCGCCCGAGCCGGCGAGATCGATGAGCGAAAGGTCGACGCTCAGCAGGCGCGGCGCGTGCTCGATCGGCTCGTTGGATACAAGGCGAGCCCCGTGCTCTGGAAGACTGTAAAGAAGGGGATATCGGCGGGTCGCGTTCAGACGGTCGCTTTGCGCCTCCTTGTCGAGCGCGAGCGCGAGATCAAGGCGTTCAATCCTGTGGAGTACTGGACGATAGAAGCTGCCCTCGAGAAGGCCGGCCAGGAGTTTACGGCGAAGCTGCATCACATCGACAACAAGAAGGCGTCGATTCCTGATGAAGCAACCTCTGCGAAGATCCTGGCCGACCTGAAGGGCGTTGGCACATTCGGCATCACCGAGGTCAAGCGGCGCGAGCGCCGGAAGAATTCTGCTCCGCCATTCACCACGAGCACGCTGCAGCAGGAAGCGGCGAAAAAGCTGAGCTTCGGGTCGAAGCGCACGATGCGGCTCGCCCAGGATCTCTACGAAGGTGTCGAGATCGGGCCCGAAGGCGCCGTCGGACTCATCACCTACATGCGCACGGACTCCACGCGTGTTTCCGAAACGAGCGCCGTGCAGGCGCGCGATTACGTGAAGCTCATGTACGGCGCGGAGTACCAGTCGGCATCGGTCCAGCTTTACGGTGACGGAAAGGCGAAGAACACGCAGGATGCGCACGAAGCAATCCGCCCGACTGACCCGACGCGGCGCCCCGAGCACATCGCGAAATACCTCAAGCCCGACCAGCTCAAGCTCTATCAGCTCATCTGGCAGAGATTCGTTGCGTCGCAGATGGCACCGGCGAGGTTCGACACGACCACCGTCGATTTCGACCTTGCGTCGCAGCCGTCGGGACCGTCCCTGCCATACCTGTTCAGGTCGACTGGAAGCGTCATGAAGTTCGACGGTTACCAGAAGGTCTATCGCGAGACGCGCGAAGTCGGGGACGGTCGCGGAAAGGCGCTCGAGGACGAGCAGCCGCTGCCACAGATGGAAGTTGGCGAGAACATCCCGGTAAAGGCGATAACACCATCACAGCACTTTACCGAACCGCCCCCGCGATATTCGGAGGCGAGCCTGGTGAAGGAGCTCGAGCGGCTGGGAATCGGCCGCCCATCAACGTACGCCTCGATTATCTCGACCCTGGTCGACAGGCGCTATGCGCAACTCGAGCAGCGGCGGTTCTTCCCGACGGAGCTCGGAGACCAGGTCGAGCGTGTCATGGTGAAGTCTTTTCCCGACGTCTTCAACGTGACGTTCACGTCGCACATGGAGACTGACCTCGACAAGGTCGAGGAAGGCGACATCAACTGGCGTCACATGCTCGGCGAGTTCTACGGTCCGTTCGCCGCCGCTCTGAAGGACGCGGACATCGAAGCGCTCATCGCCGAGGCGCACGATCTATCGGCGCTCGAGACTGATCGTTGTCCGGTCGACGGCGGCCGCCTTGTTGCGCGCGGTGGATTCTTCGGTCCGTTCATCGCGTGCGAGAATCACCCGAAGACCTGCAAGTACACGCGCCCGCTTCGCGGCGAGCGCAAAGCCGCAGTAATGACCGACCAGATCTGTCACGAATGCGGCGAGCCGATGGTAATACGCCAGGGCCGCTCGGGCGAGTTCCTCGGCTGCAGCAAGTTCCCGAAGTGCAGGGGCACGCGGTCGATGCCGACTGGAGTCAAGTGTCCGAAGGATGGAGGCGACATCGCAGTCCGCCGCTCGAAGAAACGCGGCAAGGCATTCTACGGCTGCGCCAACTATCCGGCGTGCGATTTCGTTATCTGGGACAAACCGGCGCCGGAGCCGTGCCCCGAATGCGGATACGTCGGGGCCGAGATGAAGTCGAACAAGACGCGTGGCGATTACCGGCGGTGCATCAGCTGCGCAAACGAGTGGGAAGGACAGGAAGCGACCGCCGAAGCCGTGGCAGTCTGACCGCGGCCGGGAGCCGGGGGTAATGTGAACAAGCGGGTAACGGTCATAGGTGGCGGGCTGGCAGGATCCGAGGCGGCGTGGCAGCTCGCCGAGCGCGGACACGGGGTGGATCTCATCGAGATGCGTCCTGTGAAGCGGACCCCAGCGCACCACACCGACAGGCTCGCCGAGCTGGTATGCTCCAACACCTTCAAGAGCACGGAGACCACCAACGCACACGGCCTTCTCAAGGCCGAGATGCGCATTCTCGGGTCGATGATTCTGGAGTGCGCAGATGGCGCGCGGGTGCAGGCGGGAAGTGCCCTTGCAGTGGACCGGGAAGTGTTTGCCGCGGCGGTTACCGAGCGGATCGAGTCTCACCCGCTGATCGAGATCAGCCGCCGCGAGGCTACGGTGATCGAGGGCCCGTGCGTGGTAGCTACTGGCCCGCTCACATCTGACTCGCTCGCCGCTGCCATGCAGGAGAGGCTTGGAACGGATGCGCTCGCCTTCTACGACGCAATTGCACCGATCGTGTCGAGAGACTCGATCGATGAGTCGATAGCGTTTACCGCGTCGCGCTACGGCCGGGAGACGATGCACGATCCCGCTGAGGAGGGTGCCTATCTCAACTGCCCGATGAATCGCGACGAATATGAGGCGTTCATCGAAGCCCTCACGTCGGCAGACCAGTTTCACGGCCACGAGTTTGATAAAGTGCCATACTTCGAGGGATGCATGCCTGTCGAGGTCTCGGCTGCCCGCGGCAGCGACACCCTGCGCTTCGGTCCTATGAAGCCGGTTGGACTTGTCGACCCGCGCACAGGCAGGCGTCCCTGGGCTGTCGTACAGCTGAGGCGCGAGGATCGTAACGGCAACATGTGGAACGTTGTCGGGTTCCAGACTCGCCTCCGGATTCCTGAGCAGCAGCGAGTGATCCGCATGATTCCGGGTCTCGGGGACGCCGAGTTTTTAAGGTACGGCTCGATACACCGGAACTCGTATCTCAACTCACCGGCAGCGCTCACTCCGCATCTTTCCGCTCGCGACGACGAGACAATTCTTCTCGCGGGTCAGATCACTGGAGTCGAGGGTTACACCGAGAGCGCGGCGACCGGGCTCCTCGCAGGAATCAACCTCTCCAGAATGTTATCGGGGGAAGCGCCGGTGATACCTTCGGCTATTACCATGACCGGCGCGCTTTACCGATATCTTCGCGAGGCGGAGCCACGCCATTTCCAGCCGATGAACGCGAACTTCGGTCTTCTCGACGACCTTGCCGAGCCGGTGCGTGACAAGAAGCTGAAGCGGGCGAGATTCGCTGAGCGCGCGCTGGACGAGATCGCTGCATGGTCACGCGATCACGGCATCATACCGGCTGCAGGCGTCGCCCCTGCCTGAATGAGTGATACGTCTCTCGTCGAGGATTTTCTGCTCCATCTCGAGAAGGAGCGCGACCTGTCGGCGCACACGCTCAAGGCGTACAGGCGTGATCTCGAAGAGCTTACCGGATTTCTTGCAGACTATTACGGCGAGCGTGAATGGACATGGCAGGGAATCGACCGGCTTGCGCTGCGCGGGTTTCTCGCCCACCTCAACAGGAAGAAGCTCGCCAAAAGATCGATTGCGCGTGCTCTCTCCGCTGTTCGCAGCTTCTACTCATGGCTCAACCGCAACGAGATCGTCGACGCAAACCCCGCTCGCGGCGTGAGCAGCCCGAAGCTCGACAAGTATCTGCCCGGGTATCTCGATCGCGCCCAGATAGACCTGCTCTTTCAGAGCGCCGAGCTGCACGCCCAGGACGGGAGGTTTACCGATGTGCGGAACAACGCTATGCTGGAGCTCTTTTACTCAACTGGTATCCGGCTTTCCGAGCTCCGCGGAATCAACCGGGCTGACATCGACCTGCTGTCGCAGCAGGTAAAGGTGAGGGGAAAGGGGCGCAAGGAGCGGATAATTCCGGTCGGTGACCATGCTGCACTCGCGCTGCGCAACTATGAGTCAAAGCGGGACGATCTCCTCAGGCAGGGAGTGGCAGGCGCGGACAGGACAGCCTTCTTTCTCTCGAGTGGGGGGAAGAGAATCTCACTCAGTGCGATCCAGAAGGCGGTAACGAAGTTCCTTGATCGGATTGACGAAGACGCGGGCCTCTCCACACACTCGCTGCGCCATACGTTCGCCACCCATCTGCTTGATGCCGGAGCCGACCTCCGCGCAGTTCAGGAACTCCTCGGCCACGCGTCAATTTCGACGACGCAGATCTACACACACACGAGCGTCGAGCGATTGAAAGAAGTCTACCGCCGATCGCATCCGCGGGCAGACTGAAGCGCGCTTATCCAAGGCGAGTTGTTGGGAAACCCTGGGGAACGCGGATCTGGCGGATGGGGCAGATCGCGCGGATAAAGCTTGAGACGGGCTTCATCGTGGGCGGGTCTGAATTATCCCGGCGAACGCACCTCTCTGTTTCTGGGGTTGAAAAACAAACACCAGCAGCGCACCTTGCCCTGAAATGAATTCTTAGTCGGTGCGATCTTATATCCCGTCCAGGATTTGATCCGCGCGATTCGCCCCACCCGCAAGATCCGCGTTCCCACCCGGGGTTTGTACGGCAGGAGGAGACATGGCTCGACCGCGGAATCACTGGGTTGTCAGGGTTACGCACTGGGTAAACTTTGTCGCGCTCACGATCATGATCGGGAGCGGGCTCAGGATATTCAACGCGTACCCAAGGTTCGCCCGCCGTGGTGAGACATTCTGCTGCTATCCGTGGGAGGGGAAGCGGTTCCCCGAAGAGCTGACGTTTGGCGGCTGGCTCGCGGGCGCGCGGAACTGGCATTTCGCGATGATGTGGGTTCTCGTCGCCAACGGCCTCGTCTACCTGGGGTTCATCTACCTGCACGGAGAGTGGCGGGATCTGGTCCCCCGTCGCGGATTTTTCCGCGATGCGCTGGCGATGCTGAAATTCTATTTGTTCCTTCGCAGCGACCATCCGCGGCAGGGAAAGCACAATGCGCTGCAGAGAGGGGTCTACTTCATCCTGCCGTGGATCGGGCTCATGGCGGTCGTGACAGGCATCGCCATCTGGAAGCCGGTTCAGCTATCCGTGCTGACGAACCTGCTCGGCGGTTACGTCTGGGCGCGTTTCTGGCATTTCATCTCGATGGTTCTTCTCGTTGCATTGAGTTTCGTTCACATCTTCATGGTGTTCGCCGTGGATCCCTATTCCCTGCGGGCCATCACGACAGGCGGCTACAACAAGGAGAACTCTCCCGAGGCGCGGAATGCGCGCCCTTTCTGGAATCTTCTGCCGCGGAAGCGTAAGAAGGGGAACGACCCATATGACGCTTGACCGCCGGAAATTCCTCCACCTTGCCGGAACATCGCTCTCAGCGGCGATGTTGTCGGGATGCAACTCGCGCGGGCCGAAGGGCGCCGAGCGCATCCTCCGGTACGCCGAGAGGAAGAACGAGGTTCTCGAGCGGGCCCTTTTCCGGCACACGGCGATCGATGTGCCGCCGGCGGGGGCGAAGCTCGCCGGAAATGCGCTGCCGAGCTATTTCATTTCGCGCACAGTGCCGATCTGGGATGAATCAACGCAAGGTAAATGGCACCTGGAAATCGGGGGGATAGTCGACAGGCCCCTTAGGCTATCGCTCGAGGATCTGGTGGCCATGCCGCGAAGTCACAAGCGCGTGAACCACTATTGTGTCGAGGGTTGGACTGCGGTTGAGCAATGGACCGGGGTCCCACTGCGTGATCTTGCGCGGCTGGCGGGAGTTCATCGTGCCGCCCGGTATGTCGACTTCGAGTCCTTTGACAGCGGATATCACGAAAGCTGGGACATCGAAAGCGCCATGCATCCGCAGACTGTCGTCGCCTATGGTCTTGATGGCCGCTTTCTCAGTCCCGCTTACGGGGCGCCGGCACGCGTTTATTCGCCGGTGAAGCTCGGATACAAGAACACGAAATACCTCACAAGGATCATGTTCCTTCCAAATCGGACAGGGGGTTACTGGAGTGACCGTGGCTACGAATGGTATGCGGGAGTCTGAGCGATGCGTTCGATAATCTGTGTGGTTGCGGGATTTGTCGTGGTAATGGCTGCGTTCGTTGCCGGTACGGCTGCGGCGACTGAGCTGATCGTACCGGGCGGGCTCATGGATGCTGCGACCGGCCCGCGGTCCGAGCTGCCACCCACGTACTTCGCGGCAAAGCTCGTTGTCACGGCAGTCGGAGCAGTTCTCGGCGGGTGGGTCACGGCGCGCATGGCGCCGTCGAGAGAGATGGCGCATGTCGGCGCGCTCGCGGTGCTGGTACTGCTGATGTCGCTGCCCGGACTGCTCGGATACGGGGATGCGCAGATGGATCAGCCGGCCTGGTTCATCTATATGCTGCCGGTTTTCGGAATTTCCGCGGCGATTCTGGGAGGCTGGATGCGATCGAGGGTCGTCATCGAGCCGTGACCAGGCTCTAGCCTTCACCTGATCCTGAGTCGCGGCTCGTCCTCCTTTTTCGGGGCGACGGGCGGAGTTTCATGTTCCTCGGTCCGCCTCGAGCTTCCCCTGAACAAGAGCATCTCGCGAAGGAACGCCCGGTTCATCACCGCGCCGATGACAATCAGGACGGTCCCAGTGATAACGAGGACCGTTGTCCACCTCCACTGATCGCCTCCGAAGAGTGCGCCGGCGAGGCAGAGGGTCCCCAGGCCGGCGAACAGCTCCCCGGCAACGTTGATCTCCGCGCGCTGGCGCCGCCGGCGCTCTCTCAGGGGCCGGGCGCCTTCCGGGCTCACCGCATCGTAGATCAGGAAGCCTCCGATCAGAGCGGCTATCACGCCCAATACTATAGGTATGTGCTCCAGCCTCACTCGGCAGCCCCTGTTAGTTTTGAGACATGAACAGCTCCCCTCCGCGCGTTCGCTCGACCACAATTCTTGGCGTTCGCCGCAATGGCCGGGTCGCCCTCGGAGGCGATGGCCAGGTCTCCGTCGGCGAGACAATCATGAAATCGAACGCCATGAAGGTGCGCTCCCTGAGGGGAGGCAAGTTGCTGGCCGGATTCGCGGGAGCCGCAGCCGACGCGTTCACCCTGTTTGAGAAGTTCGAGGAGAAGCTCGAGCGGCATCCCGGCAACCTTTCCCGGGCAGCTGTCGAGCTTGCGAAGGATTGGCGGAGCGACAGGGTCCTCCGGCGGCTCGAAGCCCTCCTCGCTGTGACGGATGCGGAGCGCGGGTTCGTCATCAGCGGAACCGGCGACATTATCGAGCCCGATGACGGCATTCTCGCGATCGGCTCGGGTGGCCCTTTCGCGCTCGCGGCGGCGCGGGCCCTCCTCGAGAACACCGAAATGGAGCCGCGCGAGATCGTCAAGCGTGGCCTCGAAATCGCTTCGCAGATCTGCGTTTACACGAACTCGAACATCACGGTACTCGAGCCGACCGCGTGACATCGCCAAGAACCCAGAGCGCCCTCGCCCGGCTGGCCGACCTCACCCCTCGAAGCATCGTAGCCGAGCTCGACCGCTACATCGTGGGGCAGGCTGACGCAAAGAAGCTCGTCGCGATCGCGTTGAGGAACCGCTGGAGGCGGCAGCGCACTCCGGAGACAATACGCGAGGAGATATCCCCAAACAACATCATCCTGGTCGGTCCGACAGGAGTGGGAAAGACAGAGATCGCCCGCCGCCTCGCCAAGCTTGCGGGCGCACCCTTCATCAAGGTCGAGGCGTCGAAGTTCACTGAAGTCGGCTATGTCGGTCGCGATGTCGAGTCGATGGTGCGCGATCTCGTAGAGAGCGCGATAAACATGGTGAGGACTGAGCGCGAGACGGAGGTCGAGGATCTTGCTCATGATCGCGTAGACGACCGCCTGCTCGATCTTCTTCTCCCAGTGCCGGGAGGAAAGAAGCAGCCGGTCGACGAGTCGGGCGCTGAAGCCCCGATATTTCTCGTGTCGACGAGCGGAAATGTCTCTGCCGAGCTCGACGTGGAGCAGGAGCGGTACAGGCGCACGCGTGAGAAGCTCCGTCAGCTGCTCCTCGACGGTCAGCTCGAGCATCGTGAGGTCGAGATCGAAGTGTCGCAGCCGGCCCCGGTGATGTTCGACATGATGGTCCCGCAGGGCGCGCCCGAGGGAATGGGAAACTTCTCCGACATGCTTCAGGAGATGCTGCCCAAGCGAACGAAGAAACGGACGGTGAAGGTGGCTGAGGCACGCCGCATCCTGCTCGAGCAGGAGCTCGACAAGCTTATCGACAACGATGACGTCACGTCAGACGCGCTCGAGCGCGTCGAGACGATGGGGATAATCTTTCTCGACGAGATCGACAAGATCGCGGGCGTGCGACATGGCGGCGGGCCCGATGTCTCCCGCGAGGGAGTGCAGCGCGACCTGCTTCCCATCGTTGAAGGCTCAAACGTGCAGACGAAGTACGGGATGGTGAAAACGGATCACGTCCTGTTCGTCGCTGCCGGCGCCTTTCATGTATCGAAGCCGAGCGATCTGATCCCGGAGCTTCAGGGACGCTTTCCAATTCGCGTCGAGCTGCAGTCGCTGACCGAGGAGGATTTCGTGCGCATCATGACCGAGCCGGAGAATGCGCTCACCAAGCAGTACGCTGCGCTGGTTGAAGCCGATGGGGCGAGCCTCAAATTTACGGAGGACGGAATCGCGGAGATCGCGAGAATCGCCGCCCACGTCAACGACCGTATGGAAAACATCGGCGCGCGCCGGCTGCATACAGTAATGACGACTCTGCTCGAGGAGGTTCTTTATGACCTTCCCGACAAGGCGATCGGCGAGGTGACCGTCGACCGCGCGCTGGTCACGGACAGGCTGAAGGCGATCGTCGAGGACGAGGACCTGCGTCGCTACATCCTTTAACCACACATCGAGATGACAGCGCAGGCCGCCGACCATCGCGACTTTCTCGCGATTCCTGATTACTCCCGCGAAGAGCTTCACGCGCTTTTCGAGCTTGCCGAACGGATGCGCTCAGGCGAGTACCGGGATAAACCTCTCGCCGGCAAGTCACTGGCGATGATCTTCATGAAGTCGTCGACGCGAACCCGCGTTTCGTTCGAGGTTGGCGCCTGGCAGCTCGGCGGCCATGCGCTTTTTCTGTCGCCGCGCGACGTCCAGCTTGGAAGAGGTGAGCCGATTGCGGATACGGCGCGCGTGCTTTCGCGCTACGTGGACGGAATCATGATCCGGACCTTCGCTCACGCCGAAGTGGAGGAGCTGGCGAAGCATGCGACTGTCCCAGTCATCAACGGACTCACGGACTTGCTGCATCCCTGCCAGATACTCGCCGATCTCCTCACCGTCAGGCAGCACCTCGGCTCGATCGACTCGAGGCGCATCGCCTGGATTGGCGACGGTAACAACATGGCGAATTCGTGGATAAATGCCGCTTATCGACTTGGCTTCCAGCTCACGCTGGCCTGTCCGGAGGGATACGATCCGGATGCTGCGATTCTCCAGAGGGCGCAGGCCGGAGGCAACGTTCGGGTTGTCAGGGATCCAGTCGAAGCTGTCGAGGGAGCAGATGTCGTGAACACGGACGTCTGGGCCTCGATGGGACAGGAGGAGGAGCAGGCAGTCAGGGAGAAGGCGTTCAGTGGCTTCATAGTCGACGATGCTCTGATGTCGAGGGCTCAACAGGACGCGATCTTCATGCACTGCCTGCCCGCCCATCGCGGTGAGGAGGTCGCGGCCAGCGTCATCGACGGCCCGCAGAGTGTCGTCTGGGACGAGGCGGATAACCGCCTGCACGTTCAGAAGGCCATAATGGCAAATCTCATGGGCGGCGTCCCCGTCTGACCCGGTGCGGCACGCCTCCTGCAATTTTGCCAGGCATGCCCACGACTCAGAAAAAGCTCGAGGAGCTCGACAAGCTCATCGAGGGAATCGAGATGGCGATGTTCACGACTCGTCGCCACGACGGCCACCTGGTATCCCGCCCGATGGCGACACAACAGCGCATCAACGAGGCCGATCTCTGGTTCGTCACTGACGCTGACACCAACAAGCTCGACGAGCTGTTGCTGGACCCTCACGTGAACTGCTCGTACTTCAACAACAAGACTTTCGAGTGGGTTTCCGTGAGCGGTGTCGCCAGGATAGTCCGGGACAGGAAGAAGGTAAAGGCGCTTTACAAGCCGGATTGGCGGGCATGGTTCCCGGATGAAGGCGGTCAACGGGACGGCAGTGCGACGGATCCCCGGATCACCCTGGTGTTCGTCGAGGCGGATTCGGTCGTTTACCAGAAGAACGACAAGCCGCGCCCCTTGATTCTGTGGGAAGTCCTCAAGGGCATAGTGACGAAGTCTGACCCCGATATCGGCGAGATCCGTCACATCGGCGGTGGAGAGCTGGCCGACCGATAGCTCCGAGGTTCCTCGGACGCCGATTTTCTGCCATATTGACCGGCTGGGAGGGGGCAGCCCCCTTTACCGCAGCCGGAGCTTCGCCGATGTCGCAAGCCGAATCAACAGAAACACTTAAGCGCACCCCGCTCACCGACACCCACGCGGGCCTCGGCGCGAAGCTCGTGCCGTTTGCCGGCTACCTCATGCCGGTTCAGTACCCCACGGGAATTACTGCCGAGCATCACGCGGTCAGGCGTGAAGCCGGGCTGTTCGACGTGAGTCACATGGGCGAGTTCTCGGTGACCGGGCCGGGGGCCGTCGATTTCGTCAATTACGTGACGACGAACGATGTATCGTCGCTGGCCATCGGTCAGGCGCAGTACTCGACGATTCTCAATGACCGCGGGACGATCGAGGACGACTGCCTCGTGTATCGTTCGGAAGAAAGGATCTTCATGGTCGTCAATGCGTCGAACGTCGAGAAGGATTTTGCCCACATCGGGCAGCATCTCGACCGGTTCGATGCCCATCTCGAGGATGTGAGTGACGCTACCGCCCTTCTCGCGCTTCAGGGTCCGCGCTCGGCGGAGATCCTGCAGCGCCTGACAGATGCCGACCTGTCGGCCGTGAAGTACTACCACTTCACGCACGGGTCAGTTGCGGGTGTCGGCGGAATTCTTATCTCGCGCACCGGATACACGGGTGAGGACGGCTTCGAGCTCTATTTCCCGAACGAGGACGCTGTGGAGGTCTGGAATGCCCTGACTGAAAGCGGCGACGTCATGCCCGCCGGACTGGGTTGCCGGGACTCGTTGCGTCTGGAGATGGGAATGGCGCTTTACGGAAACGACATAGATGACGGCGTGACGCCTCTCGAAGCGAATCTTCAGTGGCTGGTCAAGCTTGGGAAGGGCGACTTCGTCGGGCGTGATGCGCTCGTGGAGCAGAAGGCAAAGGGAGTTCCGCGGAAGCTCGTCGGGTTCATGACTGCGGAGCGTTCATTCCCGCGTCCGGGATATCCTGTCTATGTCGCTGGAGAGCGAAGCGGCGACGTACGGAGCGGCACGATGAGTCCATCTCTCAATATCCCGATCGGAACGGCCTACGTGCCGGCGGCTTCGGCTTCGCCTGGTTCGTCACTGGAGATCGAGATTCGTGGGAAGCGCATCCCGGCTGCTGTCGAGAAGATGCCTTTCTACAAGGACGCATCCCACCTCTAGTGCGTATCGCGATCGTCACCGTTTCCGATTCGACTTTCACGGGCGATCGGCGCGACATGTCAGGCGAGGCCATCGTCGCGTGGAGTGATTCGCGCGGCTACGAGGTGGTGGCGCGCGAACATGTCTCCGACGAGACGTCGGAGATTGCCCCGTTGCTCGCGAGGCTCAGCGATCGCGGCGACGTCGATCTGCTTCTGACAACGGGCGGCACCGGGCTTTCGCCGCGCGACGTCACGCCGGAGGCGACGCGAACCGTCATCGAGCGTGAAGCGCAGGGGATAGCGGAGTTTCTGAGGGCGGAGAGTGTCGGCTCGTTTCCCAGGGCCGCATTGTCGCGCGGGATTGCCGGCGTACGCAACCGTTCGCTGATTATCAACCTGCCCGGCTCCCCGAAGGGCGTAAGGGACTCGCTCGAGTCGCTCGGCAAGATCGTCGATCACGCCGTCGACGTGATGAGCGGCAGGTTTACACGGCATGATCCAGGGCCCGGAGAGTGACGGCGCTGATCACGCTCACCGACGTTGAATGCGCGGTTCGCCTTAACGCTTCTCTCGAGCAGTCGGGCGTCGAAACCGCTATGGCTTCGCCGCTCGATGACATCCGGCGCGAGATACGCCGGTCCTCTCCCGACGTGATCGTTTTTACTGGCGCGATCGCTGACGCTGGGACGCTTCAGGTTGTGCGGGAGCAGTTGTGGGAGGGTGTGTCCGTGATCGGCCTGGCCGACGTCGAGGATCCGGAACTTCGCGAAAGGCTGAGGGTGCTGGGTTTCGTCGATGTCTATACGAAGCCGATGCCGACGGATGAGCTCGCCGCGATAGTCCGGCGTGCGCTCGACAGGCAGCGGCTGGTGAAGGCGACGGGTCTGATTGGCCAGTCTGATGCGATCCGCGAAGTGCTGGTAAAGATCGAGCAGATGGCTCCTGTCTCGAGCACCGTGATGATTGAGGGCGAGAGCGGGACGGGAAAGGAGCTCGTGGCGCGCGGGATTCACAGGTTGAGTCAGCGCCGCGGCAAGCCGTTCATCGCGGTGAATGTTGGCGCTCTGACTGATTCCCTCATCGAGAGCGAGCTCTTCGGGCACGAAAAGGGCGCCTTCACCGGGGCGGCCGAGCGGCGCCTCGGGCGTTTCGAGCTTGCGAACACGGGTACGATCTTTCTCGACGAGATAGGTGAGATTCCGCCTGCGACCCAGGTGAAGCTGTTGCGTGTTCTGGAGGAGCGGGAGCTGACGAGGGTCGGGGGTGTCGCTCCGATCAAGGTCGATGTTCGGGTGGTGGCGGCGACGAATCAGCCGCTCAGGCAGCGGGTCGAGGAGGGATTGTTCAGGTCGGACCTGTATTACCGCCTTAACGTTCTGAGCATGTATCTCCCTCCGCTTCGTGCCAGGCCGGAGGACATTCCGCTGCTTGTCAGGCAGTTTGTAAAGGACTATTCAGCTCAGCACGATCGGCCGTTTCATGGTATATCGGCTGAGGCGATGCAGATCATGATGACGTATTCGTGGCCCGGCAATGTGCGCGAGTTGAGGAATCTCGTTGAGAGCATGGTCGTACTGGCGCCTGGGCGGGAGATCACGGCGGCTGACATTCCCCGGGAGATTCGGGATGGGGGCGGCTCGAGGTTCCTTCCGGTTCATGTGGGGCCGGTGTTGCGGGCGTCCCAGCTGGCGGGTGGTCGCGAGCTGGAGTTCATAGTTCGCAGCCTTGTGGAGCTGAAGCTTCAGATCGAGGAGTTGCGGTCGCGGGTCAATGATGGCGGTTCGGGGCAGCCGGGGGTATCGGCTGAGAGGGGGAGGGGGGATGCGCCGGTCGAACGCGTGATTGCGAGCAACGGGCATGATTCGTCGCTCGCTGTGGAGAATTCGGTTCTGGCTGGCGGTATTGAGCCGCCGGGCCGGGGGCCACATCCGGTGACGCTTACGATCTCTCCCGGGATGACCATGGCGGAGATCGAGAAGGCGGCAATAACTGCCGCTTTGGCTGAAACGAAGGGAAATCGGAGAAAGGCGGCGGAGCTTCTCGGGATTGGGGAGCGGACGATGTATCGTAAACTTCGCGACTACGGGATTCCCGCGTCCTGATTTTCGCTTGATAAAACAACATGCGAGTTGAATATTGTTGCCCGTTTAACGCGGGTCAGGACCGACTTAGCCAACCAGGGTTCAAGTGACTTCACCGATTGCGGGCAGTGTTCTCCCGATCAAGCGAGCGGAAGAGCTGATACTCACGCTGCCCGGCGTGATTTCCGCGCGAATCATCGCTGGCGATTCGGGGGCGATAGACCAGATCCACGTATTGACGACGTCGGAGTTGACGCCGAAGCAGATGGTCAGGAATATCGAGAGTGCGTTGATAGCGCATTTATCGATGCGGATAGATCATCGGAAGATTTCGGTTGCAACGACGAGTGAGGCGAAGCCGAAGTTGCTTGATGCGGAGTCGCGGCAGCCTGCTGTTGCCAGTGCCGTGTCGCCGTCGGTGGCGCCTGCCGCCGAGGTTGAGCGCTCGGGTGGTTCGTCCACGCGTACGGGGCCGTTTGCTCGCCGGCTTTATTTCGAGGATGTGGAGGTTCGGGGTTCGCGGTCGAAGGGATTGTCGTGTCGCGTGACGTTACGGAAGGGTAGTTCGTCATTCATCGGGGAAGCTCTCGGCATCGAGGGTGACCGTTCGCGGGTGGAGCTGGCGGCGAGGGCGACATTGCTGGCGATCGCGGATGCGGACAACAGGGAGGGGCAGCTGGGCGTTCAGGGTGTCAAGGTTTTCGACGCCTTTGACCGCACTTTCGTTTTTGTGGCGGTGAGTGTTCGGAGCGGTCGTGACAACAAGGTTTTGACGGGCAGTGTAGAAATGAGGGAAAGTGCCGAGTCTGCGGGGGTGTTGGCGGTACTCGATGCTACTAACAGGTGGATTGAGCACAACTGATTTATAGATGTTGGGAATACGAATAAGCGGCTGCGGTCTGGCCGATGGAGTTTGCGGTTTCACCTTTTACGGGAAGACAAAGGACTAATTAACCCCCTCCCTCAGAAAGAGCGGAGTTGAGCGGGCGAGACAGTTACATGAGCTGAGCCAACCGAATTGCGTAACGGAGCGAGCGCCGAGTTACGACAGACGTTACGGGAGGTGACGCGAAATGGCATTTCTTGCTGCTCTTATCAA
>JBPCJP010000043.1:0-40649 GCA_051005175.1 Gemmatimonadaceae bacterium | reverse complement strand
GGGCAGAAGGACGGATGGCTTCCCCGGCGGATTGCGGATTGCGGACCAAGGGTTCCTCAGTCCGCAATCGGAGAAGGTGGCTGGTAGATTGGCGCCTTTTCCGAAAAGAAGTTGGACCTCACGATGTGCCACAGCGCGGCTACCCCGTCGGTCCACCTTATCTTCTTGCCCTCGGCATAGGTTCTCCCGCTGTAGCTGATCGGTACCTCATAGATTCGCGCGCGCGCCTGCGCCAGCCGCGCAGTGAGCTCCGGCTCGAACCCGAACCTGTCGGACGTGAGCGGCAGGCTCCGCATGAGGTCCGTGCGAACCAGCTTGTAGCACGTCTCCATGTCGGTGAGGTTGAGGTTCGTCACCATGTTCGAGAGCATCGTGAGCGTTCCGTTACCGAGGGAGTGCCAGTAGTACAGGACGCGGCTGACTTCACCCCTGAAACGACTGCCGAACACCGCGTCAGCCCGGCCATCCTGCACCGGGCCGATCAGCTTCATGATATCGGCTGGGTCGTACTCGAGGTCGGCATCCTGAACCACCACCACATCGCCGCTCGCTCTCGACAGGGCCGACCTGATGCCCGCCCCCTTTCCCCGGTTCGTCTCATGGAGCACGAGGTGGTCTATCTGTCCCGCCTCGAGCAGTTCCTGAAGTTTCTCCCGCGTGCCGTCGGTCGAGCAGTCGTCGACGCAGATTATTTCCATCTCGAGCGGCAGCGTTCGCACGCGCGAGATCGCGTGAGCCACTGTCGCCGCCTCGTTGTAGACGGGCATGAGGACGGACACGCGGAGGGAAGGCCCCATCGGCTGCGTGAGGTTCTCTCCCGGGGAGCGAGCGATTGAATTGTTCATTCTTACGGTTTCCTCGCGATCGCCAGCAGGTTCGAGCCGACCGGCGGCTCGACCAGCGTCTCGATTCGCGAGACGATTGGCACGATGAATCTGTCGTACGTTCGGGTATTGCCGGCCGTGATGCTGGATTTCCTGAGGATCCGGCCAGCCACGAACCACGCCGCTATCCCCGGGAAATTCATGTACGAGATGCGCACGGTGTCCCACCCTGCGCCCTCGATCGCCCTGCCGAGCGACTCACGAGTGTAGCGCCTGTGGTGCTCGAACGCCACATCGAGTGAGCCGAAAATTGCCGGCAGCGCGGGCACGAAAAGCAGGAGATGACCACCACTTTTCACCGAGCTCAGCGCGTCGACAAGAAACTGGTGATCGTCATGGACGTGCTCCATCACATTCACGGCGACTATTGCATCACCTTCGAGAGTCTCAGCGTGCGCCGAAAGATATCCCTTCCTCACTTCGACCCGTGGATCGCCGGCGAACCTTGCCTCGAGGTGTGGCAGCGTATTTATCGCGGGCTCGATCGCGATGAGCTTCCGGACCTTTGTCACGCCAAGCAGACACTGCGAGAATGTTCCGATCCCCGCGCCAGCCTCGATCACTGTCTCCCCAATGAACGGCTCGAACTGCCTCAGCACCCACGCGTAATAATTGGTTGCGCCGGCCAGGGCATCGAGTTCGGTTCCGGAATACTCGAAGTTCGTGTTGCGGGGCGTGAGAGGCATGTTTGACTGCGGGGCGGAGGAAGAGCGGAAGCCCAGGCGACTCGCGTGGACTTACGCCCGCCGTATGCTCTCCGACCCGCGCATCGGCTCGTCCTCGTGAGACGTCGTTCCGTGCGGGTGGAAGTCAGGGACGAGCGTCTGAAGGAGCTTCCGGATATCATCCTCCGGCTGGCCCTGGTCGGTCGCATTCGTCAGCGCGCCGATACGGCGGATCACACCGTCAGCGAGCAACCCGTTGCGCGCGCGAAGCACCTTCGGGTGATCGGTCGGCAGGACGTTCTCGGCCGTGAAGAACATCTCTTCGTAAAGTTTCTCGCCGGGGCGCACGCCGGTGAACTTTATCTCGATGTCGGCGCCGACCTCGAGCCCCGACAGGCGGATCAGGTCCGTGGCGATGTCGACGACGCGGATCTGCTCGCCCATGTCGAGCACGAAGACCTCGCCACCCCTGCCGAGCGCCCCTGCCTGAAGCACGAGCTGGACTGCTTCGGGGATCGTCATGAAGTAGCGCCGCATCTCGGGATGCGTGACGGTCACCGGACCGCCGGCGCGGATCTGCCGGAGGAATGTCGGAACGACCGAGCCCCGCGAGCCGAGCACGTTGCCGAACCGCACCGACACGAAGTTCCTGTGATGTTTTGTCGCGGCGTGCTGAACGAGCTGCTCGGCGATTCTCTTGGTGGCGCCCATCACGCTCGTGGGCCGCACCGCCTTGTCGGTCGAGATCAGCACGAAGTGCTGGACGTTCGAGTCAATCGCCGCGTCGACTACGTTCCGCGTGCCCGAGACATTGTTTGTCACGGCCTCGAGAACGTTGTCCTCCATCAGCGGTACGTGCTTGTGCGCCGCGGCGTGGAAAACGGCGTGCGGCCTGAATTCCTGGAAGATGTGCTGGATCCGCGACCTGTCGCGCACGTCGGCGATCACGGGGATGATCTTCACGTCGGGGAACGAGAGACTCAATTCCTGAAAGATATCGAAGATCGAGTTCTCGCCGTGCCCGAGCAGGATCAGCCGCGACGGCGCGAGCCGCGCGAGCTGCCGGCAGAGCTCGGCACCGATCGACCCGCCCGCGCCGGTGATGAGAACCGTCTCGCTCGTCGCAAGCTCGGCCACCGCGGCAAGGTCTGTCTCGACCGCGTCACGGCGCAGGAGATCCTGGATCTCGACCTCGCGAAGTCCGGTGGCATTGCCCTGGCGCGAGATGATTTCAGGAAGTGACGGAACCGTTCTCGTGGGGATTCCGCATGAGAGCGCGGCCCTCACGACCTGTCTTATCACCGTGCCCGGCGCCGACGGCATCGCGATGATTATCTCGGCGACTCCATACTTCTCTACTATCTCGGGAATGTGTGCCAGTGGCCCGAAGACCGGCAGCCCGGCGAGCATGTGGCCGTGCTTCGTTGCATCGGAATCGACGAACCCGATCGGCTCGAGGCCCAGCTGGTGGGACGAGGCGAAAAGCTCCTTCACCACGAGCTTGCCTGCGTCACCAGCACCAGCGATCAGCACCCGCTTGCCCTTGTCGTCCTTGCGGCGGCGCGCGTAGCCGGACCGGCCGATCCTCGCCATCAGGCGTGGCAAGCCGATCAGGGCGCCGGTGAGGAACGTATCTATGAATACGACCGAGAAAGGAACTCTTGTCGGGGTCAGGCCCGTCAGGGGCAGGGCAACAATCCCGATGAGGGCGCATGCAACGCCCCCGCCGAGTGCGGCAAGGATTATCGGGTTTAGCTCGCCAACGCTCGCGTGGCGCCAGAGCCGGCGATACATGCCGGCCACGAAGAAGATCAGCAGCCTGAGGGGAACAGAGAGGACCAGATAGAAAATGACAAGGCGGGCGTTGTCATTTATCCACTGCCATTCCTCGAAGCGCACCAGAAACGCGATGAGCGTTGCCGCGACAACTGAAAAAGTGTCGGCGACGAAGAGGTGCCTGTTTCGAATGGGCTTGAGCGTCAAAACCTGTTTCTTAAGTCAAGGGTCTTTCGTTGGGTGCAGCGGGCCTGCGAGCGGTTCCCGGGGCCCTGAACTGGCAAGGCCCATGCCGGGGTCAATCTACTCCAAAAGGACTCCCGCACAATGTGGATGTCACACATTGACGCGGACTTACGAGGCAGGCCAGTGTAGCGCAATAGATTGACTGACGCCATACCTGATGTGACATTTCCCAGGCTGAACATTCGCAGCTGAAGCCCCCCTCGGGACGCTCTCCAGACCCTTCCGGAGGCCCCGGAGGGGCCCGGCCGTACCTCTACCGAATCTCATGAAAACTGCGCTCATAACGGGCGTCACCGGCCAGGACGGCGCATACCTCGCGCGACTCCTTCTCGCAAAGGGGTACATGGTCCATGGCATCAAGCGGCGCGCGTCGCTGTTCAACACGCAGCGGGTCGATCACATCTACGCCGAGCCACAGGACGTCCATTCGCGTTTTGTGCTGCATTACGGCGACCTGACTGACTCCACCAGCCTCATCAGGATCATCCAGGAGTCGCAGCCGGACGAGATATACAACCTCGCCGCGCAGAGCCACGTGGCGGTGTCGTTCGAGACTCCCGAGTACACGGGAAACTCTGATGCCCTCGGCACTCTCCGCCTCCTCGAGGCGCTGAGGATACTCGGCATGATGGACCGGGTGAAGTTCTACCAGGCATCGACCTCGGAGATGTACGGCAAGGTCCAGGCAATTCCGCAGTCCGAGACGACGCCGTTCTATCCCCGGTCGCCGTACGCGGTTGCCAAGCTCTACGCGCACTGGATAACCGTGAACTACCGCGAGGCATATGGTGTTCACGCGTCATCGGGGATCCTGTTCAATCACGAGTCCCCGATTCGTGGCGAGACATTCGTCACGCGCAAGATCACGATGGCAGTCGCCCGCATCCGCGAGGGACAGCAGGACAAGCTCTTCCTCGGCAACATCGACGCCGAGCGCGAATGGGGTTTTGCGGGCGATTACGTCGAGGGGATGTGGAAGATGCTCCAGAATCCCACCGCCGACGACTACGTGCTGGCAACGGGAGAAAAGCACACTGTACGCGAGTTCTGCCAGCTTGCGTTCGCGCGGGTCGGGATCGAGCTCGAGTTCCGTGGAAGCGGTGTCGATGAAGTCGGCGTCGATGCTGCGACCGGCAAGGAAGTGATAGCGATCGATCCGCGCTACTTTCGCCCGACCGAGGTGGATCTTCTCCTTGGCGACGCGGGCAAGGCGAAACGGGTACTGGGCTGGACTCCGCGGGTCGCTTTCAGCGAGCTCGTCGAAATGATGGTAGATGCCGATCTCGCGTCGGTCCAGTCGGGGATCCCGTTCACGATCGAATCCTCGTATGCGGCGCTTCATGCGCTGATCAAGTGACACCAGCTTCTCCCCGCCGGGCGTTCGTTGCGGGTCACCGGGGTCTCGTAGGGTCTGCCATCGTGCGCGCGCTTGCGGCCGCCGGATATCCGGAGCCGCTCGTGCGGACGCGTTCCGAGCTCGACCTGATGGACCAGGCGGCAGTCGCTCGGTTGTTCAGGGAGGAGAAGCCGGAAGTCGTCTTCTTCGCCGCGGCGAAAGTTGGCGGGATCACAGCGAACAACACCTGGCGCTGGGATTTCCTCTATGAGAATCTCGTGATCCAGTCGAACGTGCTCGGCGCGGCGCTCGACGCTGGAACCGACCGGGTCGTCTTCCTCGGCAGCTCGTGCATCTATCCGCGACTGTCGCCGCAGCCGATCAAGGAGGAGTATCTCCTCACGAGCGAGCTGGAGCCGACCAACGAGCCGTACGCGATTGCGAAGATTGCGGGAGTGAAGCTTGTCGAATCAGCCAACAGGCAGTTCGGGAAGCAGTGGGTTTCGCTGATGCCGACAAATCTCTATGGTCCGAACGACAACTTCGACCTGACTTCGTCGCATGTTCTTCCTGCGTTGATCAGGAAGTTCCACGAGGCGAAGGAGGAGCGGGCGGCTGGTCGGGACGCCGTCGTCACCCTGTGGGGCCACGGCACAGCGCGGCGCGAATTCCTCCACGTTGACGATGCAGCGAACGCCTGCCTCGTCATGATGGACTCAGGCCCCACCGGCCTCTTCAACGTCGGCTACGGATCTGACGTGACGATAAAGGAACTCGCCGGAATCGTCGCCGGAGTGGTCGGCTACGACGGCCCCGTCGAGTGGGACACGTCGAAGCCTGACGGAACGCCGCGCAAGCTGATGGACTCGTCCCTCATTCGCGGGACAGGATGGAAGCCGCGGATCCCGCTCGAGGATGGAATCGCCTCGACCTACAAGTGGTACCTTGCCGAGACCTTCGCTCCATCCGGGTCGTCGGTCTAATATGTCGTCGCCTACGCCACTGCGTCCGTCGAATGACCGGGAAATCGTGATCCCCGGGGAGCAGCCGAAGGAGGTCTCGGCCGTGAGCTTCGTTAACGTGCTGCTCAGGCACCGCACGATGATTGTTGTGATGACTCTCGCGTTCGGCTTCTGGGCTGGCTACCAGAGCATAACTTCGCCGAAGGGTTACACGACATACGCCTCGTTCATGCCCAAGGGAGCGCGTGGCGGAGGACAGCTCGGTGGCATTGCTGCTCAGTTCGGAATCAATCTTTCCGGCGGCGACGCGATGAACTCGCCGCAGCTCTATACGGACCTTCTCAGGACCCGGACGGTTCTGCTGCCTGTGGCGCAGAAGACGTATCGAATCACGCAGCCCGACAGCGGCGTGGTCGAAGGCGACCTCATGAGGATATTCAACGTACAGGGCCGGCCGAACGTTCGCGACGAGCGCGTCGTTGACCGGCTGCGCGGGGCGATTAAGTCAACGGTGACCGCAAAGACCGGCGTGATCGAGATGTACGTCAGCTCAGGCTCGCCTGAGCTTTCCTACCAGATCGCGACAAACGTCCTCGACCAGCTCAACGAGTACAACCTGTCGAACCGCCAGGCGACGGCTGCAGCCGAGCGGGAGTTCGTCGAGACGCAGGTGTTCCAGAAGCGTGCGGAGCTGAGGCAGGCGGAGTCCGACCTCGAGAGGTTCCTCGAGGGCAACCGGCAGTATCAGGCATCGCCGCAGCTGACGCTCGAGTATGGGCGGCTTCAGCGCATCGTGGACATGCGCAACACGCTCTATACGCGGATGCTCGAAGCCTACGAGGGTGCGCGCATCGAGGAGGTGCGGAACCTTCCGGTGATCAGCGTGATCGAGGCACCCCAGCTTCCCACGGGTCCGAACCCGAGAGGCGGAGTGAGGAGAACCGGCATCGGGCTTCTCACCGGATTCGTGCTCGCCTGCCTGCTGGCGTTCGCGCGTGACATGTTCGCGAGATCGCGCGAATCAGGCTCTGACGAGGTTCTGGAGTTCGCGGCCCTCAGGCGCGAGGCGATAGGCGACCTCACGCATCCGTGGCGCCCGATCACGCGGGCGATCGGCTCGCGCAAACGGGCGTGACGGCCTCAGCCACGGTTCCCGGCACAAACCAGCCCGAAGCTGCACGCCGCCCGACCGTAACGATCCAACCGACGAGCGGGTGGTCGGCAATCAACCTGCGTGAGCTGTGGACTTACCGCGACCTCCTGATGATCCTCGCGGGTCGCGACGTGAAGCTTCGCTACAAGCAGACGGGACTCGGCGTCACGTGGGTGATTCTCCAGCCGCTGATTGCCGCGGCGATCTTCACGATAATGTTCGGCCGGTTCGCGAAGCTCCCCAGCGACGGGCATCCGTACATAGTGTTCGTGTTCAGCGGCGTGCTGATCTGGAACTACTTCGCGCAGGTGCTGCAGCGCGCCGGCAACAGCCTTATCACAGATGCGCGGCTCATCACCAAAGTCTACTTCCCGCGCCTGGCGATTCCACTCGCGAGCACGTTCTCCGCGCTCATCGACCTGATTGTCGCGCTTGGAGTGCTCGCGGTGATAATGGCGATTTACGGCATAATGCCGACGTGGCGCATCGCCGCGCTGCCGCTCTTTGTCCTGCTGGCGGCAGTGACGGCGACCGGGGTCAGCCTCTGGCTTTCAGCTCTGAACGTGAAGTACCGAGATTTCGTTCACGCGATGCCGTTCGTGCTCCAGGTCTGGATGTTCGCGAGCCCTGTTGCATATGCGACAACGATCGTGCCGGAGAAATGGAGGCTGCTTTACAGCCTCAATCCGGCGGTCGCGTTCATCGAAGGAATGCGGTGGTCGATTCTCGGGACGAGCTCGATCAGGCCCGGGATGGTCGCCCTGACGGTGGTCGTGTCGCTGCTTGTATTCGTGATGGGAGCCTTTTTCTTCCGCAGGGTGGAGCGGGGCTTCGCGGACACCGTATGAGCCAGACAGCAATCCGCGTCGAGGAAATCTCAAAGTCGTATCGCATCGCGAAGGCGCTGATGAGGCAGCCGTACAGGACGCTTCAGGAGGAAGTTATCGGCCTGCCCAGAAAGATCTGGGAGCGCGCCCGCGGCACAGTCGAGCCGATGGAGACGTTCTGGGCGCTGGAGGATGTGTCGTTCGAGGTGAATGAAGGCGAGGTCGTCGGGATCATAGGCCGCAACGGGGCCGGCAAGAGCACGCTCCTCAAGATTCTCTCGAGAATCACCGAGCCGACGCGCGGGCGCGCGGAGATATACGGCCGTGTTGGCGCGCTCCTGGAAGTCGGCACCGGGTTTCATGCCGAGCTTACCGGGAGGGAGAACATCTTTCTGTCCGGCGCGATTCTCGGAATGCGAAAGAGCGAGATCGCCAGGCAGTTCGATGCGATAGTCGATTTCGCGGAGGTCGACCAGTTCATCGATACGCCCATCAAGAGGTACTCGAGCGGCATGTACATGCGGCTCGCGTTCGCGGTTTCGGCACACCTCGAGCCCGAGATACTTCTGGTCGATGAAGTCCTTGCAGTCGGCGACGCAGCGTTCCAGAAGAAATGTCTCGGCAAGATGGAGGATGTTGCAGAGCAGGGGCGAACAGTGTTCTTCGTTTCTCACAACACCCAGGCGGTGCGCCAGCTCTGCACGCGGGGGATACTTCTCGAGCGCGGCCGGGTTGTCGCTGACGGACCGACGGATTCAGTGCTTAGCGTCTACAACCAGCGGGTGAGGGAGATGCGGATCGACGCCGACACCGGCGTCAACAATCCGCAGAACCGCCGGGGATCGGGCGCGGTGAGGTTCACATCGGTCCAGGTCGAGGAGCCGGGCGGCGAAGAGCGTTATACGTTCTCGATGGGTGACACGGTGCGTTTCAGGCTCTCTTTCATCGCGCACCGCGACCTGCGCGGCCTGGCGGTGTTCGTCGGAATCAGGTCGGGTGTCTCGCGCGAGCTCCTCACGAGCGTGAGGCATGTCGTCACTGAGTCGGGCGTTACCGCGGGAACCGCAGGCACGGTCCTCGTAGACCTCCCTTCGCTCAACCTGCGACCCGGCGAATATCCGCTTTACCTTCACGTGAGCGAGTCGGTCGAGTCGCCCACGAACTATGACGTGCTCGACGATCTCACCCCGCCGCTGGTGATGGCCGCCGGGACGAGAAGACTCACCGACAACTTCGATCCTTCACGCCCGATGGGCGCCTACTCGATCCCGTCGCAGCTCGTCGTGGAGGCCCTCGATTCTCCCGGCGCCGCGCGGCAAAGCAATCCGCTCGCACTGACCAGCCGATAACATGACAAATCTCCCGACCGTCTCTCTCGTAGTGGCGGTGAGAAATCAGGAGCGGTACATAGGCCGCTGCATCAGGTCGATCCTCAACCAGACATACCCGAGGGCCGACTACGAGGTGATCGTCGTCAACGACGCGAGCACCGACCAGACCCGCTTCGCGCTCGAGCTCTTCGAGAATGAGATCCGCCTGATCGACAATCCCGAGCGGAAGGGGCTGCCCGGCTCGCTCAACATCGGCATCAGGTCCGCGCGCGGGCGCTTCGTGGTGAGGATCGACGGCGACGACTACGTGCACCACGAGTATCTCAACGTTCTCTCCCTGCACCTGTCGCTGAATCCCGCGATCGACGCCGTGGGATGCGACTACAACCTCGTGAGCAACAACGACGAGGTGATCGAGCGCATGAACTGCGAGGAGAAGCCGATCGGCTGCGGGATAATGTTCAGGATCGACCAGCTCGTCGAGCTCGGGCTGTATGACGAGCAGTTCCTCCTGCACGAGGACAGGGACCTGAGGATACGGTTCCTCGAGAAGCACAACATTCACCGCGTCGCGCTGCCGCTCTACCGCTACCGCCGCCACGACGAGAACATGACGAACGATCACGGGGCGATGAACGGTTACCTCAACCAGCTCGAGGCGAAGCACGGACCGGAGAAGGTGAACGGAAATGGCTGAGCCGCGCGCGCTCCGGCTTGGAAGCCGGGTCGTGACGGATGACACGGCGCCATACGTGATAGCGGAGATAGGGGTGAATCACGGCGGGTCGCTCGAGCTGGCGAAGCAGCTGATCGATCTCGCGAAGCAGGGAGGGGCGGACGCCGCGAAGTTCCAGACCTACAAGGCTGAGACCCTCGCGTCGAAGCACAGCCCGGCGTACTGGGATCTCTCGAAGGAGCCGACAACCTCCCAGTTCAAGCTATTCCGGAAGTACGATTCGTTCGGGCCGGACGACTACCGTGAGCTGGCGAGGTACTGCGGCGAGATCGGGATTGACTTCGTTTCGACGCCGTTCGACCGCGAGGCCGTCGAGCTCCTCGAGCCGATCATGCCCTTCTTCAAGATCGCGTCGGCAGATCTTACCAACACTCCGCTTCTGCGGCAGGTGGCGGGAACGGGAAAGCCGGTTGTGCTGTCAACCGGCGCGTCGACCGCGGCCGAGATAGCGGTGGCAGTGAAGACCATGAGGGATGCCGGGTGTCGCGAGCTCTCGCTTCTGCATTGCGTCCTCAACTATCCAACGGCCGACGAGAACGCCCACCTCGGAATGATCAAGGCGCTTCGTGACGAATATCCAGATGTCCTGATCGGATATTCCGATCACACCGTACCCGACGAAGCACTGACCGCCCTCACCACCGCCTGGCTCCTCGGCGCCCGTGTGATAGAGAAACATTTCACTCACGACAAGACCTTGCCCGGCAACGACCACTATCACGCGATGGATGCTGGCGACCTTCGGCGATTCCTGGAAGCGATCGGCCGGATCGGTTCGATGATCGGCTCGACTTCGGCAATAACGTCGATCGAGACCGAGGAGATATCGCGAACGAATGCTCGGCGGAGCATCGTGCTCGACGCGGAAGTTGCTGCCGGGACGACGTTGACCGAGGAAATGCTGACTTACAAGCGCCCAGGGACGGGAGTCAGCCCTGTGCACTGGGACGAGGTGATCGGGAGGCGCGCTGCGCGCGACATGGAGCGTGACCACGTGCTCCAGTGGGAAGACCTCTCCCCGGGCTGATGCGCATCGCCGCGATCGTGCAGGCCCGGATGGGTTCGGAGCGGCTGCCGGGCAAGGTCCTTCTCGATATTGCCGGCGAAACCATGCTCTCGCGAGTGGTCCGGCGCACGGCGCGGTCGAAGCTGATAGATGAGATAATCGTGGCGACTTCCACGAGCCCTGCCGATGACGCCATAGTCTCGGCCGGATATGCCCTCGGCGTGACTGTGACGCGCGGCAGCGAGGAGGATGTACTGGCGAGGTATCGCGACGCGGCTTCGGTCGCTGGGGCCGACGTGATCGTGAGAGTTTCGGCTGATTCGCCGTTCGTCGATCCTGAGGCGTGCGACCTCGTCGTCTCGCGCTTCATGTCGGCCGACCCTCCCGTTGACTACGCGAGCAACAAACTCGAGCCGTCGTTCCCCCTCGGGCTCGATGTTGAGGCGTTTTCCCGCGCGGCGCTCGAGCAGGCCGCGAGAGACGCGACCGAGCCGTTCGAGCGCTCGCACGTGACGCTCCACATCTACTCGAATCCCGGGAAGTTCAGGTTGCTGCCGGTCGTGACCGACAGGAACCTTCATTCCTGGCGATGGACGGTCGATACTCCTGAGGATCTGGAATTTGCGCGCGAGGTTTTTGCCCGCCTCGGGAGTGGGAATGATTTCTCGTGGAGGGATGTGGTGGCGCTGATAGAGGCCGAGCCGGCGCTGGGGGAGATCAATTCGCATGTCAAGGCGAGGGCGGTCGGCGAGGGCTGATATCGTGTCTCCGGGATAACTACGGAAAAGCAAGGGGGGGAGACCAGTGAGACCGGCGAGTAACCAGAAGACCACTTTGTTTTGGGTGTTTTTATCCCCAGGTTTCCCTCACCGGTCTCACCGGTCTCCCCCCCATCGCTTTTCTGTAGTTGTCCCGGGGAACGATGCTGGATACCGAGTCGGCAGCCGGTATAAGCCGGCTACCATTATATTCACCTCCGCCAGTCCGCTCCCGCACTCACATAATGGATTCTCCCTTCAACAAGCTCGACCGTCTTGCCCGCACGGCGGCTCACATAGCCATCCAGAAATCGCCCGCTCGCGTGCAGGCGCTTTTCAAGCACACCGACGAACACCGCGCGCGGAAAATGGCCCAGCTCTACGAGAAGGGAGCAGAGCTCGACGCGTCGAAGGGTACGCTGCTTTTCTGGGTTCCGGGGGGAATGCCGCTACTCCTCCATGTCGAGATGGCGATCGCTGCAGCAATGCGGCTCCGCGGGTACAACGTCCACGCGATAATCTGTAACTCGCCGTACAGGGCTTGCGCCATCCGGGTGGAGAACGAGGGCGTGCCCATCGCGCGATGGCGTGACAGGTGCCCCGGATGCATTGGCAAGACGAGCGGCTTTCTCGACACGATCGGGGTGCCCTGGTCGTTCAACGGGGACTTTGTATCCGATGCTGATCGCGCCACGCTGTGGGATGAGACCGAAGGAATCACCTGGGACACGCTCCACACTGTTTCATACGGCGGCGTCCAGCTCGGCAACAACATAAGGTCGTCGGTGATAAGGTATCTCCAGGGTGCGGCGCTCACGGGCCATGAGGCGGTGATTCGCGAGTTTGCGCACAGCGCGCTGATCTCGGCCTGTGCTGCGGCGAATGCGATCGACAGGTTCGACCCGTGGCGCGTTTTTATGTCGCACGGCATCTATGTCGACTGGGGGCCGGCACTCCATATCGCCCGGAGGCGTGAAATACCGGTGACGGCGTGGAAGTCGTCGTATCTGACCTCCCACTTCTATCTTCGACATGTCGAGGATCCGTCGCGCATCGACTTCAAGGCGTTGAGCGAGGAGACGTGGATGGAGGTCCGGGACAACGAGCTGACACCAAGGCAGAACGCCCGCCTCGACAGGTTCTTCGACGACCGCTACAAGAAGAACATCAGCTTCGACATGAGGAACCGCCCTAAGCAGTTCAAGAGCGACCTTGGTGAGCTTCGGGCGAAGTACGCGCCGACGCACAAGCCGGTGTGGGTCGTGCTTTCCCATATCAACTGGGACTCGGTCGCTGACTTCGCCCCGATGGCCTATCCGACATTCGATGACTGGATCCTGGATACAGTCAGGCAGGCGATCGCGGTCCCGGATGTGCAGTGGCTGATCAAGATTCATCCGGTCGAAGCGTGGGACAACCCCGCGACGGGCGTGCAGCGGCTGATCGAGAGGAATTTTCCGGAGCTGCCCGATCACGTCCGCGTGATTCCGGCTGAGGATGACGTGAGCCCGGCGAACCTGTTCGAGCTGATGGATGGCGGGGTGACCGTGTATGGGACCGCCGGCCTCGAGCTGGCGCTGATGGGGAAGCCGGTCATTGTCGCCGGAGAGGCGCACTATGGGGGCATGGGCTTTACGCACGACGCGCTGACACCCGAGGCCTACCGCGACCTGCTGCGCCGCGCCGCGACACTCGGCCCTCTGACGGATCACCAGCAGGGACTGGTCAGGAAGTATGCGTACTCGCATTTCATCCAGCGCCAGGTGCCGCTCGACGTCCTCCACGACCCCTCAGCGCAGTGGTGGGGCTTCCAGCACCAGAAGCGTGACAGCCTTTTGGCGGGGAATGATCCGTTCGTGCAGTTCGTCTGCGACAGGCTTGTAGATGGGAGTGACTTCAACATGCCTGAAGAGCTTGTCGCTGTGTCGGGGAGAGAGGTTTCCGGACCCTAAAAGACGGGACTGCGGGGGTTTTTACATTTGACGGATGGAACGGATCTGACGGATCAGGCGGATTGGGAAGGCAGGATGGGTTCCACCCCTGAGGGCATCGCTTTAAACGAAAGGTGTGCTACTGTCTCTTGTTAAAAACAGAAAGACGAGAAGGTGGCCGTCGCAAGAATGATTGATTTGTGACCGACCATGCGCGGTATAACGGCTTGCGCTTGATCCGTCAAATCCGTCCCATCCGTCGAATTGCAGTAACCCGCGCCTTTCCTACATCTCAATCAGCGAGAGAATCTCTCCGGCGGCCACAGATGCTGCCCGCCCGGGATTGTACAGAAGCATTCCGGCCAGCTCCTTCCGCTTATCTGAATTGCGGCCCGGGTCGGCGAGGGCATCCTGTACCGCAAGCCCAAGATCCCCAACCGACTCCACAACTATCCCAACATGCCTGCCCGCGTTCGCGCGCGGATTGTTCTTCACGTAATCGGGATCTGTCTCATATCCCGGCAGCTTCAACGTCTTCTCGAAGTACTCCGGGCAGTCGACATAGATGATCGGCTTGTCGAGACCGACGAACTCGAGCGCGACGCTGCTGAAATCAGTCACCAGCAGGTCCGCCGCAACGAGGAGCGGATCAACCTGGAACGCCGCAACGTGCCTGAACCGCGCGTTCGACTCGTATTTCCTGAATCTCTCGACCCAGTTCACGCCGCCAGTATAGAAATCGTAGCTCGAGCTCGACGGCGGAGTGTGGCTCACCGGATGAAGCTTCACTATCACGTTCGCGTTGCCGAGCGAGAGGAGCTGCCCGATCACTTCGTCGCCGAATGAGCGAAGGGAGCCGCCGGGGTCCCACGCCGGCGCGTACAGCACCGTCGGCAGGGAGGGATCGAGGCCGAGCTCGCCCAATGCTGTCGCACGGTCGTACTTGCCCTGAAGGAGGGCGTCGGATTTCGGGTAGCCGACATCGACGAGCCGGTGCTTGCGCGTGTCGAGGCCGTGGAGCGCGAACATGTGCTCGTACTGGTCCCGGTGAAGCGGGCCCGTGAGGAAATGAAAGTCGTAATTCTCGACGTACTCCTTCGGGTACGCCTCGAACTTCGTCGGCTGGTTGTGGGAGATGTTGATACGGAAGCTCGTCACCGGACCCTTTCCATAGACTGAAGCGGAAAGGAAAACGTCCGCCAGCAGGAACGCGCGCGCGAGCCGCGGATGAAATCGCCTGTCAGGGGGGACCCCGAACACCGACAGGTGATCCTCGCGATCCGCGTACTCAGTCGCGAGATAGAACGCGATTCGGTCGCCCGCCTGGCGTTTCAGCTCCTCGACGACCGGCAGGATGAACTGGATGAATCCCAGCTCCTCGACGAAGACGATCACTATCCGGCGGCCGGCGAGCCTGTCGCCGGCCATCCGCGCCATGATCCGCAGGACGTCGGCGAGAGTGGCGGGTGACAAGCGGCGTTAGAGCGAGCGGAGAACTACGCCAAGCGCGTCAGCGTGATTCGCCGGCCGAACGTTGTTGTCGGCGCGGCCCGGGGTGAGCAGCTCGCTCTCCATCGCTCTCGCCTTCTCCTCATCGAGATACGTCGCGACGTGACCTCTCACCCCCCAGTCTGCGAAGAAGCGAGCGAGGCTCACCTGGGCAGCGTTCACCCCATCCGCGCCCATCGCGCCGGCGATTATCAGGACGCGCTCGGGGGCCTCGTCAGCATTGAAGCGCATGAGCTCGGGAAGCGTGAATCCGCAGGCGAGGCCGTGGGGCATTCCGAGCCGCGACGTGAGCGGATAGGAGATCGAGTGGGCAAGCGCGGTCGCCGTGGCGGAAATTGCCAGCCCGCCAAGCAGCGCGCCTTCCTGAAGTCGGCGGCGGACATCGATGTTCCCGGGGTCGAGCATCGCGTCATCGACAACTGTCAGGATCCGGGCAATGCCGGCGGTTGCAAACGCTTCGCTCACGGCGCTCGACCGCTTGTTCCAGATCGACTCCATGCAGTGAGAGAGCGCATCGAGCGCCGTGAAGAGCGTCAGGTTCGGCGGAACGGTCAAAGTCAGCTCGGGCACGAGCACGGCACGTTCGGCGTAAAGCTTCGGATGCGAAATCGAATGCTTCGCGCCACTCTCCTCGTCCCATACCGTTCCCCACATCGTGACTTCGCTGCCGGTGCCGGCAGTCGTCGGCACCGCGATTATCGGCGGGGGGGAGAACGAGTCGGGAAACGCGGTGCCCTCCCTCAGGTGGCTCGAGAACCAGTCACCCGAGTATCCGCCTGATGCGATGGCCGCGATCCCCTTGGCTGTATCGAGAGCGCTGCCGCCTCCGATCGCCACGAGAACGTCGATGTCACGCCTCGTGTCGAGCAGCGTTGCGGCGTTTTCCCTTATCGAGGCGATCGTGGGATTCGACTTGACGCCGGTCACGACAGGCATGTCGGCCTGCCCGATAACCGACCTTACTACCTCGAGGACACCGCGCTCCTCCATGCCGGGCGTCGAAACGATCGCCGCGCGCCTTCCGCCGAGCAACGGGGGAAGCCAGGCGAAATCCGGCGTGCCCCATTCGACCTTAACGGGATTGCTGAAGATCACCGGAGCCCTCCGAATGCCAATCGGGCAGCTGCAAGGTCTTCCATTGTGTCGATCTCCTTCCACGGATCGCCGTTGGCGGGGATGCACCGTATGACTTCCCCGGCCCGGGCGAGTGAGGTAAAGGCAGCTGTGTCGTAGTCGCTTAGCCCGATGTGCATCATGTGCGCCTCGATTTCATCGAACACAACGCGCGGCTTCTGAACGACTGCAATTCCCGTCCACTCGCCGGCAGCGTAAGCGTCAGGAACCGACTTGCTCGACTCGACGAGCGCGTTGTCGTCGCCGACCCGCACCTTCATCGCCTCCTCATCGACCTCGCCGAACGCAGTGAGAAGGTCGAGGCACGACCGGCCCGGATCGCCAGCCGCATCGAGGAAGGCTTTCAGTGTGCCTCCCGTGTAGGCGAGGTCCCCGTGGAGATATACGAAGGAATCTTCTCCCGCAAAATCCCTCGCGAACAGGAGAGACCCCATGTTGTTGCAGTGCCGAAAGTATGGATTTGGTATGATGGCAATGCCTGTGTCGACGGCGTCACGGATAGAATCCGCGCGGAAACCCACCACGACAGCAATGTGTGATATGCCTGCTTCCCGGAGCAGTCTTATCGACCGCCCCAGCAATGTCTCGTCTCCGATAGGCAGCAGTGCCTTCGGCGTTTCCGCAGTCAACGGGTAGAGCCGGCTCGAGAGGCCGGCGGCGACTATTACCGCCTTGCGGGGCATCAGGCCCCGGACGCCGAAGCAGCGACGAACTTCATGAACCGCTCACGAACTTCAGGCGGACGCGTCTTCGGCCTGCCAAGGTTCGGCTTCGATCCCGGAGCCGTCCTGAGGTAGACAAAGCCAAGCCGGCCGGACGCTAAGCTTTTTTCCACGAGATCGACAAGCTCGCCGGTGTCGTGCGCGTGGAACGAGTTGCCGTAGCCGACTGACGCCGCGAACGCGGTAAAATCAATTCTGTCCGACACCGTTCTCTGCCCGCCGGTAGAATCGTGAGCGTTGTTGTCGAGCAGCACGTGGACGAGGTTCGGCGGAGCGTACGCCGCGAGCACGGCGGCCGAGCCCATGCGCATCAGGAGCGCTCCATCGCCGTCTATCACGATGACCCGTACGTCGGGACGGGCCATCGCCAATCCCATCCCGAGCGCCGCGGCGCATCCCATCGAACCTACCATATAGAAGTTGTTGGGCCTGTCGCCCGCCTCGTAGAGCTCCCTTCCGGTGAAACCGGTGGTAGCTATGAGAACGGTGTCGTCCCGCAGCACACCTTCCAGAGCAGTCAATGCCTCGAATCGCGTCTGCGGGGCGGTCTCGCGGCTTTTCGGCAAGACGATCGGCTCCGTGCGAGGCGCGCCGAAAATCCGATCGCGGAGAGCTTCCTTCGCAAACGTCCCGGTTCGCACGACGAAAAAGAAGGGCTCGCCGCTTTCGATCACCCGGTTCGCTTCGTCGAGCTGCGCCTCCGCTTCCTCATCATCAGTGGCGAGGTATGTCCACTGGATCCGCATCAGGTCGAGGAAACCCGTGGTGATCTGCCCCATCAGCTCGTGCTGCGGCTCGTCAGGCTTGCCTCCCGGCTCCCCGCGCAGGCTCACGAACCCGAGCATCGGAATGCCGAACGTATAGACCAGGGACGTGAGCGGAGAGGTCGCGTTGGTAAGACCTGAATTCTGGCAGAGAAAAACAGACTTACGCCCCCCCAGGTGCGCGCCGGCACAGACGGCGACGGCATCTCCCTCATTCCCGGCCATCACGAGATCACACTCGTTGACGGCGTAGTTGATGAGGTTGGTGAGATAGGAGCAGGGAACGCCGCTGAAAAAATTGAACCCGAGACCCTTCAGCTTGTCGCCGAAGCGGCGTGTCGCGATCACGTCAGCTCGCTCGCCTGCATGAGGTCGACCAAACTGTCGATGTCGATCCACGCGCCCCGCGTATAGACGACGGAAACGGTGGAGGTCGCGGAAAGCTCGTTGAAGAGATCAGCCATCCGTAGCGTCCTGAAGTCCTCGTGCGCCGAAAGACGCTCGAGTGCATCGCTGACAGCCGCCGCGCCCTCTGCATTCACCTTCCAGAGACCGATGAACTCGCCCTGCGCGTCAGCATGCGGGAGCAGCGCAGACATCTCCTTCAAGGTTACGACAGGATTCAGCGCCGACCGCGACCACGGCCTGTCAGTGCGCACGAAGTCCGTGTAGCCGTTGCGACTCGACGTATCCGCATCGACGACGATCGAGATATCGGTCTCGGTATTTATCAGCTCGTGAAGAACATGGTCCTTGAAGACGATGTCGCCGTAGGAGATCACCGTATTCCCCTTGATCGAGGCGCGCGCGGCATTGAGCGAGAAAAGCTCCTTCGTCTCCGCGTGATCATCGTTGTCGACGGTCCGGATGCCGGGGAAGGCGATTGTCTCCTTCCTGAATCCACGCACGACAGTGATATCCGTTATTCCCATCCGGTTGAACGCCTCGAGCTGAGTCGAGAGAATCGGAGTCCCATTCACGCGAAGCAGGGCCTTCGGTACCTCTTTCGTAAGGTCGCCAAACTTCTCACCCTGGGACGCGGCAAGCACTATCGCATTGAATTTCCTGCCTGACGTCGGCAGATACTTCGACTCCGCCCGCTCGAGCTCGTCAGCGCCCTGGAGATGAAAGATCTCCGACACCGTCGCGATAGTTCCTTCCACGCTGGCGAGACTCTGGTCCGCGAAGATGCGCGCGCTCGTGCTCCTCATCGCGGTGATTGCCGAGCGCACGTTGTGATTGGCCCAGATCGCAAGACTTATCCCGAGCTCGCGGAAGTGATCGGTGGGAGTCGAGTAGTACTTGGTCGGGACTATCACCACCGGTAGCCGGTCGCCCCATTCCGCCATGAAAGCGTCGATGTCGGACGGGTTCGACTTCTTGCTGTGAACGAGCACAGCATCAGCCCCTGCGGCATGGTACGCTTCCGCGCGCTCGAGCACGTCCTTCAGCCCCCACCCGGCGATGAACCCCTCGAGCCGGGCAACGACAACGAAGTCATCATCGCGATGGGTGTCCTTTGCCGCCTTGATCTTGCCGCAGAATTCATCCATGTCGGCAAGCGGCTGCGCATCGCCAAGGAACGAGTTGGTCTTGGGGAAGAGCTTGTCCTCGATGCAGACACCGGCGACGCCGCGCTGCTCGAGCTTCGTGACGAGCCGGCGCATGTTGTTGAAGTTGCCGTAGCCGGTGTCGCCGTCGAGAAGAATGGGTATGGAGGTCACGTCGCTCATGAACTCCATGACGTCGAGTACCTGGGTCCAGGAAGCCTCGTTGTTGTCCCTGACTCCCAGGGCGGCCGAGATGCTCAGCCCGCTGCCCCAGATGCCCTTGAAGCCGGCTTCCTCGACAATGCGCGCGGAGAGCCCGTTGTGGGCCTCCATTATGAACTCCAGCTCCGGCGAGGTGATCATGCGCCGCAGTTGCGTTGTCTTCTTCATGAGATGAAAAGTATCACCGAATCCCGTAGATTTGCTTGCTGCCCGTAAATCGCAAGTCAAGAAGAGGAATCGAATGCCGATCGGCTATGATGAGATAGAAAGCTTCCTGCGAGACGAAGTCTCGAGCCTTACCGGACTGCCGGCCGAAACTGTCACGGCTGACACCGTCCTCGTGGGCAATGGCCGGGTTGTTGACTCCGCCGACCTCGTGATGCTCCTCCTGGCTGCCGAGGACTTCAGCCGGGACCAGCTTGGCGCGTATTTCGACTGGACAAGTGACAGCGCGATGTCAGAGGCGAGGAGTGTCCTGAGGAGCGTCAGAACCCTTGCCACGCACCTCTCGCAGCTGGCGCCCGCGTCCTGATGGCCGCCCGCAAGCCTTTGCCCCCGCGAGATGATTCGGCACCTGACGTCGTAGTCGTGACCGGCGCCTCCCGGGGCCTTGGCAGGTTCTGCGCGGAAAAGCTGAATGAGGCGGGCTACCGTGTAGTCGGACTGGGCCGCACAGTGATAAAGGATTCGCCGTTCGAGATGAGGGCCGCGGATGTTTCCGACCCGGAGTCGATCGCGGAGGCGATGAAGGACCTGAGGCGGAGCCCCAATGTCTACGCGCTGATCAACGCGGCCGGGATCGCCTCGATGAACCTGGTCGTCACGACCCCCTCGGAGACAGTCCGGCGCATTGTCGAGACGAACCTCCTCGGCACGATCTTCTGCTGCCAGCAGCTCGCACCGGCGCTCATCAAGCGGGGATGCGGGCGAATAATCAACTTCTCCACTCTTGGCGTGCCGCTCGCGATAAAGGGCGAGGCGATCTACATCGCGTCAAAGGCGGGGGTTGAAGGGTTCACGCGGGTTTTTGCGCGCGAGCTTGCCCCGCACGGCATCACAGTCAATGCGGTTGCCCCGGGTCCGATCGACACGGCGCTTATCGCGAAGGTGCCGAAGGAAAAGGTCGACGCGGTGATAAAGCAGCAGATAATCCAGCGGCAGGGCACGCCCCAGGATGTGTGGAACATCGTATCGATGCTCCTTTCCCCCGAAAGCGCGATGGTGAGCGGGCAGACGTTGCACGTGGGCGGCATCTGATGCGAGACACAGAGGCAGCTTGAGGCGCAGAGAAGGCAGGCGGACAGGCGGGTGAGTCTGCTCGAGAAGCTGCGTGCCCGGAAGGAAGGGAACACCGAGCCGTTTCTGATCGGGCCGGGAGGATCCCTCTCTTTCACTGATATCGAGGGAGCGGTCGGCCGCTCGCCGGAAATCGGCGGGATCCCGAGGGGCGCGGTAGTGGCGCTCGTCGGGGATTTCGACGGGCCGACAATCGCAACGATGCTCGAGCTGCTCGACATTGGCGTGATCCTCATGCCTCTCGCCGCCGGAACCGTTGCCGACCACGACTATTTCTTCGAGGCCGGGATGGCCGAGTGGGTGATCCGGGGCGGGCGGGTAGAGCGAAGGCGGGAGACCAGGGCCGCCTCGCATCCCCTGATCGCCGAAGTGCGAGACCGGAATCACCCGGGAATCATCTTTTTCTCGTCAGGGACCACCGGCCGTCCGAAGGCGATCCTTCACGACTTCAACAACTTCCTCGAGCGGTATTCGGTTTCGCGGCCCCCGCTGAGGGCCCTCAACTTCCTGCTCTTCGATCACGCGGGCGGCATCAACACGATGCTCCATACGCTGTTCAACCGCGGCGTGGTGATCGTGCCGTCGGAGCGGACACCGGAGACGCTCGCGGCGGAGATGATCGAGCACCGGGTGGAGCTCCTGCCCACCACCCCGACATTCCTCCGCATGATGCTCCTGGCGGGAATATTCGACACCATGGAGTTCCCTCACCTGCGCGTCGTGACTTACGGGACTGAACGCATGGACCAGGCGACTCTCGAGCGGCTTTGCGCGAAGCTCCCTAACGTCGACTTCAGGCAGACGTACGGGCTCTCCGAGCTCGGCGTCTTTCAGGTGAAGTCGCGCGCCCCTGACAGTCTCTGGATGCAGATCGGCGGGAAGGGAATCGAGACGCGCATTGTCGACAGCGTGCTTCACATACGCTCGGACAACCGGATGCTCGGATATCTCAACGCGCCGTCTCCGTTCTCAGATGGATGGTACGACACGGGTGACATAGTCGAGGTCGACGATGGCTGGATGAAGGTTGTCGGACGCGCAAAGGAAGTGCTGAATGTCGGTGGGCTCAAGATTCTCCCCGGCGAAGTCGAGCGCGTTGCCCTCCTGTATCCGGGTGTGCTGCGGGCGAAGGTCGTCGGCGTTCCGAACCCGATCACCGGACAGCACATCGAGGTGACTGTCGAGCCGCAGGAAGGAGCAACAATCGACCGGCGGGAAATATTGGCGCATTTCCGCGCTCATCTTCAGAAGCAGCTCTCCCCGCACCGGGTGATCGTCGGCAAGGTACCCGTGAGCCACAGGTTCAAGCAGAAGTGAAAGATCGCATCGCCAGGCTCCTTGCGGAAATGGGGAGTGGACCGGTGTTCGTCCACATCGACGCATTTCGGGCAGCCCGCCTGGTTGCTCCCGTCCGCGACCGCTCCGCCTATCTCGACTCGCACATCGCGCTGCTCCGGGAATCTGCCGCTGACCGGCCGCTTTGGTGTCCTACATTCAACTATGACTTCGGCAAGTCGAGGATTTTTGATGTAGCGAACAGCGAGTCCCAGCTCGGTCCCATCACGGAACGCTTCAGAACCAATGCTGGCGAGTGGAGGACGTCTGTTCCGATTTTCCCTGTTTCCGGAACCGGCCTGCAGCCGACGCAGTCATGGGGTCAGGACACAGACCCGTTCGGCCCGGGTTCGATGTTCGCCGAGCTCATGGAGAAGGATGGCGTTGTGCTGTATTACGGGGACACGTTTCATTACAGCACGCTGGTCCACCGGTCGGAGCGAGCGAGTGGCGGACCGGTGTATCGCTATGACAAGGTATTCGCCGGCGACGTGGTGATGACCGGTGGCGCTGTAGTTCCCGGAACGCTCGTGTATCATGTAAGGCCTCTTGGCACCGGGCTCGACTACGACTGGCCCCGGCTTCTCGACGAAGCTCTCGAAGCCGGCGTATGCAGGCGGCTCGAAGGAACCAGCGAGGTTCTGGCCGCCTCTGCGAAGGGATTGCACGACCTGTGGGTGCGCGACCTCAGGGATGATCCTCTGTCTCTTCTCGACGAAAAGTCGCGGAAGTGGGTCGAGCCTGCGATCGAGGAGCTTGGAAGGCGATTCGTCATCACCGACTTCGAGGGACCACTTGACTGATCAGACCGGCCTCGAGATGCACCGTTGGGCGACAGACCTTTTTCCGATCTGCCGCTCCCTCACGGGCAATGGCGTCCGTGAAACGCTCGCCTACATCGGCCGTATCGTGCCTGAACTCACTGTCCACGAGGTTCCGTCCGGAACGCCGGCGTTCGACTGGACGGTACCCGAGGAGTGGAACATCCGCCGGGCGTACATCGAGGATGAGTCGGGCAATCGCATCGTCGATTTCGCCAACAGCAACCTCCATGTGCTCGGTTACTCGACGCCGGTGGATGAATGGATGACTCTGGCTGAGCTTCAGCCGCATCTCCACTCTCTGCCCGAGCAGCCCGACGCCGTTCCATACGTGACCTCGTATTATGCGCGGAGGTGGGGATTCTGTCTCGCGCACTCGGTTCGTGAGAAGCTGAGTGACGGACGATATCACGTGCTGATAGACAGCACGCTCGAGCCCGGGTCGCTGACGTATGGGGAGGTGCTGCTTCCGGGGACCGGGGAGAGGGAGATTCTCCTCTCGACCTACATCTGTCATCCCTCGCTTGCGAACAACGAGTTGTCGGGGCCGGTCGTGACGGCGGCGCTTGCCCGCTGGATCGCGGCTCTTCCGGAAAGGCGATACAGCTATCGCATCCTGTTCGCCCCCGAAACAAGCGGCTCGATTGTCTATATCAGCAGGCACCTCGAGGAGCTGAGGCGGAAGACTGACGCCGGGTACGTGCTGACGTGCATCGGCGACGACCGCGCATATTCGCTCCTCCGCTCCCGTCACGGGGACACTCTCGCTGACCGTGCGGCGAAGCTCGTTTTGCGCCGCCATGCTCCTGATCACGTCGATTATTCATATCTCGACAGGGGAAGTGACGAGCGGCAGTACTGCAGTCCCGGCGTCGACCTGCCGGTAGCATCGATCATGAGGACGAGGTACCAGAGTTATCCCGAGTATCACACTTCTCTCGACGATCTTTCGCTCGTGACGCCGTCAGGGCTCGGCGGCGGATTCAGCGTTGTGCAGCAGGTCCTGAAGCTCCTCGAGGGCAACAGGGTTTACCGCGCCGTACACCCGTGCGAGCCGCAGCTCGGGAAGCGTGGGCTCTATCCGACCCTGAGCACCCGCGGCGCCGGGAACACTGTCCGTTCGATGACGAACCTGCTCGCGTATGCTGACGGCACGAAAGACCTGGTCGAGATCGCCGAGGTCGTTGGCCTGAGCGCGGACGAGGCGCTGGAGACGGCTTCGAAGCTGCTGAAAGCCGGGCTGATATTAGATTTGCCGCATGACCGAGCCAATCAGACGGACGCTCCCAGCTGACGGGTCCACGCAGGTCTCCCTCGTTGTGCCGGTCTACAACGAGGAAGAGGTAATCGAGGCACTCCACTCCCGCCTCATCCAGGTCCTCGGCCCCGCGATAGGGCATTTCGAGGTGATCTTCGTCAACGACGGCAGCAGGGACAGGTCGCCGGAGATGCTCGACGCCATCTGCAACGCCGACAGGCGGTTCAAGGCGCTGCACTTCTCGCGCAACTTCGGCCATCAGGCGGCGGTCACGGCAGGGCTCCATGCCGCGACGGGTGCGGTCGTTGTGGTCATCGACGCGGATCTCCAGGATCCGCCGGAGCTGATAGTAAGGATGCTCGACGCGTGGGCTGAAGGATCTGACGTCGTGTATGCGCAGAAAAAGCGCCGCATGGGCGTCGGACCGTTCAAGAGGATGGCCTATTATGTGTACTATCGCCTCCTCAACAGCCTTACCGAGATCGAGGTCCCGCCCGATACCGGTGACTTCTGCCTGATGGACCGGCAGATAGTCGACCTTCTCAACGCGATGCCCGAGCGTAACAGGTACGTCCGCGGCCTCAGGGCATGGCTCGGATTCAGGCAGACAGCGATAATGTTCGAGCGCCCGGGACGGTATGCGGGTGTGACCAAGTATCCGTTCAGCAGGATGATGGGGCTGGCGGTGGACGGAATACTCTCGCTGTCGAAGGCGCCGCTCAAGATCGCGATGTATTTCGGGTTCTTCGTGTCGGCGGTGAGCTTTCTGCTGGGGGTCGTATTCGCTGTCGAGCGGCTCGCTGGGGACGGCAATCTTGCGCGGGGATGGGCCTCAACAATCGTGGTCGTTCTTTTCCTCGGCGGCGTGCAGCTCATCTGCCTCGGAGTCATCGGCGAGTTCATCGGGCGCATATACGACGAAGTGAAGCAGAGGCCTCTGTACGTGATAGGCCGCTCGACCGGTCTGTAATGGCGGCTTACGACGACCGTTCGTTCGGAACGGTCGCAGCCGCGGCCTCTTCTCTCGGCATCGGCCTGGCGGCGATATACTGGGGCTCCCGCACCGGATTCGCGAATCCCGTGAGACCGGTTGTCGAGGTGACTGCGCTTTCGCTGTTCATGATCAACGCCCCATACGTGGCGCGGATGATCTCACGCAGGATTGGCGTCGTGACCTCGTGGGCGACTTCGTACTCAACGTACTGGCTTGGCGCGGTGCTTTTCGCGCTCCTTGCCGGCAGGTTCACAGGGTCGGCGGCCCTGATCGTGTTTGTCGTCGCCGGCATTCTGGCTTTCGCGGTGTCGATGGGTCACTGGCTGCGCACCGGATCCCTGTGGCGGTCGGCAACGGTTGTCGCCGGCGCGCTTGCTTTCTCGACGTTCGCCGGCGGCGTGGTCTGGGGGCGGATCTACAAGAGCCCGCTGTTCATGGAGATGTTTTCCCTGAATGGCATAGTGCACCACGATCCGATCGGGCTCGCGGGTCTGGCGAACATGCTTATCACGTACGGAGTGCCGACACCGGGGCTCGACGGGATTCCGCACATGGCCTACCACTGGGGCACGCCATGGATGTTCGCGCAGCTGTCGCAGCTCCTCGGCACCAGTACGCTCGAGTTCTACAGCTTCGGCTACGTGGTGACGATCGTTCCGTTCTTTTTCGGCGGAATGTTGTGTTTCGCGACAGAGCTGCGCGGCGCGCTGAATCGGGCAGAGGGCAGTGACCTTCGCGACAATCTCGTGCTCCCGGCGATTCTCCTCATCGCGGTCATCGGCGTGTTCCCGATCACGGGGATGGACGCGATGGGCGTGTGGACATCGAACCTGATGATCTCGGAATCGTACGCCGCCGGGCTTCCTGTCGCTCTGCTTCTCCTTGCGATCACGGTTCTCTGGTGGAAAGGGGGGGCGCGCGGATGGATTTTCCCGGCGCTCGTGCTTCCGCTGGGGATTCTTGTGCTCGGGTACCTGAAGATCTCGCTGATGATCCTCGGGTTCCTCGCGGTCGTCTATGCCGGTGTGAGGAAGCGGCTTTACCGCCAGCCGGGTTTCATCGTCATCGGGATCGCTTTGACTGCGGCATTTTTCGTCACATGGTCGAACGTCTCGCTGCCCGAGCATCGGGAGGGAATCGTTCCGCTCGACTTTCTCAAAGGATTCGTTCCCCCCGGGTGGTGGCCGTTCTTCTTTCTCACCCAGCTGTTCTGGTCGCTGCTCTACGTCACGCTGCGGCTTCGCGCTGAATCAGTCAGAAGCTTCGGCGACCTGCGCGGGGCAGTGCGGGAAGGGCGCATTCTCGACGCGGAGGTCGTCACCCTCATCGCAGTCGCCGGAGTCGGCCCCGGACTCGTGACGCACATCGACGGCGGGTCGGCATTCTATTTCTCGGATATTCAGCGCTGGCTCTCGGTGGGCCTGCTGATTGCCGGAGCGGGAACGCTCCTTCGGCTTCCATCTCTCCGCGGGCCTGACGCTCGAACCGGCTCTTTCTCGACAGGGAAGGTCAGGATGAGCACTGTCCTGATTACGCTCCTCGCTTTACCGCTCGCCGTTTCGATGGGAGCGAACTTCGTTCACTGGACGAAGCGCATGCTTGCCGCGAACGCCGCAACGAGAGAAGGGGTGGCCGCGGCCGGCGGTATCGAAGGCACGCGCAATCATCTTATCCTCACCGAGCTTCAACGGCTTGCACAGCTCCCGCGGACGGAGCGCAGGAGAACCGCACTGTTCATCCCGCAGAGCGAGACGCGCTACTGGGCGCTTCTTGCCAGGGATGGCGCATGCAGCTTCTCAGGCCACGTCGCGCCGACGCTGGCGGGGATGGCGATGGTGGATGGAATGCCGCCGCACGGTTGCACCCTCAGCCGCTATTACGGGCTTGGGCTGTTCGAACCGCGGGCGCATCAACAGGTGCCCGCCGACACGCTCCCTGCGGCGCTCTGCGAGCGAGCCGCAAGATATGGTCTTTCCCGCGTGATGACTGCGCACTTCGACTCAACAGGCCGCGCCACTACGCGCGTCGACGAATGTCAGACCGCGCAATAGCGATCGACGACAGGGAAACGATCGTCGTCGGCGGGACGATCTCGGCAGTCGTCTTGGGCGTCGTCTACTGTTTCGCGCGGATCGGCCTCGAGTCGCATGTGCCAGACGTGCTTCGCGCCCTGGGGCTGTCGCTGTTCATGATCGCGATCCCTTACTGGCTGTGGCGCGCACTCAGGCGGAGCAACTCGGATTTCATCTGGAATCGCTCGCAGCCATTCCTGACGCTGGCAACGATCACTTTCACCGCGATAGTTGCTTTCGCGTTTGGTCCCCTTGCCGGGGGAATCGGGTTCGCCGGTTCGGTCATCGGCGCGGTCGCTGCGGTGATCGTGCTCTTCAGCTGGCTCCGCAACGGCGCGCTGAGGTCACGCATTCTTTTCACACTCGGCACAGTGGTTGTGTCGAAGTGGGCTGCGGGAATCGTCTGGACGTCCAGGTACAAGATGCCGCAGTACTGGGAAGTCCTCTCGAGCAGCGCAAACGTTCATCACGACCCGCTTTACTACGTCGCGATGGGGAACATGCTCCGTGTTTACGGCGTGCCGAGCACGGGCCTGGATGGCATACCATACGCGTTCTATCACTACGGAACCGCGTGGCTGTTTCACCGCTGGGCTGATCTCGCAGAGACTGACCTGCTGAGCTTCTACAGCCTGGGATATGCGCTGATCCTTATCCCGCTGTTCTTCGCGTCGATCGCCATGCTTGCCATCGAGGTGCGGAAGGCGTCGCTGCTTTCCCGGCCGCAGGGCTGGCTGAGGACCAACTGGTGGGGATGGCTCGCCCTCGCAATCGGAACCATCGGCATAATCCCGGACTCTGCGCTTTATTCAATGGCCGTTTGGAACGCTCACGTTCTCATCTCGGAATCATATCTCGGTGGTCTGCCGGTCTTCCTGATGGCGACTGCCACAGCGGTGATCGCCTGGCGCGCCGAGAAGCGCAGCGTGGCGTTCATGCTCGTGTTTCTCCCGGTCATCCTTGTGGCGCTGGCGTTCCTCAAGGTGTCGCTGATGATCCTGCTGTTTGCGATGGTCATCTATGTGCTGTTCCGAACCCGCCTGCTGTTCACGGTTCACGGCGCCGCATCGGCAGTCGTAATGTTCGCCGCCGGATATCTGTCATACATGGCTGTATCGCTGCCGGCTCACAACGCCGGATTCGATCTGCTTCACTTCATGCGCTACTCGACTGCGCCGGGGTGGCATCAGTTCTTTCCGCTCGTTCACTTCGCGTGGACATGGGTATACGCCGCCGGTCGCATCTACGAGGAGAGGATTGCCGATCTTGCCGGACTCCGCGACGCGGTGAAGGCAAGGAGCATCATCGATGTGGAGATCCTGCTTGGCGTTTCGCTGCTGGCGTTTCTCCCCGGCCAGCTCATAAGCATTCACGGCGGGTCCGCGATCTATTTCTCCGATGTACCGCGCTGGCTTGCGCTGGCGCTCGTAATGGCGAGAGCGGGCCACTGGGTGGGGCTGTGGAGAGAGAGGCAGTCCGGCGCCGAGTTCACTCCCCGGGCGCTCAGGCCCGCCCATCTCCTTCTGCTGTTCGTCGCTGCGCCATTCGCTGTGACGATGGCCCTGAACACAATAAAGCCGCCGCTGCGAATGCTTCGCCAGAATATCTTCTTCCGGAGCGAGCTTGTATCGCAGGCGGGGCTCGAATCCCGGCTCGCAGCCGGCGAGAGGTCGCTGCTCTTCGACCCCGATGCGCTGAACAGCGGTGTCGAGGCTGGCGAGTATTACGTGCTGGTCGAAAGCCTGAGAGAGATCGGTCGCATTCCGGCCGAGGAAAAAAACGACATGCTGCTGTTCATTCCGCAGTCGTACGACCTTTACTGGCGCATGTTCGACCCCGATGACAGGTGCACATACGTCGGCCTCATCGCGCCGGCCGTTGCCGGGATGGCGCTTCTTGACGGGATGCCTCCGTTCGGATGCGAAGTTACGGATCAGTACAACATGCACTCATACGTCCCCCGGGAGCGCGAGCAGGTCGCCGCGGACCTGACGATCACGGCGCTTTGCTCCCGCGCGGCAAGGAAAGGTTTTCGGAGGGTGATGGTGTTCGCGCCCGACAGCCAGGGAATGCCAAGCCGCCGGGTTGCGGAATGTGTAACTTGACCCGATGATCGAGACAATCAGGGCGGGGGAGCAGATCCTTGCGGTCATAATATCCCGGGACTTTCACGAGCCGGGGATCCACTTCTTCACGCCGAACGACCTGTCGCAGCAGCTCGCGTTCATGCGTCACCCTGCCGGCAAGGTCATCGACCCGCATGTCCACAACCCGGTGAGCCGCAACGTCCACTACACGCAGGAAGTGCTGCTGCTGAAGCGGGGAAAGCTTCGGGTCGATTTCTACGATGATTCACAGGCTTACCTGGAGAGTCGCGTTCTTCATGGCGGCGACGTGATCCTTCTCGCCACCGGCGGCCACGGCTTCGAGGTGCTCGAGGAAGTCGAGATGATCGAGGTCAAGCAGGGACCCTACGCCGGCGACCAGGACAAGACGCGTTTCACTGGCGTGACGGCGGACCGCCTCGTTGTGAAGCAGTAGGCGGGGACGTGATCAACGGAAAGCGGGTGATGGTCGTGCTGCCCGCCTACAACGCCGGCCGCACCCTCGAGCGGACCATCGCCGAGATTCCGCCGGGCGTCGTGGACGACCTGCTCCTTGTTGACGACGCTTCGCGCGACGACACCGTTGAAGTGGCGAACCGGCTCGGGATTCCGTGCGTGGTGCATTCCGAGAACCAGGGATACGGCGGCAACCAGAAGACGTGCTACTCCGAGGCGCTGAAGCGGGGCGCCGACATCGTGATAATGCTTCATCCGGATTATCAGTACTCGCCGAAACTCATCGGCGCGATGGCCTGGCTTGCCGGATCGAACGAATTCGATGTTGTGCTTGGCTCGCGCATTCTCGGCGACGGGGCGAGAAAGGGCGGGATGCCCCTCTACAAGTACATCGCCAACCGCGCCCTCACGGCGTTCGAGAATGTTTTTCTCGGCATAAAGCTCTCCGAGTTTCATACTGGTTACCGGACTTTCACGCGCGAAGTTCTCGAGAAGCTGCCCCTCCTCGAGTGTTCTGACGACTTCGTCTTCGACAACCAGATGCTCGCGCAGGCCGCGATGTTCGGATTCCGTATCGGCGAGATTTCCTGCCCCACGCGCTATTTCGCCGAGGCGTCGTCGATAAACTTCAGTCGCTCTGTTGTGTACGGTCTCGGAGTAATCGCGACGTCGCTGAAGTTCAGGCTGCATCGTGCCGGTCTCAGGCGGGATCGGCTGTTCGATCCCGCGGGGCGGAAGCTTACCTGACGGTGGAAGTTCCCGCGAGTCACGAGTCTCCAGTCCGTCAGTCCTCAGTTGACAGCAGCTGGAAACTGAAAACTCAGGACTGGACACTCGCGACTCTCCTGGCTTTTGCGCTGCTGCTCCTGGTTCTCGCCCTTACGCACGATGTATGGCGCGACGAGGTACGCGCTTTCTCGGTTGCAACGAGCCCTGAATCCTGGGGCGGTATGTTCAGGTCCCTCGCCGAAGAAGGCCATCCGGTGGTGTGGTACGCCCTCCTCCGTGCGGCGTATTCAGTCACCGCGTCTCCGCTCGTTTTGCCCGTTCTTGCGGGACTGATCGGGCTCGCGGCAGGGTGGGTGATACTCCGTTGGTCGCCTTTCCCGCCAGTTATCCGGCTCCTCGCACTGTTCGGCGTGTTTCTCGGATACGAGCTGAGCATCGTAGCAAGGAATTACGGGATAGGGGTTCTGCTGGTTGTAGCGGCTGCCGCACTCTGGGACCGTAGAGCGGATCGCCCATGGCGACTGGCAATCGTGCTGACGCTGCTCGCCAACACAAGCGTCCATGCTGCGGTCGCGGCGGCTCTGTTGTCGGCATTGTGGCTGGGCGATATGGCGCGACGCGACCCTTCCCCGCGCATCCCTGTGCTCTTCGGGGCAATCGCGCTCGTGGTTGCGGGGATCGTCCTGGCGGTCTATACGGCATCCTCACCGCCACAGATGGCATATGCATTTTCGTGGTCGAGCCTCACTCCGGCATCTGTCGCGCGGGTACTGATAATGGACCCCGGGCTCGGGCTGAAGGGGACGGACGGCGCGAGTCTCGTTGCATCGGGCGAGCTCCCGTGGGCGCGAATCGGGGTCGACGCCGGAATCGTCTCGCGCTTGCTCGTGAACGTCGCGCTCGTGGCTGTTGCATGGGGGTTGAGGCGAAACCGCCTTCACCTGCTCGCCCTGATTGTGGCGGTACTCCTGTTCGAGCTCGTGTTCACGCTCGTTTATCCGGGAGCGCTTCGCCATCACGGCTTCCTGGCTTTCATCATCCTCTCGATCTGCTGGATCGCGATAGTTACCACCAGACCCGACGATCGGGCCGCCGCGACCCGGCGGATAACTCTCGGGTTGATCCCGTTGTTCGCGATTCAGGCGGCCGCCCTGCCGTTTACGATGTTTCGCCACATCGTGCATCCGGAGTCGATGGGGGTGAGCCTGGCGCGCGAGATTCGGTCGAATCCCGCATATGCCGGTGCCGTGCTGATGTCGGAGCCCGATCCGCTGATGGAGACCCTGCGGTACTACGTCTCGAACCCCGTCTATTTCCCGCGCCAGCGTGAGTACGACGACCGGGCATACTTCGATAACGGCACCACGAGGCAGCGCGATCTCGACCTGGGCCAGCTTCTGGCGACCGCCGACAGCATTGCCTGCGAGACAGGCCAGCCGGTGCTTCTGTCAATCGGCCACAGGCGCTTTCACTTCGACCATTCGGGGACGGCGGAGGGGCCATACGGCGCCGTGTTTACCTGGTCTCAGGATCAAAAGCGACGATTTGCTGAGCGTGCGAAGCCGTTGCGGTGGTTCCAGGGCTCGACGAGTGATGAGAACTACCGGACGTACGAGGTCCCGCCGGCCAGGGCCGGGATTCGTTGCGGATCGTGATGAATCGTTTGCGCGGGGACAGCGGGAAAAACTGCCATTTTACATTTCGCGGATTCGGCGGATTGCACGGATAAGGCGCGGGCTCTGACTGGAGAGTCGCTTGCTCGGCACAAAGCTTTGTTTTTCTGTGTTTCTGTAAACCCAGGACAGCGTTCCAACCTCCGCCGGCCTATCTTTAAAGGCTATATGGCAGAATTCATCCCGGTCAACGAGCCGGTCCTCGACGGGAACGAAAAGAAGTATCTGGCCGAGTGCATAGACACCGGCTGGATCTCGTCGGAAGGGCCATTCATCCGGGAATTCGAGGAGCGGTTCGCAAAGCGCGTAGGGCGCGCGCACGGCATAGCGGTCTGCAACGGATCCGCCGCCCTCGATGCCGCGGCAGCGGCGCTCGACCTCGGCGCGGGCGACGAAGTAATAATGCCGACGTTCACGATCATCTCCTGCGCGTCGGCAGTCTCGCGCCTCGGTGCCGTCCCCGTTCTCGTCGACTGCGATCCGGCCACCTGGAACGTGGACGTAGCCAGCATCGAGAGGCGCATAACCGCGCGGACTCGCGCGATCATGGCCGTCCACATATACGGCCTCCCGGTTGACATGGATCCGCTTCTCGAGATCGCCGCGAAGCATGGGCTCGACGTCATCGAAGACGCGGCCGAGATGATCGGGCAGGACTACAAGGGAAAACCCTGCGGCTCATTCGGCAGAGTGTCGACTTTCAGCTTCTACCCCAACAAGCACGTGACCACGGGCGAGGGCGGGATGATCGTCACGGACGATGACGCGCTGGCCGAGCGTTGCCGGGCCCTCCGCAATCTCGCGATGAAGGCGCCTCGCCGGTTTGTACACGAGGAACTCGGATGGAATTTCCGGATGACGAACATGCAGGCGGCTCTCGGTCTCGCGCAGCTCGAGCGCCTCGACGAATTCGTCCCCCGCAAGCGGCTGATTTTCGACCGCTACACTGAGCTGCTGTCGTCAATCCCGGCCCTCCAGCTCCCGGTAGCGGAAACCTCTTACGCGAAAAACATCAACTGGGTATTTGGCGTCGTGATTCGCGACAACGCTAAAATCGATGCGGACGAAGCGATCCGCCGGCTGGCTGAAAAAATGGTGGGCACGAGGCCGTTCTTCTGGCCCATGCATGAACAGCCGGTCTATCTGAGGATGGGATTGTTCGAAGGCGAATCATACCCGAATGCCGAGCGCATCGCCCGACGCGGCTTTTATCTGCCGAGCGGTCTCGCGCTCACCGACCACCAGATAGTCCGGGTGGCCGATGCCGTGAGGGAAGTGTTCGCGTGAGCGTCTTCGCAGGCTATTCCCGCTACTACGATCTCCTCTACCGCGACAAGGACTACGACGGCGAGACACAGTGGGTTGCGGGGCTGCTGAAAAAGCATGCGCCGGCAGCAGGGTCGCTTCTCGAGATCGGCAGCGGGACAGGCCTTCATGCTGCCAAACTCGCGGGTCTTGGCTACAGCGTTACAGGCGTCGACATGAGCCAGGGAATGCTCGACGCGGCTGAAGAACGTCGCTCCGGCCTCGATCCGGCAATCGCCGGACGTCTGGCCTTCGCCAAAGGTGATGCCCGCTCGTTTCGCCTTGAAAAGAAATTCGACGCGGTGATATCGCTCTTCCACGTGATGAGCTACCAGGCCACCAACGAGGACCTTGCGGCCGCGTTCGCCTCGGCGAGAGCTCACCTCGTCGAAGGCGGCACATTCATCTTCGACTGCTGGTATGGCCCCGCCGTGATAAGACAATGGCCTTCGGTAACCACGAAGGAATTGTCCGATGACAACACCCACGTAAGGCGAATCGCCGAGCCGGTGATCCATGCCGCGACGAATATCGTCGACGTGAACTACACTGTCACAGTGACGGACCGCCAGACTGCCGCAAGTGAGGTGCTGAAGGAGACGCACAGGATGCGCTACCTTTTTACACCGGAGGTCGAGCTCGCACTCGGCGCTGCCGGAATGAAGCTCGTCGAGTCGCGCGGCTGGCTCTCCGCGGGGGAGCCGGATTTCAACACCTGGGGCGCCTGCTTCATAGGCCAGGGATGAAGCGCCTTGGCATTCACCTCTCGGCCGGTCCGGGAGGAGGTGTACTCCAGTATTCGCAGGCAATTCTCACTGCCGCGATGTCGCTGCCGGGGGACTTCGAGCTCGTCGCGGCATTCTCCGACGATACGTGGCGCTCCCATCTCACCGACCGGGTGAAGGTCGTGAAGCTCGGCGACTCAACCTTGAATCGCGCGCTCAACCGCCTCTGGCACGAGAGCGGTCTTCCGATATCGCTCTGGCGGAAGAGTGCAGCGAAAGTCGACTCGAATGTGCGGGCACTGGTCGGCGCAAAGTGCGATCTCTGGGTATGTCCCAACCACGAGCGGTACGTCTTCCGGGCACCGATACCGGCCCTCGGAACGGTGCATGACCTGATGCACAGGTACGAGCGCCGGTTTCCCGAGGTCTCAGCGGGCGGCGAGTACGAGGCGCGCGAGTTTCATTTTCGAGAGACCGTCAAATGGGCGAAGGGAATCCTCGTCGATTCCGAGCTTGGAAAGCGCCAGCTGATGGAGTCGTACGGCATCGACGCGTCGAGAGTATTCGTACTCCCATACATCGCACCGCAGTGGATATACGACTACGACGGGCGGGATGATGCCGCCGTCGCGGCGAAGTACTCGCTGCCGGCGAAGTACTTCTTCTATCCGGCGCAGTTCTACAGGCACAAGAACCACTCGAATCTCATCAGCGCCGTGGCGCGGCTGCGGTCTACCCACCCCGACGTGCGCCTGGTGCTCGTTGGCGCAACGGAAAGAAACGCCTGGGACGAAGTGCGCAGGCAGGTCGATGAGCTCGATCTTTCAGGAAATGTGCTGTTTCCCGGTTATGTTGAAGACAGGGAGATGGCTGCGTTCTACCGCCGGGCTCGCGCGCTCGTTATGCCGACGTACTTCGGCCCGACAAACATCCCGCAGCTCGAGGCGTTCGCGCTCGGCTGCCCGGTCGCGACGTCGCGCATATACGGCATTCCCGACCAGGTCGGCGATGCCGCCATGCTGTTCGACCCTGGCTCAGTGGACGAGATATACACCTGCATGACACGGCTCTGGACTGACGACTCGCTTTGCGCGGCTCTCGCCGCGAGAGGGCGCGAGTATGCTGCGCGATGGGGACCGGCGCAGTTCGGGGAGCGTTTCCATGAGATAGTCGGGAAGCTTACGTGAACGGAGAATGGCCGTTCGTTTCCGTGATAATCCCGACTTACAACAGGTCGTCACTGCTGAGGCAGACAGTCGAGACGTTCGTTGCCCAGACGTATCCGGCCGACAGGTGGGAACTGATTCTGGTAGACAACCACTCGACGGACAACACGTGGAGCGTGATTCAGGCGCTGGCGGTGCGCGAGGACCGGATCCGGCCACTTCGGGAACTCCGGAAAGGAGCGCACTACGCGCGGAACAGCGGCGCGATGCAGTCGCGTGGATCGATCCTCTACTTCACCGACGACGACATGCTCGCCGAGCCTGACCTCCTCGCGAACATCGTCGGGGTCTTCGACGTGGATGACCGCGTTGCGTCAGTTACGGGGAAGGTTCTCCCCCGGTGGGACACGGAGCCGCCCGCCTGGGTGCTCGAGCACCTTCGCAACGCGCTGCTCAGCCTCAACGATCTCGGCGAGGCGACGATGATAACCGACGAGGATCCCGGAGTCTTCAGCTGCCACCAGGCCGTGCGGCGCGACGCGTTCATCGAGGCAGGCGGGTTCAATCCCGACACCAACGCCGGATTGTTCACGGGCGATAACGAGACCGGACTCAACATCAAGCTGCGGAAGCGCGGGTACAGGTTCGCCTATGTCGGGACCGCGGTGACTCGCCACATGATTCCGGCCTCGAGAATGACCCAGCAGTACCTCAACCGCAGGATGGCGGACCAGGGCTTCTGCGACAGCTACACCGACTACAGGTCGATCCGTCCGGGGAAGGGAAGGCTGGCGAAGAGGATAGTTGCGCATTCCGCCCTCATCGGAGTTGCCGCGCTCAAAGCCGCAGCGCGCCGAGCCGTCGGAGACACGAGGTGGCGGCTCGATCTCGCGCGGATCTGGTATCATCGCAACCGCGCAGTCTACGACGTCCGGCTTTTGTCAGACGAGCACTGGCGGAACTTTGCGCTCAGGGACAACTGGCTTACAGATACGGCGCAGGCGAAACAGTGAGCACTCGCCGGGAGGGTGGCCGTCGGCTCAGTGGGCACGTGCCCGAAGCATCGGGCGCCAATCCGCTCGTCTCGATAGTCACTGCCGTCTACAACGGCGCGAAGCACATAGAGGAGACGATCCTCGCGATCGCCGGACAGACATACATGCCGGTCCAGCACATCGTTGTAGACGGAGGATCTACCGACGGAACCGTCGAGATCCTCGAGAAGTACGGCGGAACTCTCGCCTACTGGGTCAGCGAGCCCGACAACGGGATCTACGACGCGATGAACAAGGGAATCGATCTCGTCGCGGATGCCGAGTCGTACATCCTGTTCGCCAATGCGGATGATCACCTCTATTCGCCCGAGGCGGTAGATCGCATGATAGCTGCGAGCTCCGGTGAAGACCTCCTGTACGGCAGGATGGTTCTCACCGACGGTGACATATCCGGGATCGCGGGGCGCAAGGTTGACCTCGACGACCTGGCTCAGGAAACTCTCTGCCATCCCGCGACTTTCGTCAGGCGGAAGATCTTCGACAGGGTGGGGAAATTCGACACCACGTACAGGATCGCGGCCGATTACGACCACATAGTGCGCTGCTTTGCCGCCCCGGTGTCAACGCGTTTCGTTGACGTGATAGTCTCGACGATGCGCATGGGCGGGCTCAGCGACGACAGGTTCCTTCTTTCCTGCCGGGAGCGCAAGGCGGTCATCCGGAAGCGGTTCCCCCTCGTGCCTCGTTTAAAGGGGGTTTGGCAGGTAAATTTGTACGATATTCCCCGTAACATGGCACGTCGTTGGATCGACCGCGCCGGTCTTCTCGGTCGCTGGCGAGCGCTCAAGGGCTCATAGCCACCCAATGCAACCCGATCTCTCCGTAATAGTTGCCTCGTACAAGCGTTGCGAGCCGCTCGAGCTTTGTCTCGAGGATCTTGCCGCGCAGGAGACATCGCGGCCCTACGAGGTGATTCTCGTTCTTCAGGCGCACCCTGAAGGCGAGGGTGCGAGGATACGCGAGCGCTTCGCGGGCCGCCTCGATCTTCAGGTCGCCGAATATCCGGAGGGCCTTGGCACTTCGCGGGCGCGCAACGCGGGGCTGGCGATGGCGCGGGGTGAGTTCGTTGCGTTTCTTGACGACGACGTGCGGCTCCCGCCAACGTGGGTGGGCGCGATGCTCGGCTTCTACGACGACCCCGAGCTTGGCGCAGTCGGCGGATTCGTCGATCATCCCGGTCATTATAATCCGGTTCGCAAAGCGGCTTACCGGATGCTCGGCCTCACATCGAACCGGTATCGAATAGACTGGGGCGGATTCAACGTTGGACCGGCGAGTCATCCCGCTCAGGACCAGCCCGCTGCGTGGCTGAGTGGCGGCAACATGTCGTTTCGGCGGAAGGCAATCGAGGCGGTCGGCGGATTCGACGAAGCGCTTGGCAGTTTCTGGCACGAGGATGTGGACGTCGCTCATCGGGTGGCGAAGTCCGGCTGGAAGATGATCTCGTCAGCGCGCGTCGCGATCGATCACTACCCGAGCCTGATCAACCGCCCGCCGCTTCATTCGCAGATGCGGGAGCGCGAGCGCTCACGGGTGCTTTTCGTCTGGAAGGCCATCGGCAACGAGCCATTCTGGCGGGCGAGATATGCAACGCGGCTCGTGCTTCACGCCGCGGCAATGACTGTGGTCGGGCTCGCCAAGCTTGACCCGCGGATTCCCTTCAACGTCGTGCGCGGCGGCATCGAGGGCTACCGAGGTCTCAACGCGGCCAGGGCGGCGAGCGCCAGGCGCATGGAAGGGGCGGGATGAGCGCGTCGATAACGATCATCATTCCGACATTCAACAGGATTCGCGCCCTGCAGGCGGTGTGGAGGTCATATCTCACCCATCCTGACGTGACGAGGATAATCATCGTCGACGACGGCTCGACCGACCGAACGGGTGATCGAATCAGGGATCTCGCCAGGAACTCTCCGGTGCTTGTCGACGTGATCCGTCATGAACGCCAGCGCGGCCAGCCGGCGTCCCGAATGGCGGGCATTGCCGCAGCCGATACCGACTGGGTTCTTTTTGGGGAGGACGACGTGTGGCTCTCCGCGGACTATTGCGCCACCCTGCTGAACGAGGCACGCGAGCTCGGTGCGGAGATTATCGCCGGGCGCATAGTGACCGCGCTGATCCCCGGCTCATTCGACGAGAGTTATCTCGCTGATCCGCCCTCACCGGTTCGCTCAGCCGAGGAGGTCTTCGACCTTAAGTCGATGGATGCCCGCTTTGCGGAGCGGCTCGATCGCCCGGTCCAGGCGCCCTACGTTCACTCGATCGCGCTCATCCGGCGGAGCATATTCCAGAAGGTGAATTTCGACGCATGGTACGCCGGCAATTCATGGCGCGAGGAGACCGATTTCTATCTCGCGGCGGGCGCCGCGGGGGCGAGGATATTCTTTACGCCGAATGCCGTCTGCCATCACCTGCGGGGGCCAATAAGCGCGGTCGGCGGGCAGAGGGTGAACCGGTTGTGGTTCGAGTACCTGGCGTGGCGAAACACCCGCTATCTGGTGAACAAGCACTGGCCCTGGCTGACGGAGAAGCACGGTCTCAAAGGCAGCTCGACTGCGTGGATGATCAGGTATTACGCCCGTCGCCAGGCGATGCAGCTGAAGCGGATAGCGACGAGCGGCTTCAGGTCGACTTATCGTGGATGATATCGCGGTGGTCGAGTGGCGACGGTTTCCCACCGCGGTGGGCATTCTGCTTGGCATTGCCCTCTGCTTGCACCTCGGCGCTCTGGTCGAGGTTGCGTTCGGGACGCTCTTCGCGGCTGCAACCTGGTTTCTTTGCGGCCAGTTCGCCATTTCCCTCGGGCTTCTCCGACTCTATGACGGGAAGTGGATGTTCCAGGACATCCGGCTGTTCCTGGCAATCTTCCTGTTTCTCTACGGCGCGACGCTTCCCCTCGTCGTCGCGTCGGGACTTGGTGGTATTCAGGCGGGCCTTACTGGCGCGACGTTCATGTATGGGACGGCGTTCCTCGGGTTCAACCTCGTGCAATGGTGGTACAGGCAGCCGTTCCAGGACATCCCGAAAGAAGTGTGGTGGCGAATCAGGCCGACAATCTGGAATGCGGTTGCCCTTATCGGGATGTTCGCCTTCATCCTCCTGTATGCGGCGAGCCGCGGTGTAAGAGTCTCGCTAACTATCGACCGCGGACTCGTCGGGCTTCTAGGAACCCAGCTGTGGGTCGTGATGATGTTCGCGGCGAACGGGTTCGTGATGTACATGGTCGCGGCATGGAGCCGCCTTACCAGAAGCGCTCGTATTGCGCTCGCGATCACCGTTGCCGTGTTCATCGTGTTCCAGCTGGCGATGGGGAATCGCCGGGACTTCCTGCCGATGCTGATCTTCATCGCCGGAATCGTGGCGACCCGGCGCCAGTCGACTATACGTCTGGGAGCGGTGATAATCGGCTTCCTCGCGTTCGCGGCGTTCACTGCGATCGGAATCATCAGGCAGGTTATTCGCGACCCCGGCGTCCTCACGCGATTCAACCCCGTAGAGATACTCGTCACCCAGAATGAGTTCGTGTCGCCTATCTACACGCTGATGCATTACGTGAACGTGGAGAGACCGCTGAGGTGGGGCGTGACCTACCTCGGCGCGCCTGCGCTTTTCATCCCGCGCGCGATATGGCCGTCGAAGCCTGAAAGCCTCTCGCTCCAGTTCATGCGCGACGCGTTCGGAACGACCGGCCTGATGGGTTTTGCGTACACCCCGGTCACGGAGGCATTCCTCAATTTCTGGTATATCGGGCCGTTCATCGTGTTTGCGGTATTATCCCTGGCCCTGGTGAAGCTGGTCAAGAACGCCGACGCCCACCCCGGGTTGTACTTCGTCGCGTTCGCCCTCGTGGTGGACTTCAACCGCGGCGACTGGGGCGGGACCTTCTATTCCCTGGCCGTCGTCGGCGGGGCGTACTGGTTTATGACAGTACTCGCGAGACTGAGATGGGCGAGCACGCATGTGAGCACCATCTGGCCGGTGGCTCAGGTGCCCTCCGGCGAGCCCGCGATGCCGCCGCGAGCCTGACGATGCTCGTTGCCCTCAACCTCCTGTATCTGATTCCCGGCGTGGTCGGCGGTACAGAGACATACGCCCGGTCGCTGATCAAGGCGCTCGCCGGCGAGGACGAGGAGAACGAGTATGTCGT
>JBPCJP010000042.1:0-4815 GCA_051005175.1 Gemmatimonadaceae bacterium | reverse complement strand
GCGCGAGTTCAGTCGGGTCACGGGCTTGCGGTGGCCCCGGGTCCGATCGAGACGCAGGAGTTGATGCTGGAGGTCGAGGAGCAGTTCAGGCAGCAGGCGATTGAGAAGCACATCCGCCTCGATTTCGACACGGCCTCCGCGCCGTTATCGATGTTTGCCGATCGTGACAGGCTTCTGCAGGTCTTCTCGAATCTCATCGGCAACGCGATCAAGTTCACAGGGGAGGGCGGCAGCATCACCGTCGTAGCGACCGCGAGCGCAGGCGGGGACATGTGCTTCTCTGTGGCTGATACCGGGTCGGGCATTCCCGCTGATCATATCCCCCATCTGTTCGAGCCTTTCTGGCAGGCGCACGATCGCGCCAGCCTTGGAACGGGTCTCGGTTTGTCGATCGCGAAAGGAATCGTCGAGGCGCACGGCGGCGAGATCGCCGCGCACAGCATTCCCGGAGAGGGGAGCACGTTCTCGTTTACCATTCCGCACGCCGGATATCGGCCCGCGGAGCGTCCGGCCGCCCGGCCCGCGAGCCCGGGCTTGAAGGGCTAGTTGTTCCTGAGGAGTTTCACGCGCCCGTTGCCCTTGGTGAAGTCCATGTCGCCGTCGCTCAGCCCGGCCATCCTCAAGTCGTAGGGCCGATCTTCGTCCCGGGTTTCTGCTGAGTGCGCGGGGGCAATGAGCCGGTCGACGTGACCCGCGACGATGCTGTAACATTCGCAGGAAGCGGCCTCGAGGCCCACGCGGTCTGAGATCGTGATGCGCCCGCGCGTGTACTGAATCAAACCCGCCTTCTGGAGGATGCCGGCTGCCACAGTCACGCCGGCGCGGCGGACTCCGAGCATGTAGGCGAGGAACTGGTGAGTGAGGGGGAAAGTGTCGGCGCCGCCGACCCGGTCGTGCGTCATGAGCAGCCATCGCGCGCAGCGCTCCTCGATACTGTGGGCGCGGTTGCAGGCTGCGGTCTGCGCGACCTGGATGAGATACGCCTGCACGTACCGCTTCAGGATCTTCTGAAGACCGGGCCGCTCCTCCGCGCCCGCGGCGAACTCTGCCGCGGGCATGCGCCTCCCATCGCCCGGCACCTGCACGAATGTCCGGCTGGGGATTCCGCCGCCGTCGAGGAAGACACTGAGCCCCGCGAGGCCTTCGTTACCAACCGTTCCTACTTCGACGGTCCCGCCTGACACCTTGTTCGTGACCGATGCCACTCCTGTATCCATGAAGTAGACATGGGTGAACGGCTGGTTTTCCGCGGCCAGGACGTCGCCTGACTTCAGTGTCACGTGTTCGAGCTGCGGCGTAATCCAGCGATAGTCTTCCGCATCGAGCGCCCTGAGCAAGCGGTTGCGCTCGGACTTCTGTTCCGGCAGTTGCATGGACCCTCCCGGGGTCGCCGTAGGTGGGAATACCCAGCTGACGGCAGGGAGGGAACACGAATCAGGTCATGCCCATGTCGAGAGTTGGACGCGCCGGTGAAAGCGCTCACCCATGTAAGCTAACGGGTACGAGGGCGGGGTGGGTGATTCCTGCCGATATTGCCGCGGAGATGGACGAAATTTCCCCAGGCGCGGCGATCAAGATCTACGTCGCGACGATGGATGAAGACACGTGTCCAAGCTGCGCCTCGCGCCATGGCCTGCGCCTCAACGCTGACGAGCAGACACATGTAATTCCGAATCCCTACTGCGCATGCCGGCATGGGTGCCGGTGCGTTTGGGAATGGGAGCGCTGAGCGGCACTAGGCGTCTTTCGGAAGCACCACAAGAACGGGGCACGGGGCGGAAAGCAGGACGCTCTCGGCGACACTCCCGAAAAGGAGCTGGCTCGCCGCGCCGGCGCCGCTGCTCCCGATGACAATCAGGTCGCTTTGGAGAGCGCGCGCCTCGCTGATTATCGACTCCGCCGGCCGGGCGTCCGAGCGAGTGACGCGTTGCTCCATCACCGCCCCGCTCGATGACTTCCCGATCTCCTCGGCGATCCATGCGTCCTCGTCCGGGGATTCCTCGGTGCCGGCGGCGTGCACAACTATCGCTTTCGCAGTGAACAGGTGGGACATGAAGGCTCCCCATCGAATTACCGCATGCGTGGTTGCGCTCTCGTCGACAGCTACGAGGATGCTCGCCGGAGGGTGCTCGCGGGCACCGGTCACAAGGAGAATTGGCACCGGCGACTTACGAAGGACCCGCTGAGCAGTAACGCCGATACGAGCCCAGCCGGAAGAAGCAAGGTCCTGCCGCCCCACGGCTATCAAGTCGGCGCCCGTCGTCTGAGCGAGCCCCACGAGCTCCTCATGCGGAACTCCGACCCGGATCTCCTCTCTGGCACGGTCCGGCGCGATGCTCTGACACAGTTGCCGCAGACGCTCTGATGCATCGACGTGGACGTTGTTGACGATTGTTTCAACCGACGGATAGCGAATCACGTTCGTCCGCGTTGCTGGCGGCGGCTCAATGATGTGAGCGAGGATGATCTCGGCCTGCGGCGCCAGGTGGTTCGCCACCCATCGTGCGGCAGTGAGCGACGGTTCGGCGAAATCGACTGAAACGAGGATGCGGTCAAGCCGCGGCTTCGTGCTGCTTCCCATGTCGCATCTCCTTGAGACTGTCCCCGCGCCTTCCCGTGCCGGCGCCGCAATCGTAATCTAGGGGGTCTATGCGCACCCCGACGATCTTCCACGCTGGCAACCTGCTTGCCTAGACTTCGACCATGGCAGAAGAAACCGAGCTGAGCCGGAAGTATCTCGGAGCGCTCATTGTCGCCGCTATCGCGATCATCGCGCTCGGGCTTCTCGCGCGTGGCGCGCTGGTCGGGCCCGGTGCCCCGCAGACTGCGCCGCTAACTGAAGCCTCGGCATTTCAGAGGCTTTCCCAGGAGAGCCAGCTGCGCAGTATCTCGGGGTATATCAACGACCGGGTTGCGGTTATTGCCCCGCAGGTCGTTCGGGTTCCGACACTCGGGGCATCGGGAATCAAATGGGGTGATCGCGACAGCGTGATCTCCACGTCGCCGGAACGTCCTGTGCTTCTCGTCCAGCCGGTCACGGCCGATTCGCTTCGACCGCCATTCGCAGTCGACTCTGACTCGGTGAGAAGGGACTGGGTGCTCGTCGTTGGACGCGACCCTGGGGAGCGGGTCGTTTCCTGGTACGGGATGTCGGGGGGGCGCTCGTACGGCAGATGCGGCGCGCGAATCGTCGAGAAGTACGTCCTGGGCCTTCCGCTGACTCCCGAGCTCGCCGGGGCTGGCGTATTCGATCTAGCAGGCACGCTTCGGGGGATGGTCGTTGACTGCGGCGATGGCTACGCCGCCGTGACCGGTAGCGAGTTGAAGCGATTGCTTGCCGACACCACTTCCGTCGCTCCGGGCGACACCACCGGCGGAACTCAATCGAGTCCTGCGCAGTGAACGAGCTCACCTCGCTCGGCCTGATTCTTCTTTTTGCGCTGCTCGTTGGTCACCTCGTGAAGTTCGTCCGCATTCCGGAGGTTACGGGCTACCTGCTGGCCGGAATGCTCGTCGGCCCTTCTGTGCTTGGCTGGGTGAGCTATGAGAACCTTCACTCGCTCCACGTGTTCAGCCAGGTCGGCCTCGGTCTCATACTCTTTTCAATTGGCGCCGTGTTCGAGTTCTCGCGAATGCGGCTCATCGGGCGAAAGGTGCTGACTGTGGCAGTCGCCGAGTCACTCGCGGCCGCAACCCTGGTGTTCGCGCTGATGCTGGCTCTCGGCCAGCCGTGGCCGGTGGCGCTGCTGCTTGGCGCCATCGCGGTGGAGACCGGTGCCGCCTCGACGTTGATGGTCATTCGCGAGAATAATGCGGCCGGCCCGTTCACCGAGGTCGTTACGAGCATCATCGGGCTCAACAACATTCTCGCGCTTTTCGCGTTCAGCGTAGCGGCGATGACGCTCGACATGTCGGCGATGCTCACAGACACCGGAGTGAGCTTTCGCGGTCTCGCCCAGACGATCTTTCCGCTGGTCTGGCAGCTGATCGGCTCGACGGCACTGGGTTTCCTCGTCGGGCTCCTGCTTGCGATATGGGCATCGCAGGTGGTCGAGTCGGGCGAGGTTCTGATTCTGCTCGTGGGCTGCGTGCTTCTCACAGTGGGTATTGCGAGCGCACTCGACTTGTCGCCTCTCGTTGGAAGCCTCGCCGTCGGCGCGACGATGGCAAACCTGTCGAAGAAGAGCCGCAAGCTCTTCGAGGCGCTGTCGCGAACCGATCCTCCTCTTTACGTCATCTTCTTCGTTCTCGCGGGAGCCGATCTCAATCTTTCACTTCTGCCTTCGCTCGGCCTGCTTGGGGCCGCATATGTGGTGGGGCGCGCTTCAGGCAAGCTCGGCGGCACCTATTTCGCGGCGAAGAAGGTCGAGTTCGGCGACACTGTCGAGCGCCTGCTGGGCCTCTCGATCCTCGCCCAGGCGGGGCTTGCAGTCGGCCTTGTGATCGTGACCCGCGAGCGTTTCCCGGATATCGCGCCAACGGTCACGACCGTCGTGCTTGGAGCGATCATCGTATTCGAGATCGCAGGGCCGCTCAGCGCCAAGCTTGCCCTTTCACGGAGCGGGGAGTCGCGGCCACAGGAGGCGGATGAGCTGCTTCCCGTTGAAGGGTAGGGATTCGTACTGATTGCGGACTGCGGACGTACTGCGGAGGGAGACTTTGGACTACTGCGGACCGGTACTGCGGGCTAACGACACCCGGTCCGCAGTAGTCCGCAGTCCGCAGTCCGCAGTCCGCAGTCAGTCAATAAACGTCTTCCCACCTCTTCGACAGCCTTCCCGCCGAGTCGATGACGCCGACCATCGAGTAGGTCTG
>JBPCJP010000041.1:0-7551 GCA_051005175.1 Gemmatimonadaceae bacterium | reverse complement strand
AAGACGACATGGCGGAGCTGGCACTGATGCCTGGTCGCGACCTGGCCGAAGCCGATCTTCAGGCGCGCCTCGCTTCCGGGCAAATGTGCCTGGGTGCGAGGCACCGTGGAAGCGTCGTCGCCTTCACATGGTGCAATCTCCGCCAATGCATGATCGAGCGACACGCGCTGTTCGAGCTGCGTGACGATGAAGCGTCGCTTTTCGATGCGTATACGGTTGAATCGTTCCGCGGACGCGACCTCGCGCGGTGGATGCGGTATCGCTGCTACGAGGAGCTCGCAGCAATGGGAAGGCGCCGATGCTACAGCGTGACGATCGTTTTCAACACGCCGGCGGTGCGCTTCAAGCAGAAGCTGGGCGCGAAGGTAATCGGGCGGGGGGTGTACGTAGATCTGGTTGCGCGTTCACAGTTCCACTTCGGCGTGCAGAGACCGGATTAGCAAGCCGCCACGGTTGCGAAGACACCCGCGAAGCGTGGGTCTTTCTCAAGCCATCGTATGGTGCGGCGGGCATCCTCACGGCAGGATCAGGTGAACGTCTCCGAACTCGTGCCAGAGGTATCGCTCGCTCAACGCGGCTTCGCAGGCATGCGCCATGTGCTCGGTCCCGGCGAGTGCCTCGAGCATCGCCAGGTGAGATGCTTCAGGTGCGTGCAGGCCAGTGAGCATCGCGTCGACTGATCGAACACCACGTTCTGGCGTGATGACAATGTCCGTCCACCCATTGGACGGTCGAATGGTTCCGTCTGCCGATGCCGCCGTTTCAAGGGCGCGAACGACTGTCGTGCCGACAGCGACAACGCGGCCGCCTGCAATTCGCGTCCGGTTTACCGCACGTGCAGCAGATGCTGGCACGCGATAACGTTCCGGGTATGGTTCCTCGCCGGCGTCGAGACTCGACACTCCGGTGTGGAGCGTCACCCGAGTAACGCCGACGCCCCGCATCATGAGCCGATCGAGAATCCTGCCCGTGAACGGCCTGCCTGCCGACGGCATCTCCGCGCTTCCGGGATCGGCGGCAAAGACAGTCTGGTAATACGAGAGCGGCCACTTCCGGGGCACATACGAATAGCGAATCGGTGATCCATGCTCTACCGAGTATGTGAAGTGGTCAGTGGGCAGTGAGAGGTCTGCGATCCACAACCGTACGCCGCCAGAGGATGGGGCTGGTCGCGAGTATGGTCGTGCGAGCGTCGCCTCCGCCCCCCCGGGCAGCCTGAGTACCTCGCCGGCTTCGGCATCGAGCATCGGACTCGACCCTTTCAGTGAATGTCGCCGTAGCTCTACGACCCATCGGGATCCCGTCAGTGGGGATGAGAGGTGTACAATCGCGTGGCTGCGGCTGCCATCGAGATGTTCCCTTTCCGCATCGAACGCAGCATTCAACGTCGCGCTCGTGTTCACCACCAGCAGGTCGCCGCGCTCGAGACAATCGGGCAGGTCATTGAACGCCGAGTGCGTGATGACGTCGTCGCCGACGCGTGAAACCATGAGTCTCACCGAGTCGCGCGACAATCCCTGCGCCTCCGGCGGCTCATGCGCGGCAAGCTCGTCCGGGAGATTGAACGCCACACCCGTCACGAGTGTCGTCACGCAACCTCCAGTGACAGCCCGGTCAGAGCCGAACCCATCACCTCCGATGCCGAGTACCGTCCGCTCGGCAGGTCACCTTCGAGGAGGGTGATGAAGCCTGGCACGGTCTTCTCCGGAAGCGGACGGTCCGAGATGTCCTCCCCGGGATACGCCGCCTGGTGCATGTCAGTCCGCATGTCGCCTGGATCGACCCAGTAGACTCGAAGCTCGGTGTTCTCCGCGGCGAGTATTGCCGACAGCTGCTCCAGCGCGGCTTTGCTCGAGCCGTAGCCACCCCAGTCTCCGTACGCGTTGACGGCTGCATCACTCGTGACGTTGACGATGCATGCATGCGGCTTGAGGTCGGAGCGCACTGCCTGGATCAGACCCAGCGGCGCGACGACATTGGTGTCGTAAACCCACCTGAGCGTATCGAGCGGGTAGTCGAGAAGTCCGGGCTGCGGGCTCGGGCCGAGCGCCCCTGCGTTGTTGATGAGCGCGTCGAGTCCGCCGTGACCGCGGGCGAGGACGGCGAGGGCGCGGCGATGGCTTTCATCTGTCACGTCGCCGGCAATCGAGGCGACGTGAGTCAGCCTTGCCAGCTCGTCGCGCGTCTCGCCAAGCCGCTCGGCGTCGCGGGCTGTGACGATGAGGTTCCAGTGCCTCGTTGCGAGGGTGCGGGCGAGCGCGAGTCCGAGCCCGCGTGAAGCGCCGGTGATAAGGGCTGTACGCTCCGCTGCAAATTGTCCTGTCATTGGTGATCTCCGGGTCGGAAGGGGGGTTAATTCCTTTCAACCTACAAGTTCAAGTGAACTTGACGTCAAGCCCGATCCGGATCATATTTCAGGTCTGGACGACCTTCTCAACATCGGAGACGTTGCGCGCCGGAGCGGCGTGGCCGCTTCAGCCCTCAGGTTTTACGAGGAGCGGGGCCTGATAGTGTCGGAGAGGAAGGGGGCGGGACAGCGGCGGTATCCCCGGTCGGTGCTGCGCCGAGTGGCGTTCATCGTTTTCTCGCAGCGCGTCGGTCTGTCGCTCGAGGAGATCGGCGCCGAGCTGGCGAAGCTGCCGCCGGATCGTGTACCGAGGGGGCGCGACTGGTCACGGCTGTCGAAAACCTGGACGAGTCGGATAGACGAGCGGATCAGCGAGCTCGAGCGCCTGAGAGCGGGGCTCACGCAGTGCATCGGATGCGGGTGTCTTTCCCTCGACCGATGTCAGCTCTCGAATCCCGGAGACCGGGCGGCGAGGCAGGGCCCGGGTCCCCGTTACTGGATCGCACCAACGACACAGCGCCTGGATTAATGCGTTCTTAATCGAATCACCTCGCTGGTGTAATCCAGGTCCAATATGTTGGGAGCTGGTCATTCACCTTCTGCGGAGAACCCCGATGATTCGCTTCATGGCCGGCCTGGCGTTTGCGCTGCTCACGCTGCCGATGGCATTGGATGCCCAGGAGTCCAGCTCCAACTCTGCAGTTTCGGCCAATGGACGTGGCGAGATCCGTCTCAAGCCGACGAAGGCAGCCATCTCGTTCACCGTCCAGGCCAAGGGTACGACGGCAGCACTCGCGGCTTCTGAAAATGCGAAGCTCGTCGCGCAGACGATGCGCTCGCTGCTCGACGCCGGCCTCAGGCAGGATGACATTTCAAACAGCGCCTATGCCGTGGGGCCGAATTATGAATTCAGCAGCGCCGGAAGAAAGCAGGATGGATTCATCGCCACGAACGTCATTCGAGTCGAGATCTCCAACATTTCGAGCGTTGGCAAGATCATCGATTCCGGATTGTCGGGAGGTGCCACCAGCGTCTCTTCCGCGCAGTATACAGGCGACAACATGGGTGATGCACGCCGAAACGCCCTGAAGGAAGCAGTCGATGAAGCACGGCGCGATGCCGAGACCATGGCGGCCGCCGCCGGTGGCTCACTTGGACGGCTGCTCAGCCTGACGAGTGCGCTGGGTGGACCGGGCCCGCGCGATACCTACTTCGAAATGCAAGTGGTGGCCGCCAGTGCGGGCCCGACACTCCTGCGTCCGAGCGAGGTTACCGTGATCGCGACGGCAACGGGACGGTGGGAGTTCATTCCCACGAGATAACCCCATGGCGTCGCAAGCCGTAAATCCATTTCACGCGACGTACTTGATGACGTAGAAGGTCACACCCTGGGGTGATGCGATTCCCGCCATTCTTCCGACAGTCGGCACATCCATCGGCGGCAAAAACACGTCGGCCCCGAGCCCGGTCGCCTGCTCTGCTGATGCGTCAACATCGTTCACTGTCATATATGTCGACCAGCCCGATGGCATCTCACCCATCTCCGGGCTGAGTTGCATCATTCCTCCGGCGTACTCCTCGCCGAGCTTGAAGGTCGTGTACTTCATCGGGCCCATGTCCGTTTCGGTAGACGTCCATCCGAACAGGTTCCTGTAGAACTCGCCGGCGCGTGCATGGTCGGTCGTAAGCAGCTCCTATCAGCTCGGCACAGCGTGACGAAAAGTGTCGGCGGCTTCGTCCGCGCTGTCCACCTTGACCATGACGCCAATTCCCGGGGGAGTGTTGGGTCCGTCCAGATCCCAAATCCCGTCGACGTCGTGACCGTCAGCGTTGATGATTCCGCCTCCCATGGCGGGAAGATCCTTGTACGTCCACCCAAACAGCTCGCTGAAAAACTCGCGAGCCTCGGCTGGCTTCTGTGTTTGTTCGGCAAGGAGTCAGATGCGGAGCAGGACCTTTCCCTTGGTAAGACGACCCTCGAGGGCCCGATGGGCCTCGGCTGCCTCAGCCAGCGGGAATTCCCGGTCGATTCGAACATTCAGCTCGCCGGTGCTCAGCCATTCGAACAGCTCGCCGGAACGCCAGAGCAATTCCTCACGCGTAGCTGAGTAGTGAACGAGCGTTGGACGGGTGACGAACAATGAGCCTTTCCGGTTGAGTATCTGCAGATCGATCGGCTCGACCGGGCCGCTCGACTGGCCGAAGAGAACCATCATCCCGCGCGGCGTGATTACATCGAGACCCTTGAGAAACGTCGCCTTCCCTACCGAGTCGTAGACGACGTTCACGCCACGCGATTGCGTGATTCGGCGTACCTCGGGGACGAAGTCATCCCGCGTATAGACGATTACCTCGTCTGCTCCGGCGTTTCGCGCCAGCTCCGCTTTTTCGTCCGAACCAACGGTGCCGATTACAAACGCGCCGCGGCGCTTTGCGATCTGGACGAGTAGCAGCCCGACTCCACCGGCTGCCGCGTGTACGAGACAGCGATCGCCGGTCTTCAACGGATACGTCGAGCAGGCGAGATAGTGGGCAGTCATGCCCTGAAGCATCAAGGCTGCGGCAACGCGAGTATCGACGGCATCGGGAACCGGAACGAGCCTTGACGCGTTGGCTACCGCGTACTCTGCATACGATCCCATCGCCCCGGTCCAGGCTACCCGGTCGCCGACGGCTGTTCCGTCGACGCCTGCGCCAACCGTGTGGACAACGCCAGCGCCTTCCTCGCCAAGCGTGGCCGGGAGCGGAACCTGGTAGAGTCCCGTTCGTTTGTAGATGTCGATGAAGTTGATGCCAGCGAATTCAACCCTGACGCGCGCCTCACCGGGTCCGGGCTCCGGTATCGCGACCGACTCGGCGACAAGAGCATCGGCGGAGCCGGGTGCGCGAATCCGGATTGCCTGCATCAAAACTTGAACGTGTCTCGCACCAGGTGTAGTCCCATATGCTTCATGCAGCCTCCGGCCAATCGGGTCGACGTCAGGATATTATTCAGCGGACTGTTGGCGCCTTGTGACCGGACTATAGGCTGCCGGGAATGCGTCGGCAATGACGGTTCTTACCTCGATGGATCAGAGCGAAAGGCGGCGCTGGTCGGACTTGGCCCTAACCCCAACTACTAATTATCACCCAGTTAGTAATTAGATCTTGAATCCGGCTCCCTATCTACTAATTTTGGATTTATTAGGATTTAATTAGGAGATAGACCCTGATGAAACTCCCCGTAGTCCCGCCACCGCTCGGCAAACTCATCTCCGAGGCGGTTTCGCATGCCTCCGAGAACAGGTTCATTGAGCTCACAAAGGCCGGATTAGGACCCGCGCCAGGAGGCAAATATCGGCACTGGGACACTTTCCGACACGACCCACCCCTCTCTGGATTCACCGCAGAAGAGCAATGGCTCGCCGTAAAACTCGCGCGGCGTTCGCTTTACTCGCTCCTGCCCCTTAGCGATTCAAAGGGCGAACCCTTCCGTTATTCCCTGCCTGCGGTCGCCCTCGAAATGCTGCACCGGATCGACCGCGATGCCGCAGGAAATATCCAGGGGAATGAGCAGGTCACCAACCCGGCCACCAGAGACACGTACTTGTTCAAGTCGCTGGTGGAGGAGGCGATCACATCGAGCCAGCTCGAAGGTGCCTCGACCCCCCGCAAGGCCGCGAAAGCCATGATTCAGGAAGGTCGGACGCCCCGAACTCGCAGCGAGCGGATGATCCTGAACAACTACAAGGCGATGCGATTCATCCTCGGCTCAGTCGACAAGCCGCTTACGCCGGCAAGAATCATCGAACTACAGAGAATTCTGACGGAAGGCACGCTTGAAGATCCAGACGGTGCAGGTCGGTTTCGACGCGCCGACGAAGAGATCGTGGTCGAGGACGAAACGGGCACCCGTCTTCACACACCGCCGCCTGCCACTGAACTGGCAGCCCGAATGGACAAGATGTGTGTATTCGCGAACGGCACTCGAAAAAGTGAATTTATCCCCCCTGCAGTGAGGGCAATCCTGCTCCACCTCTGGCTGGCTTACGATCATCCGTTCGTCGACGGAAATGGCCGGACGGCACGTGCCCTGTTTTACTGGTCAATGGCCCGGCAAGGGTACTGGCTCTGTGAATATGTGTCGATTTCGAGGATCCTGAAAAAGGCGCGGGGTCAGTATGCTCGAGCCTACCTGTATACAGAGACGGATGAAAATGACGCCACCTATTTCATTCTTTATCAGCTGCGAGTGCTGATTCGCGCAATCGCTGAGCTCCACGACTATCTGGCGAGAAAGGCGACGGAGCTTCACGAATCCGACGAGCTGGTCAGGCAGGCAGCACTCGTTCATGACGACCTGAATCCGCGCCAGCTCGCGCTGATCAACCATGCATTGAAAAATCCGCAGGCTCGCTACACGGTCGCGTCCCATCGCACATCGCATGGAGTCAGCTACCAAACTGCGCGAACGGATTTGATGAAGCTGGCCGACCAGTCGCTGCTCGTTGTCAACACCGGAGGCCGCGCATTCAGCTATGTCCCGAGCCGGGAACTACGGGAAAAGCTATCGCCTTCACGAACACCCAGGCCGACTACACCCCGATCGGGTGCCAGGTTGTCTTGAACTCGATGAAGTCCTTGATGTCATAGACGCCCTGCCCTGATTCTGAGTACCAGTCAAGTTTCTCCTCCGCCTTCCTGGTGTTCACCCGCTTCACCGAATCCGCGGCACCGAGGGCAAGTTCCTTCCGCTCCTCCAACCCGACAACGGCTGAAAGTCCGCGGAGATGCGTGTGCGTTGCAAACGTGGGGAGCAGCTCCCGCCTGAATCCCGTGAGCAGGTTCACAACACCACCCGGCAGATCCGACGTCGCCAGCATCTCGCCGAGCACAATTGCGGGATACGGCTGCGTCTCGGATACGAGAGCAATCACGGTATTCCCCGAAACGATGACCGGCGCGATCTGCGAAACGAGTCCAAGAAGCGGAGCAGAATCGCCGGCAATCACACCGATGATTCCCATCGGCTCAGGCACGGTGAAGTTGAAGAACGGCCCCGCGACAGGATTCGTGTTCCCGACAACCTGCGCGTACTTGTCGGCCCATCCGGCGTAGTAAATCAACCGGTCGACCGAAGCAGCGACTTCCTTTTCTGCGTCTCTCTTTGATGACCCGCCGACGGACAGGGCGTCGGCCATTTCTCCGCCTCTACTTTCCAGCAT
>JBPCJP010000040.1:0-5396 GCA_051005175.1 Gemmatimonadaceae bacterium | reverse complement strand
TTGTCGCGGTTCTCGGATCCGTGATGCTCGTCCCGGAAGCGTTTCTCCTTCTCGGCGGAGCAGCGGCAGTCCCCACGCTGCTCGGGGCGGGCGCCGGCTACAGCATCGGCAAGGGTCACCGGCAGGTCGTGATGCGCGCGCAACTCGCGCTGGAGCAGGCGCTCGACCGCCTCGAGTTCGGAACCACCCGGAGAATCAAGTGGAAGAGATAAAACATGTTGGAGTGCTCGGTGGCGGCCTCATGGGAAGCGGCATCGCACAGGTTTCGGCGCAGGCCGGCTTCGGCACGATCGTGCGGGAGATATCTGGCGCAGCGGCCGACAAATCGAGGGACAGTATCGGGAAAGTTCTGTCAAAAGGCATCGAGCGCGGAAAGGTGACCGCCGGGGAGCGCGATGCGGCGCTGTCGAGGCTGACGTTCACGACAGACCTTTCGGCGCTCGCCGAGTGCGACATTGTGATCGAGGCGGTCGTTGAAGATCTCGAGATGAAGAACGCGATGTGGAAGGAGCTCGACGCGATATGCCCGCCGGACACGATCTTCGCGTCGAACACGTCCAGCCTCACCATCGCGGCCATGGCGGCTGCATGCGGAAGGCCGGACAGGATGCTCGGCCTTCACTTCTTCAATCCCGTGCCGCTGATGAAGCTCGTCGAGGTGGTGCGGACCATCACGACAGGCGATCAAACAGCGGAAACCGCGTTCGAGTTCGCTAAGAAGCTCGGCAAGGAGCCGATACGCGCGAAGGACAACTCCGGGTTCGTCGTAAACCTGTTGCTTATCCCGTACATGCTCGACGCGATAAACGCGCTCGAGGCGAACGTCGCCAGCGTCGAGGACATCGACAAGGCGATGCAGCTCGGAGCCGGTCACCCGATGGGTCCATTCACGCTTCTCGACTTCGTAGGGCTCGATACGACGCACAAGATCGCCGAGATAATGTTCGACGAGTATCGCGAGAAGCGATATGCGCCGCCGCCGCTGTTGAAGAGAATGGTGATCGCCGGCATGTACGGCCGGAAGTCAGGCAAGGGGTTCTACGACTATTCGCAGGATCCGCCGCGGGTAAGTCAGCTGGGCTTGTAGTGGCTTCCTGTCACATACCACCCGCGGGGTTTCGCGGCGTCTGGCGGGACGATGACCTCGCTCGCGCAGTTTACTCGGAAGCGGCGGGAATCGGTCGGATAGTCCCCGCAGCTGTTGCTGTGCCCGTGGATGCCGACGATGTGGTGACACTCGTGCGCTACGCGAGCGAGCGGTCGTTGTCGCTCGTTCCACGTGGATCAGGCACCAGCATGGCAGGTGGCGCCATCGGGCCTGGCGTGATAGTGGACCTGAGCCGCATCGACAGTATCGGAGATGTTGATCCAACGGGTCACCGGATGTGGGTCGGCGCAGGTGCATTGCGCGGGGCCGTCAATCGCGCGGCTAACGACCGGGGGCTGCGCTTCCCTGTTGACCCTTCAAGCGGCGAGTACTGCACGATCGGCGGCATGGTATCGACGAACGCGGCTGGCGCGCATTCCCTTCGCTTCGGGCCTACACGCGACTGGGTGCTTGCGCTCGACTGTGTTTTTGCGGATGGAACACGGGCCGTGATTTCTCGCCTCGCTCCCGCTCCGGATGGGGTTCCTGCCCTTGACGCATTCTTCAAGGAGGCCGTCCCGCGCATATCGGTGTTCTCCAGCGACCAGCTGGGTCATGAGGGAGTCGCGAAGGATTCGTCGGGCTACGGACTGGCGGCATACAGGCACAGCGGAAAGCTTGTCGACCTCCTTGCAGGCAGTGAGGGAACTCTCGCGGTAATCGTCGGCATTCAGGTCGCCCTTGCACCTGTTGCCCGCGCAACGAGCAGTGTGCTCGGGGCGTTTGCTTCGCTCGAAGCGGCCGTTACGGCAGCGATCGGCGCGCGGAAGGCCGGCGCAGTCGCGTGCGAGCTGCTCGACCGGACGTTCCTTGATCTGGCGGCGCTTGGTGATGCATCGGCTTCGCCTGCGAGCGCCTTGTCTGCAATCCCCGCCGGGACTGAGGCAGTCCTGCTCGCCAATGTCGAGGCGGTGGACGACGAAGAGAGCTCGGCCCTGGCGGTTTCTCTCGGGGAATCATTCGATGCGGCCGGTGCGACGCTCACGCTCGTTGCAATAGGTCTGAGTGAGCAGCACGAGCTGTGGGAGCTCCGTCATGCGGCGAGCCCGATCCTGTCACGACTCGGTCCTTCGCTGAAGTCGATGCAGTTCATCGAGGACGGCGCCGTGCCTGCCGACAAGCTCGCCGACTACATCCGCGGGGTTCGCTCAGCCCTCGACTCGCGTGGCGTTCGCGGAGTGATCTTCGGCCACGCCGGCGATGCGCACGTGCACGTCAATCCACTGATTGATGTGACCGCTCCCGACTGGAGGGACAAACTGGAAGGACTGCTGTCGGACGTCGTGGACCTCACTGCCCGACTCGGGGGAACGCTCGCGGGCGAGCATGGCGACGGCCGCCTTCGCACTCCCCTGCTTCCCCGCGTGTGGGACGACCGGGTAATCGAGTTGTTCTCGCTCGTGAAGCGGGCGTTCGACCCGCTCGGTATCCTCAACCCCGGAGTGAAGGTACCGCTACCCGGCCAGAAGCCGGTCGCCGACGTGAAGTACGACACTGCCCTTGCGCCGCTGCCTCCCGAGGCGCGCGCCGCGCTGGATCGTGTCGCCGCCGAGAGGCAATATGCGACTCTCCGGCTCGACCTTATCTAGTAAATTCAAGTCCAACTTCTACCCCGCAAGAATGATTTTTCTCGAGCCAAGAATCACAGTCCTCGCGCGCCCTTCGTTCTCCGAGCCCTCACATCTTCCCGTCAACTGGCTTGGTGAGAGCACGGATGGCGAGCGCCTCGCCGAGTTCGCCGGCCGGCTCTGCTACATGAGCCAGAAGAATCCTGCGAAGCGTGACACGCGGGAGTATCTGGAGAACATCAAGAAGCAGGGTCATGGCAGCGTTCTCGAGCACGCGACCTACTCGTTGCTGCTCGAGGGAGTGAGCCGGTCACTGACTCACGAGCTTGTCCGGCACAGGGCAGGCTTCGCCTACTCCCAGCTTTCGCAGCGTTACGTGGACGAGTCGGAGGCGAACTTCGTGATGCCTCCCGCGATCATGGGCGACGAGGCGCTGGAGTCCGCCTGGCGCGAGCAGGTCGAAGCGGCGCAGGCATCGTACGTCGCGTTGGTCGAGAAGCTGATGACCCGCTATACCTGGGTACAGGACAAGGTCCACCGCCGGAAGATGGCGCGCGAGGCGGCTCGGGGCGTCCTGCCGAATTCAACTGAGACGAAAATCGTCGTGACAGGCAACGCTCGCGCATGGAGAACAATGCTGGAGTTGCGCTCGTCAGAGGGTGCCGAATTCGAGATTCGTCGCTGCGCCATCGCGATAATCCGGATTCTGGCCGTCGAGGCGCCGGCTTTCTTCTCCGACTTCGAGACCTACGTCGCGGTAGACCGGGCCGAGGCAGCGAGGATCGTCTACCACAAGGTCTAGGCGTGCAAGTTGGTCGTTATGGAATTCCTTCCTCTTGGCAAGTACTCACAACGGGCGATGATCTTTGCGACGCGCCTTGAAGCCGGGGACCGATTTGACCGCCAGGAATTCGTCGTTCATCAAGTTTACAGGGCGAGTTCAACTGTTAAGTATGTCCAGGTTGCGCGGCTCGCCGACACAGTAGCTTGCCGCGCTTCGCAGCCACCGAGGATGCAGCATGAAAACAATTGCGGTTGCAACCCTGTTGGTCGCGCTACTCAACGCCTGTGCGACACCGAGCTCCCCCGACACTACGATAGAAATTGTCACAGCTGAGCGCGCTACTTATACGGTGCTACCGGGGGGCACGTTCGCGAGGCTTGCGCTGACTTTTGAGATTCAAAACAATGGCGATGAATCGGCCGATCCGCTCTTGTGCGGCCTGTCTGTTGAACGAGAGATAGACGGGCGAGGCCAGTTTACGGCCGTTCACACGGGGGCATGCAATGAAACTTCCAACGCCTCCGAGCGAATTGCGCCTCGGTCGGGACGCACCATCAGTCTCGTCATCTCTCTCGAAACTCGGCACCTTGACGCGGCCGCACGTTACCGCGTGACACTCCCCGTGTCATTCGGGCCTGATTTCAGACAAAGCCTGCGATATGTTTCTACCCCCTTCGTGTTGCTGCCTTGAGCATGCTACACGACGATCAGCAACCGGCCGCAAGAGACCTTGCCTCCTTTTCCCACGGTCTCGCTCTGCGATCTACGAGCGCGTTGAGCCCAGCCCAGACCGGTAACAGGATGCCCAGATCGATGTATTCCCCGGCTTTCGAAGCAATTGGGTCGTGACCGAGCATCCAGTCCTGGAGCGGGCCTTCCCATACCGTTGAAGCGAAATCCCCCTGGCCCACGTGGACCAATTCATGCGCAATCGCCTGCCGGCCTGCTCCTCGACTAAGGAACAAGACGCCAGCTGCTTCGAGATTCCCCCTGGAAGGTTCGCCTTCAAAAACAAGCGCACCGTGCGTGAGGCTGGGGCCGGTCGTGAATCTGGCGCCCCGATCCAGCACGAAGTAGGCTGCAACAACGGTCGTACCCAAGTCCAACTTGACGCGAGTGCGCCGTGTCTTGTTGTTTCGAAAGAATCGCACAGGGCCTAGCGGAAACACGAGCTCCTGGAGCAGCGGACGACCGGCCGCCGCGTTCGCGACGGCCGAGCTACCAGCCGCGACTGTAGCTCGCCCTGCCCAGTCCGTCACTGAGCTTCTCTGGACAAGAAGGCATTTTCCCGCGTAGACGGCAACACCACCGATTGAACCCTGCAGGAACCCCTTGAGAAAAGAGTTCCCCCGTGCGGCTTGAGCGGCTCCCGCTGTTACTCCACTCAATATCACGTTGATTCCCAGAAGCTTCGCCGGCGATATCCTTACTTCATCATCGAACGATTGAGCGTTGGCACCCGCGTGCCAGAATCCAGACACTGCGGCTCCGAGAAGAAGACAGCGCCGTAATGAGAAAAACCCTGGTGACCCGAAACATGTGCTGAACATCGAAAGTTGAATATGGTGCAATGCAGGCGCCAGCGGTGAATGCAGGAACCCGCAATAAAAGTTTCCGGTCCCTCAAGCATAAAAATCGTTGCGCCATATAGTTGTGGTTTATATACTCGGTCCCATGAATCGCGCGCGCGCATTTTCGTAGGGACCGGATGACTCGAATCGGTTTCGCCTACAACCAGAAACCTGAAGACTCGAGCACCACTGAAGCCGCGCGAATTCCCACGGCTGACGGGGAATCTTCCCGTCTCGATGAAGAACCTCCGCCTATAAGCGACGAGTTCGCCGAGTGGGACAGCATCGAAACCATCGATGCAGTCGCCAACGCTCTCGGCGCACTC
>JBPCJP010000039.1:0-3736 GCA_051005175.1 Gemmatimonadaceae bacterium | reverse complement strand
GGTGAGCGGGTCGCCGAGCTCGACTGGACCGATCCGGGATTTGGATTCGGCGCCAGCGAACCTGAAGCGCCCGAGACCGAGCCGGTCGCCGACCTCGAGAAACGTGAGGACGAGACCGAGAGCGCTGAAGAGGGAACCGGAGTCGCGAACGGCGCAAGGTTCGTCGAAATGCCCGTCATGCTCGGCGAATTCCAGACGAGCATCGACGAAGCCGGAATGGCCGCCACCTCGCCGCATGAGCTGGAGATCGCCCCGGTAGTCGAGCAGGCGCCGTCGATGCCTGTCACGACCGAAGAATCTGTCGACGCAGATTTCCGCGGAGACGAGGCCGCTGCGGCAATGGCGGCAGGCAAAGCGCCAGAGGCCGAGGAAGAGGAGGAGGAGGCAGGAGTCGTGGCCTATTCTCCCGAGCCGCCGCGGGACGAGGATCTCCCTCATTTCACTCCGAAAGTCCCGACCGTCCGCGAATTCTTCGCGACTCTCGGATCGAGGAAACCGCCCGCCGCGGAAGGCTCCGAGGCATTCACCGCGCGCGCAGCACTTCCTGTCGTCGGCGGGCACCTTCAACCTCATGCCGACGATCTCCCGCTCGCGACTGACGCTTTCAGCAATCTCTTTCCCGGAGACGAAATAGCTGAGGAGGACACCCGGGCCGCGTTTGCCCTCAGCGGGGCGATGAGCGGCACGGCGCACAACCCGGTTCCGGAGAAGATCCAGACTCCGACGCAGTCGCAGGAGCCTGTCGCGACAGAGAACCAGACACAGGAATCCGAAGAAGACATCCGCCGATTCAGGGAGTGGCTGGACGGTCTGGCGGATTCGTGAGGATCGCTGTAGTCAACGGCCCGAACCTCAACCTGCTCGGCACCCGCGAGCCCGATATATATGGAACAGCGACGCTTGCTGACATCGAGGAGCGGCTTCGGGAAATCGCGCCGGAGCTCGGAGTCGAGCTGACGTTCACGCAGCTGAATGGTGAAGGCGAGATCGTGGAGGCGGTGCACGCGCTCCGCGGCACGTGCGACGGCGCGCTCGTCAATGCCGGCGCATATTCGCACTCGAGTCTGGCAATTCGCGACGCGCTCGCGGGAATCGCGTTGCCGTTCGTCGAAGTGCACCTCACCAACATCTACGCGCGCGAGCCGGCGCGGCGTCACTCGGTTCTCGCTGACGCTGCGGTCGCAGTGGTGTGCGGATTCGGCGCGGACAGCTACGAGCTCGCGCTGCGAGGTCTCGCGCGGAAGCTTTCGCCGCATGCCTGACAATCGCCGCGCGCGCTTCGCCGCCCTCACCGGTCTTCTCGAGGCGCAGCACATCGACGCGATCGTGTTGACGAGCCTGCCGAACATCAGGTACCTGACCGGCTTCTCCGGCACGAGCGCGATCGCCGTCGTCACACCGTCGGACATTCAGCTGATAACGGACTTCAGGTACGAGGTCCAGGCAGCCGACGAGGTTGGCGATTTCGCGCGGATCAGGATCGAGCCGGTGAGTCTCTGGGCAGGATTGTGGAGCGTTCTCCAGAAAGTTCAGTCGGCGGAAGTGATCGGGTTCGAGTCGGCGCACATTTTTCACCGTGACTTCGAGCGGCTGCTGAACGACGGCTCGAGGTGGCAGTGGCGCCCGCACGTGAACCTCGTCGAGTCGCTCCGTGAGTCGAAGGATGAGGAGGAGGTCGCCCTCATCACTGAAGCAGGCCGCATCGCGACCGGGGCCCTCGCGCGAACTCTGCCTCAGATCGAGGCCGGCATGAGTGAGCTCCAGATCGCCGGGATCCTCGAGAAAGCACTGAGGGACGAAGGAAGCGAGGAAGCTCCTTTCCCGCCGATCGTCGCATCGGGGCCGCGGTCAGCCCTTCCGCACGCGAGGGCCTCGAAGCGAATCGTCGAACGCGGCGACCTGCTCCTGCTCGATTTCGGCGCGCAGCATGCGGGTTACTGCTCGGATGTCACGAGAACTGTCGTCGTCGGACCGCCGGGCGCCGAGCAGAGGGAGATATACGAGATCGTCAGGGAGGCGAACGACATCGCCTCGCACTCAGTCAGGGCCGGGATGACCGGAATGGCTGCCGACGCGCTCGCCCGGAGCTACATTGAGCGCTGCGGGCACGGCGAGGCATTCGGTCACAGCCTGGGCCATGGGCTGGGGCTGGAAGTCCACGAGGCGCCCCGGCTAGCACGAACCGCGGAGGCGGCCCTTGTCGAGGGTGCAGTCGTCACGATAGAGCCAGGCATTTACCGACCGGGGTGGGGAGGCGTCCGTATAGAGGACGACGTCCACCTCTCTGAGAACGGTCCGCGGATTCTCACGAACTTTTCCCGGGAGCTAATCGAGGTCGCATGAGACATATATCGAGAACACAGCGCGAGGCACCCTGATGATGGACCTCCGCTACGTCAAGAAGCTCCTCGAGATGATAGACGCTTCGTCCGTCAACACCATCGAGATCACATCCGACAAGGGGATGCGGATCCGCGTGTCGAAGAACTCGCCGCGCGGGCCGGCACAGGCCGCAGCGCCGGAGTATTCACCGCCACCGGCCGCCGCTCCTGCGCCGCCGCCCGTCGAGGCTCCCAAGGCGGAGCCGGCGCGGCCGAAATTCCTCGAGGTAAAGTCGCCGATGGTGGGGACATACTATTCCGCACCCGAGCCCGGCGCGAAGCCGTACCTGAGCGTCGGGGATCGCATCTCCAAGGGACAGATCCTCTGCCTAATCGAAGCGATGAAGATCATGAACGAGATCGAGTCGGAATTCGATGGCGTCGTGAAGGAGATGCTCGCCCAGAACGCGCACCCGGTTGAGTACGGACAGGTGCTTTTCCGCATTGACCCAAATGGCTGACACACCGATCACCCCGATGGAAGGAATTCCGGCCTTCGGTTCGGCATTCGACTACCGCACGGTCCTGCGCCAGATGCTGGAGCAGAACGCGTCAGACCTTCACTTGAAGGTAGGGTGCGCGCCGACACTTCGCGTAAACGGCGAGCTCATCAACCTGCCGATGTCGCCGATGCGCTCTGACGACATGAAAGCGCTGGCCGACCAGATAATGCCGCCCCGCCGGCAGAAGGAATTCGCCGAGATGAAGGAGGCCGACTTCGCGCTTGGCGTCCCCGGGATCGGGCGGTTCCGCGTCAACGCGTACCAGCAGCGCGGGACGATCGCCTATGCATTCCGCATAGTGCCGTTCCAGGCGCACACGATAACCGAGCTGAACCTCCCGCCCATTCTGGAGCAGATCGCGATAAAGCCGCGCGGGCTCGTGCTTGTCACCGGAGTGACGGGATCAGGCAAGTCGACTGCGCTGGCCGCGATGATCCAGTACATAAACCAGAACAGGAACGCGAACATCATCACGATCGAGGACCCGATCGAGTTTCTGCACCGCGACAACAAGTCGCACATCAACCAGCGCGAGGTCGGTACAGACACAGCCAGCTTCGCCCAGGCGCTGCGGCGCGTGCTGCGACAGGATCCCGACATTCTCCTCGTCGGAGAAATCCGCGACCTCGACACGCTGGACACAGCGCTCAAGGCAGCGGACACCGGGCACCTCGTGTTCTCGACGCTTCACACGACCGACGCGACGCAGACGATCAACCGCATCCTCTCGTTCTATCCCCCGCACCAGCAGTCGGAGGTGCGATTCCTCCTCGCGAGCTCGCTCGAGGCGGTGATCTCCCTGCGACTCGTTCCCCGGGCCGACCGGCCGGGCCGCGTGCCGGCGGCGGAGGT
>JBPCJP010000038.1:0-3925 GCA_051005175.1 Gemmatimonadaceae bacterium | reverse complement strand
GAATCTCCGGGGAATATGAGCGCGCCGCGTGCATCTCGATATCCTCGCGCCTGTTCTGCTCGCCGAACGTGTCGAGGAATATCTTCAGCGCCATCTCCGACAGGAGAGCGGCATCTGCTTCGGTTGCCCGCCTGATTGTCACGTTCATCATGATGGCTGATTGAGTCACCCCAAATTACTATCATGCGTGAAGACTGGCCGAGGAACCGGGAGAGGAGTGGAGCATGTAGAGGTGCTGGTGGTTGGGGCCGGTCTCTCCGGGATCGGGGCCGGCTACCACCTTCAGCGATATTGCCCGTCGAAGAGCTACGCGATCTTCGAAGGCCGCGACGTGATCGGCGGGACCTGGGACCTCTTCAGATATCCTGGAATCCGCTCCGACTCCGACATGTACACGCTCGGTTACAGCTTTCATCCATGGCGTAACGCAAAATCGATTGCCGACGGCGGCTCGATTCTCGATTACATCCGCGAGACGGCGCGGGAGTACGGCATCGACTCGAAGATCAGGTTCAACCATCGGGTGCGCCGCGCGTCGTGGTCATCAGCTGATTCGCAATGGCATGTCGAAGCGGACACGCAGGACGGGCCGGTTGAGCTGACCTGCGGTTTCATCTATCTCTGCACGGGCTATTACGACTACGAGTCAGGTTACACGCCGGAGTGGAAAGGGACCGAGCGCTTCGCGGGGCCCGTAATCCATCCGCAGAAATGGCCGGAAGATCTCGACTATACCGGCAAGCGGGTAATCGTGATCGGCAGCGGCGCGACAGCGGTCACTCTCGTTCCAGCGATGGCGGGAACGGCGGCGCACGTGACGATGCTTCAGCGCTCTCCGACCTATATCACTTCGCTCCCCTCCAGCGACAGGATTGCCGATAGTCTGCGGAGGTTCCTCCCCTCCCGCGTCGCATATGGAATAACGCGGTGGAAGAACGTCGCCCTCAGCATGTTCTTCTACCATCTAGCGAGGCGGAAGCCCGGATTCTTCAAGCGGATGCTTCTGAAGGGCGCGCGTCACCGTCTCGGACCCGATTACGACTACACCCACCTCACCCCGGCGTACGATCCGTGGGACCAGCGGCTCTGCCTGATACCCGACGCCGATCTTTTCAAGGCCATGAAGTCTGGAAAGGCGTCGATAGTGACTGACCAGATCGCGACATTCACCGAGACCGGGCTTGAGCTCACGTCGGGCCACAAGCTCGACGCAGACATCATCGTCACCGCGACCGGGCTCAACATGAAGCTGATGAGTGGCCTCGAGCTCATTGTCGATAGAACCCCGATCGCTATCGCCGGGACGATGTCATACAAGGGGATGATGTACAGCGACATCCCCAACCTCGCGTCAGCCCTCGGCTACACTAACGCATCGTGGACGCTGAAGGTTGACCTCACTGCGGCGTACCTCTGCCGGGTGTTGAATCACATGGACCGCCATGGATACAGCCAGTGCACCCCCCGCCTCCGGGATTCGTCGATCCGGCGCGAGCCCGCAATCACTTTCACATCGGGTTACGTGAAGCGCGCGCTTCCATCACTGCCGAGCCAGGGCTCGAAGAAGCCATGGAAGCTGAACCAGAATTACGTGCTCGACATGATGAGCCTGAAGTTCAGCAGGATCGAGGACGGGACGCTGGAGTTTTCGAGAGGACGGAACAGCCGGGTGGGGAGACCGGTCTCCCCCCTTCAGTTGCAGTTCCCCGACCCCGAGTCGGCGTATGCACCGGGAATTACCGGCACGAACTTCCATTCATAGCGGCCTTCCCCAAGCACCAATCTCAACACCCCGTACCCCGCATCGAACCGCGCCTCAGAATTGGCAGTGAAAAACAGCGCCGGAAACAGTGACGCCCCGCCACCCCCTACAACAAACTGCCTTATCCCTCGCGGAGTGGCGACGCCGTCGGCCGACTGCGGCGCGAACCTCTCGTAGTGATGATCGTGCCCGGAGATCACTATCTCCGCGCTGGCCTCCTGCAACGCGCGCCACAGCGGCGCCATCTCCGGCGTGTTCCCGTGGAAGCCCGAGCTGAAGAGCGGATGATGCCAGAAAGCGAGAGTGCACTTCGCCGCGTTTGCCGCCAGATCCTGCCTCAGCCACGTCTCCTGCGGCGATCCCGCGGAAACATCGATGTTGCTGTTGAGCGACACGATGTGCCAGGCGCCGTGGTTGAACGAGTAGTAACCCCTTCCTGCCGGACCCGCGTTCGCGCCGAAGTACGCGTAATACGGAGCGGCGCCCTCGGTCTCATACTCGTGATTCCCCGGAGCCGGCCGGGTCCTCTCCCTGTGGCGTCCCCACGACGGTTGATAACAGCTCGAGAACTGCTCGGCGGTGCCCGACTCGTAGGCGATGTCGCCGGCCATGAGTATCAGCCCGGGGAGCGTGTCGACTATCGCGCTCGTCGCCTCGTCCCCCGAGGACGTGCAACTCGCCACATCCGCCACGGCCGTTACGAACTCGATCCTTTCAGGATCGTCCGATGGACCCTCCAGGCTCGCATCGGAGCACGCCCAGGGAATCGCAAGGATACAGGCAAGCCCGGCAACAAGTGATTTCCGCATATTCATCAGACATCGAACTGGCAGAAATCGGACCGGGCGGACGCGCGCCTGAGGCTTCGCTGACGAGTTGATGCGGCGGTGGCCTACTGGATCGGGCGGTTCCTGAACGTTGCCAGCGGACCTGACTGCCCGAAGAACGTAAGAGTCGAATCAGCGACTGAATACCTGACGATCTGCGGAAGCGTCGTCAGGTAACCCTGTTCGAGGTCCATTCCTTCCGCGCAAGCCATTTTCGTCGAGGCGGACGGGCCGAAAGTGATGCTGTCGCCCCGAATCGTATACGCGCCCGTGTAGCGGTTGCATCCGGCGAAGCCAGCCGCGACAGCAGTTGAGCCTGTCTCGATCCGCAGCGTCACCGGCCTGCCTCCTGCGCCGGCAGGGCTCGTTCTTTCGCCGAGTGCGACGAGAACCCAGTCCGTGTTCGTCAGAATGGTGCCAGGATCAGGTGGCGATATAGTCGATGCCGGAGGTACGATCGTCGACGAAGGATCCTGCGCCGGCTGCGGCGAAGGCCGGCATGCCTGCATCAGGATCAACACCGGAACAATGAGCCTCAGCGGTTTCCTGATCATGTCGCAACCTCGATGTCAGGCTCACCTGCATCACGGGCAAGGCAATACATGAAATAATCGGTGGCCGGCGGCTTTCCCCCGGCGAGCCGGATCTGTGATGCGGCCTGGCCGCGGTGATACGTCGAATGGTTCACGACATGTACCATCGTGTCGCGAAGCGCCTGAACAGTCTCGATCCCGCTCCGCGTCCGGATTGCGATGGGCGATGAAAGATTCTCCTCGGTCAGGGCGTTGAGGAAGGCGAACTGACGTTTCCAGAACGAGGTCCAGATCGACCACAGGGCCAGCGCGTCCGAGCAGCCGCCATAGTCGGGAGCGTCGCCGAGTGAATGGCCCTCCCACCTCGACAGCCATACGACTTCCGCTGCAAGCAGGTGTTCGACAGTGGCGCGCAGCGATGCGAAGCTTCCGCCCGTGTGCCGGTCATACTCCTCGCTCCCCAGCCCAGCCGCGGCCTCGAGAATTCTCTCATGGGCCCACTGGTTGTACTCGAAGAGGTCAAGCAGCTCCGCAATCGTCATTGTTTCGTTACCCGATAGATGGCGACCCAGGCATCAACCGCGGAAATCTAACCGAGATTCGGGTTGCAGGATCGGGCCCTTCACAATACGGTAGATGCCATGTCCGAGACGAAACTCGCAGATTACTACGAAATTCTCCAGGTATCGCCGCGCGCCGACCGCGAAACGGTAGAGCGCGTGTTCAGGCATCTGGCAAACCGCTACCACCCCGACAACAAGGACAGCGGCAACACCGAGATGTTCACGCAGCTCACCGAAGCC
>JBPCJP010000037.1:0-16781 GCA_051005175.1 Gemmatimonadaceae bacterium | reverse complement strand
CGTCGCCTGCTTCTTCGTTCATCTCCGGGATCCGCTCGACTATCACGTCGAGAAGGTCCCCTGAATTCTTTCCGTTCTGCGCCGACACCGGCACCGGATCACCTGCGCCGAGGGAATAGAATTCGTAAAAGTCGGTGGAGGCCGGGTCATCTACCTTGTTCGCAACGAGAACCCACGGCTTCTCCGATTCTCGCAGCAGGTCGACGACCCGCGAGTCGCTCGGATGAAGACCGGCCTTCGCGTCGACAACGAGCAGAAGAAGATCTGCTTCAGTTATCGCCTCGAGAACCTGTCGCCTGATCTCGAGATCCATGGGAAGATGCGGATCGTCGGCAAGGCCTCCCGTGTCGACAAGCCAGAACTGCCGCCCGTTCCAATCGGCCCGCGAGAAATGCCTGTCGCGCGTGGTGCCCGCCTCGTCACTCACGATTGCCGCGTGATCTCCGACGATCCGGTTGAAAAGCGCGGACTTGCCGACGTTTGGTCGTCCGATGAGGGCGATCACGGGTACGTTCATGCCGCCACCGCCAGGACTTCACCCGCGAGAACGTCGACGAAGTCGTAGGACGGATAGACCGGTACCGGGAGCGACTCACGGAGCTGGTCGAAAACGACGTCGTCGAGAAATATCCGGTCGTCGTTGAGTGTCTCGGCCGGAATCAGCGCGATGTCGAGGTCCCCACGATCAGCCAGAGCACGCCTGATATCCGCGCCGACCAGCAGCCCGGCAGTGGTGATCGTCGGGCCGAAGAGCGAGTTCTCGACGGATATGAGCTCGAACCGCGCCCCCGTCTTTCCGCTGAGCGCGGGAATCAGCTCGGCCATCAGGCCAGCCGTTGCGGTGCCGGTCACGACGCCGATCAGCATGCCGTCGAGCCGGGGAAGGTCGTCGAGTCCCTCGCTCACCCGCATGCGCAACGAGGTGATCGCGCCGATGCCGTTCTCGATCTGAGCGAAATCGCCGTAATGGTCAGGACCGGGCAGGTCGCGACCCGCGAGCAGGTAAAGCTCGTCCGAGCCGAAGACCCATGTCTCGCCGCGTTCCCGTCTCGCGCGGACGCTCCACTTTTCGACGTGATCGAGCAGCGCGGACGCGCGTTCGCGGCTCAGCGGCTCACCTGTGTAAAGATGGGAGAACTGGGTTATGCCGACCGGCACGACAGCGGCGGAAAGCACCGCATCGCCCATGTTCCACAGGTCGGAGAGTGATTCCTCGAGCACGTCGCCGTCGTTGAGGCCGGGGACTACCACCATCTGCGAATGGAACTGGATGCCGCCTTCTGCGAGCCGGGAGAGCTGTTCCACGATGTTCGGTACCCTGGGATTGTTTAGGAGAACTTTTCTTGCTTCCCAGTTCGTCGCGTGAACGGAGACATAAAGTGGCGACAGCCGGTACTCGAGGATTCGGGCGATATCGCGCTCCTTCACATTCGACAGCGTGGCGAAGTTGCCGTATGTGAACGAGAGACGATAATCATCGTCGCGGATATAGAGGTTTTTTCGGAGTCCCTGCGGCAGGCCTTCGATAAAGCAGAACTCGCACCGGTTCGCGCACCGCCTGACCGTCGGCGGCTCGAGGGCAAGACCGATCGGTTCGGCTTCGAGCCGCTCGATCTCGTATACAACGTCTTCACCATCCGGTTGTCGCGTCTCGACGACGAGCTCATCGTCGGCAGAAAGAAACTCCCAGTCGAGGAAGTCCTGAACCGACCGTCCGTTGACCGAGATTATCTGGGTTCCGGGAACCATTCCGATCTCGTCTGCAATGCTGCCAGGGACGATTCGCGCGACTTTTACCATAGCTAATGTAATTTAGAGCTATAGCTCCCGAAAACAAAGTATTATCGAAGCTTACGCCTCACACGGGAGAGTTGGCCGCGAGTGTTGCAAGCAGCTTTTTTGCCTGCTCGGCGTTGAAGCCGGGAACTTTTGCTATCGCCTCCTCGCCGGCGTCCCTGACGCCCTGGACACTCCCGAACTCCTGGATCAGCCGCCGCCGCTTCACGGGACCAATTCCCGGCACTTTCAGGAGCTCTGATGTGACAGTGCGCATCGTCCGCCGCTTGCGGTTATACGTGATGGCAAAGCGGTGTGCCTCGTCACGGAGCAGCTGAAGCGTCTTCAGCGCAGGTGAGCGGCGCGACATCCTGACCGGCTCGGCCCGCCCCCACATGAAGACTTCCTCGTCCCGCTTGGCCAGGCTGATGAGCGGACGGTCACCGATTCCGAGCTCGTCGAGAGCCTGATGGGCCGCGGAGAGCTGGCCTTTTCCACCGTCTATCACGATCAGGTCGGGCAGCGGCTTCCCATCCCCCATCCGGCGCTGAAAGTACCGTGTCACGACTTCGCGCATTGATGCGAAATCGTCAGTCCCCTCGACGCTCTTCACCTTGAACTTGCGATACTCGGCGCGCTTCGGCCGTCCGTGCTCGAACCAGACGCACGCACCGACCGTGTCTGTTCCCTGCGTAGTAGAGATGTCGAAGCACGCCATCGTTCGCGGAAGCTTCTGGAGTCCGAGCTCACGGCCGAGTTCGTAAACAGGGTCCCCTGCCCTCGTGCCGGCGCTGAGCGACTCGAGGCGAAGCTCCTCGAGAAGGTGACGGGCGTTCTGCTGGGCGAGCTCCACCAGCTCGCGGCGCGGTCCGCGCTGCGGCACATTGACACGCGTCCCGTCGAGTGACTGCTCCAGTAGCTCCCGGTCTTCGAAGTCGAATGGCACCAGGAGGTCGCGCGCCCGCTCACGCATCGGTACGTAAGTGCCCGCGAGAAAAACCGAAAGGATTGCCGGGTCGTCCTCGCCGTTGATGTTCTCGATGAACCGGTGCTCCCTGGAGAGCAGCTTCCCTCCCCTTACACGGAGAATCGCCACGCACGCCTCGTCATCGTCGCGCGCGTACCCGACGACGTCCCTGTCGCCGCCTTCGACTTCGAGCACGACCGTCGGCTCCTCCATGCGCTCGACATGCTGGAGCGCGTCCCGCAGCTCGGCCGCTCTCTCGAAGTCGAGGGATTCAGCAGCGAGGTCCATGCGCTCGCGGATGTGCTTCATCACCTCGCGCGGCTTTCCGTCGAGGAAAAGAACTACCTCGTCTATCATCGAGCGGTAGTCCTGCTGGCTCTGGGCAAGAATGCAGGGGGCCTTGCAGCGCTTTATCGCGTAATCGAGACAGGGTCTTTCCGGCATCTCCCGCGGCATGTCGTAGTTGCACGATCGAACCGTGAAAATGCGCTTTACGACATTCAGCGCGCGCCTCATTGCACCGACATCGGTGTACGGTCCGAAGTATCGCGCGCCGTCGTTCTGGAGCTGGCGGGTCACGTACACCCGGGGGAAAGCTTCCTGGACCGTGACCTTGATGTACGGATATGACTTGTCGTCACGCAGGGCGACGTTGAAACGCGGCCGGTACTCCTTGATGAGATTCGCCTCGAGTATCAGCGCGTGCGCCTCCGACGGCACGACGATTGTCTCGAGGTCAGTGATCTGGTTGACGAGATGGCGGGTGCGCGGGCTCTCGTAATGGTCCTGCGCGAAGTAGCTCCTGACGCGCGAGCGCAGCCGCTTGGCCTTGCCGACGTATAGAATCCTGCCGTCACCGCTCTTCCAGAGATAAACTCCCGGGCCATCGGGCAGGTGTGGAAGCTTCGATGCCACGCTGTCGGGAATGTTACGCATTCTTCCTAATAATAGGTTCATCGCGGAATTCAGGGGGAAGCGGTACGATCAGGAAAAGGCGACCTGCTGTCTGCTGTCGGTCACCTGCTGAAGCTGCCTGCTGCCTGCAGCCTGCAGGTCAGGAAGAGCGCGAAAGGCACTTCCGGCGTGGAGACTGGGCGTCAGCATTGATTCTCTGCTTCCGGCTGCGCCATGCAGGCAGCAGGAAGCAGGCGGCATGAGCGGGTAGCAGATGTCAGGCAGCAACCATAACAATCCAGTATCCCGAACACCGAGGTCAACCATTAGCTCCACACGTGTCACGGAATGAGGCATCAGCCCTTTCCCGTCACCCTCATTCCCCGGTAATCCGAGAAGAACCTAATAATACCCGCCGCAGCGTCTTTAGTCCGCAGTCCGCAGTTGTCCGCAGTCAGCGTCCGCAGTACGTCCGCAGTCCGCAGTACGTCCGCAGTCCGCAATCAGTCGCCCTTACCGCCGCCTGATCATCCGTGTCAGACTCACTGCCTCCTTGACCCCCATCCCGGCGGTGATCGCCAGGTAGACGCCACCGAAAACCGCGAGCACGACAAGCCCCGTCAACAACGTTGGCCCGCCGGCCAGGAGAAGCTTGACGCCCCATGCCGCGGCCGCGGCGACGGCGCCGGCAGCCCACAGCCGAAGCGTATACGCCCTCGCGATAGACGTGCGGCCGATCCGCTCGGCCAGCGCGCGCCGCAGAAGAAAGAACTCGATCCACGCCGCGATACCTGAGGCGGCGGTCAATCCCGCGACTCCAATCCGGGGATCGATTCCCAGGGCCCCGGGAAGGTACAGTGCGAAAAATGCTCCAAGCGCCAGGTTGATCGTCACCCGGGCAACGGCGAAGCGGAGCGGCGTGCGCGTGTCGCGGAGTGCGTAGAACGTCGATGAGTAGAGGCGTCCCCATGTCGCCGCGAGCAACCCGATCGTCGAGCCGGCGAGAACCTGCCACACCCAGACCGTATCGTCGCGCGTGAACCTTCCTGACTGGAACAGGATCCCCGCGATGACGTCGCCGAGGGCGAGGAAGGCGATCGCGGAAGGCACGATGAAATAGGCGATCCGCTCGAGGCCGGCATCGAGTCGCCCGCGCAGATAAGCGGCGATCTCCTCCGCGGTACCCAGCGCGCTCGACATGAGCGGAAGCTCCGCAGCAGAAACAGCCATGCCGAACAGGCTGACTGGCAGCGTGTACAGCACCTGCGCGTATGAAACAACGGCGACGGCACCAGTCGGAAGCCAGCTGGCTATGAAGGAGTCGATGAAGGCGCTTATCTGGATGACTCCGCGACCGACGAAAACCGGAACGAAGCTGCGGAACACGCCTCGCGACTGAACAGATCCGAAATCGAGATTCGGACGCATCCCCTTCGCGAGCCGGAGAACCAGCGGGAGCTGCACGACGAACTGCAGTCCGCTTCCAGCCACTGACGCCCAGGCGAGGATCACGGCGAGACGGGCTTGCGAGGTGCCGGAGCCAAACCCGACGAGTGCGATGATCATCGCCAGGTTCCACGCGACAGGCGCCGCGTAACTCATGAAGAAACGGCGATGGCTGTTCAGTATTCCGAGACACCATGCCGAGAAAACGAGAAGAGCGGCGCCGGGGAAAAGAATCTTTACAAGCTGTATCGTCAGCTCGCGCTTCTCGCCGGTGAATCCCGGGGCGATGAGGCCGACGAGGAGAGGCGCCATCACCACGCCGAGCAGAACCAGGACGGATGCGACGAGTGCGAGGGCGCTTATCACGGCACCAGCAAGCCGGTTTGCGTCCTCCTCCTGCTGGCGCGCGAGGAGCCCGCTGTATCCCGGTATGAACGAGGCGGAGAGGACTCCCTCACCGAACAGGTTCTGCAGCATGTTCGGGATGCGGAACGCCGCGTTGAATGCGTCAGCTGCCAGGGAAGTACTGAAGTAGTGCGCGAATACCTTCTGGCGGATGAGCCCCGCCACGCGACTGAGCAGAATCCCGGCCCCCACGAGGAACGCCGCGCCCGGCGAGCGACCGGGCGTCATGCGATCCGGGCTATGTACGCGCGGATTTCAGTCAGCAGTTGCTCCACGAGTTCGTCACCGTAGCGCGCTAGAAGCGGAACGAAATTGAGGCTGCGCTCCTGGGGGGATCCGAATGGAGACAGTGCGCCGCGGGCGATGGCCGCGTCGCGAAGCCCATCGGTGCCGCGACTCTTTATCCCTGCGGCTATCCGTCTCTCGAGCCGCTCTAACCGATGCAGCACGTTTCTCTCGAGGCCTTCGAGAATGCCGTTCGGAATCAGGTCTTCGCCGCCGGCGCTTCCCAGGTCGGCGATCGACTTGTCCACTGACGATCTGAGCTTTTCGAGGGCTTCCGTTAAGGCCGGAGGAATCGATTCCCTGGCGAGCCGCGTCTCGACCGCATGTGGATCACTGAAATCCTCCACCTTCAATCCGTGCCGGTCGAGGATGCGACCGATCCTTGGCTCGACTACGAAGCCTGACCAGCGCGGCACGACAAGCGGTGCCGCGACGTCCAGTGCCTCGGCCACTGCCGTCACCTGCGCGAAGTACGCCACTTCCGCCGGGCCGCCCACGTAAGCAACTGTAGGGAGTATCGAGCGCTCGACGATTGGCCGCAGTAGAACGTTTGGTCCGAGAGTGCCCGGAGCTGAGCTCGTTGCGGCAGAGATCGCGTCGCGGGTCATGATGCGCTCCCGCTTTCCGTTGGATTCGGCGAACGCCAGACTCCGCCCAGCGACGAGCTTGACCTGCGCGGCGTGCCCCGCTGCCTTCAGCGTGCGGGATCGCTCAGCCAGCATGGCTTCGATCTCTCCGGCACGCTCGAGGGACTTCACGAGCAGCGGATGCGCCGCTGTCCGGACGGCGGGATGGGCCGCATCGAGCACAGAGACGCCGAGTGGCTCGAGGATCGAGCGGAGTAGCTGAACATAAGCGCCGCCGATTGTCGCATCGCCGGAATAGGCGCTACGGACCAGGTCGAGGACCATCGCCGCCGACGCAGAACCCGCTGCCGCCTCGAGCCGGCGGATCTGTTCGGTGATGTCACCGAGCGGAACCTGCGCCAGCGCGACGCCAGTCCCCCGCGGCTCAGCCATCGTGATGCGCTCGGCGCCATCCTGTGTCGCTACTACAGTGCTCGACGCTTCGGCAAAATCCGAATCGTCGGTGGCGGCCCAGAAGACCGGCGCGACAGGCATCCCGATGCTCTTCTCGAGCGTGTCGGCGAGCGCCAGTGCAGAAAGCGCCTTCCACCACGTATAGAGCGGCCCTCCGAAAAGACCCGGCTGTTGCCCGGTAGTGACGACGACGCCTGACTTCGCCGCGGCCTCGAGCCGCGCAACGGCTGCGCCGCCTGTGCCGAATGCCGGACGCATCGCGGAAAGCCAGTCGTTATCGATAAGTGAGCGACGCATGAGGACTGCACGCTCCTTCCACTGATCCGGGGTCGCCGGCCTTTGCACAAACCATTGGCCTGCCCCGCTCCCATCGGCGAGCTGTGCCAGCGGGGAGCGATCGAGCGGCACGCTCAGGACCTGCGCGCTCACAGCCGCGTCCCGAACAGGATCACGCGAGGCGAATCGTCGGTGAGCGGAGTCGCGTCGTAGTTGCCGAAGACGGATGTGACCCTGAATCCCGACTGCTCGAGCATGCGGCTGAGCTCCGCTTTCTCGAACAGTCTCACACGCTCCGTGTATTCCCTGCTCTCGCCGCGGATGCAGATCCGCTTTGTGACGTAGCGGCCGTCCTCGGATATCTCGCGCCGCTGCTCGACGATCTTTCCCCCTATCTCCGTCTCGTCATAGGGCACGAGCGTATCGAGAAGATGCTCGGTGTTAAGGAAGTCGAGAACGAACGTGCCGCCGGGCGTTGTCACGCGGGCGACTTCCTCGATCACCTCGTGATGGCTCTCGTCGTCGGCGAAGTACCCGAAGCTCGTAAAGAGATTCACCACAAGCTGGAACGCGCCTTCCCGGAACGGAAGCACCCGCATGTCGCCACGCACGAACTCCGCATCCGGCGCTTCGTCACGGGCGAGCCTGAGGAGCACGGCCGAGAGGTCGAGCCCGATGGTGTTCCAGCGGGTCGACAACACCCGCGCGTGCCTTCCGCCGCCGCATGCGAGATCCAGCACCCGCGGCATCGACGGACTGTCGACAAGTCGCTCGATCAGCTCGACCGCGTGCTCCGCCTCGGCTGCATCACGATGAGGGTAGAGCGCGACATAATCCTCACCGAACCACGACTCGAACCATTCAGACACGGTTGTCTGTCATTTGTGGTAGGGCTCACCGCGCACTATCGACCCCGCCCGGTACAGCTGCTCGGCGAGGACGAGCCGCGCGACCTCATGCGGAAGAGTCCACGTGGCAAGGGACAGGCGCATCGATGCGTTGCTGAGAACCTGCGCCGAAAGCCCGAACGCTCCCCCGACGAGAATCGAAGTGTCCCGTTCGCCCTCCCGCTCTCCCTGCAGCCAGCCGGCAAACTCCTCGGAGGTAAACGCCTTTCCACCGGCGTCACATGCGACGATGCGGCTCTTGCCGGACCGCTCGAGCAGTCGCGCCCCTTCGCGATCGCGGATTTCCGCAGGCGACAGGCCACCTCCTTTCTCTTCGCGCACCGCATGGACTTCGAGCGGCCAGTACCGCGCCGCCCGAGTTTCGTAGTCATCTATCACTGCCGCCAGGGCCGTGTTGCGCGGCTTCCCGACAACGGCGACAACGAGGCGCATCAGGCGTAGATGCCACGCAGCCGATGGACTGTGGCGACCCTGCTTATTGCCAGCATATAGGCGGCGGTGCGCATGTTGACGCTGTGCTCGGTCGCAAGAGCGAGAACGTCCTTGAAGCTGTTTACCATAATCTCGGTCAACCGCTCGTTCACAACCTGCTCGGTCCAGAAATATCCGCCGCGGTCCTGCACCCATTCGAAGTACGATACTGTGACGCCGCCTGCGTTCGCGAGGATGTCCGGAATGACGAAGACACCGTTCTGCTCGAGAATCGCGTCTGCCGCCGGAGTCGTCGGCCCGTTTGCCCCTTCGCAGATTATCCGTGCCTTGACATTCGCCGCGTTCTTTCGCGTGATCACGTTCTCCATCGCAGCCGGCACGAGGACGTCGACGTCGAGCGTCAGGAGATCCGCGGCCGGGATCTGCTGAGCAGGCGCATAACCGGACAGGGTCTTGTTCTGCGCGACATACTGGACGGCGTCGTCGACGTCGATGCCGTCGGGATCGTAGAAGGATGCCGACCTGTCGCCGATCGCGACGATCCTGCATCCCTCCTTCTGCAGAAGGTCGGCGGCAACTGAACCGACGTTGCCGAATCCCTGAATCGAAACCGTCGCTCCGTCGATCGGCATTCCGAGGTGCGCCATGGCTTCCTTCGCGACGATCATGCAGCCCCGGCCTGTCGCCTCCCGCCTGCCTAGCGATCCTCCCATCTCGACAGGCTTTCCGGTAACCACCGCAGTCGTGGTGTGACCAACATGCATGGAGTAAGTATCCATGATCCATGCCATCACGCGCTCGTTGGTGTTTATGTCGGGCGCGGGAACGTCCGAATCAGGACCGAGCGTCTGAATGATGCCGGCCGTGTAGCGCCGGGTCAGGCGCTCGAGCTCCGCGGGGCTCATGGTGTGCGGATCGCACACAACACCGCCTTTGGCGCCGCCGAAAGGAATGTTCACGACCGCGCACTTCCACGTCATCCACGCGGCGAGTGCCTTCACTTCCTCGAGCGTCACCTGCATGTCGAAGCGGATCCCGCCCTTTGCCGGTCCGCGTGAAGTGTTGTAAAGAACACGGTAGCCCGTGTAGACCTCGAGCTCGCCGCTGTCCCTCGTTACGGGCACGGAGACGATTATCTGCTTTTCCGGATGGCGAAGCACGCTGTAGAGGCCCGGCTCGAGGTTCAAAAGCTCAGCGGCCCGGTCGAACCGCTGCATCATTCCCTCAAATGGGTTCTCGTCCGGGAGAAAAGTGTCTTTCTCGGGCCTTACAAGTGTGTCAGAGCGTACGCTGTTATCAGTCATTTTGTCGGAATTATCAGGCGCCGAACGCGCTCCTGCGCCCATGAACGAGTCGACAGTCGTCAGCCGCGGCGGCCGCGGCGGCCGGGAAGCCGCCTGAGCATTGCGTCGAACACGGCCTCTCCGCTCTCGACATCGACTGAAAGGGAAACATACCATAACGGGACCTCCCCGGCAGGCCATATCGGGGCAAGCTTGACCGCATCCTTGAGAGTGCAGACGACCGTGTCGATTCCCCTTGCCAGCCCCACCGCTCTGCGAACGTCGCGACCTGTAAATGCATGATGATCGGGGAATCTGAGTGGCACCACACTCGCCCCTGAGGCCTCGAGCTGACGGAAGAAAGCACCCGGGTTTCCGATGGCCGAGATTGCCAGCACTCTCCGTCCACTCAGTGATGCAACTGGCAGCTCCTCACCGGGAGGCACGACCCGGACAAGCCCGGACTGCACGAGCCGGAGCAAGACGAGAGGCGTATGCGGGCTCGTGCTCAGCACCCATCGCCGCGCCTGCTCGACGCGCTCCTCGGACGCCGCTTTTGCGGTGAGGATGACGAGGGATGCCCGCCGGATCCCTTTAGGGGACTCGCGATACGGGCCGGCGGGAAGCATGTGCTGCCTGGCTGTCCAGTCATCTGCGCTCACGAGCACGATGTCGAGATCGCGATCCACCGCCCGGTGCTGAAACGCATCGTCCAGAACGGCTACGTCCGCGCCGGAGGCAGCGGCGCGGGCAATACCTTTCGCCCTGTTGCCTTCGACTATCACGTCGATGCCCGGGTTGAGGCGGGAGTGAACGATCGGCTCGTCATCCCCGTATCCTCGCAGCACGATGGCCGGTCGGCGACCGAGATTTACGAGGCGCGTGGCGAGCCATGCACTCACCGGAGTTTTCTCGGTGCCGCCGACAGTGAGGTTTCCGACGCTTATCACGTCGATCGGCGGCCTCGTCACCGGCAGGACTCCCCTCGTAAACAGGCTTCCGCGGACGGCGACGGCCGACCTGTAGAGACCCTCGAGAGGTGCGAGCGCCGCCCGGGCTATTCGATGCCCCAGAGTCTCCCCGGCCCAGAGTCTCTCGATCACGATGAAGCAACTCTCTGCACGTCATTCATCAGCGCCTCGAGGAGCAGGGCGTGCTCGGCAGCCTCGCGTGGCGACGGTGCGTCGACTCGCGTCGGCTCCCCGTACGCGATCGTGATGCGCGCGAACGGTTTGGGAATCATGAAGCCGTCCCACGTTTTCAGCTGCCAGAAGCGATCGACGTGCGCCACGGTCGCCAGGATGGGGGCCGCCGCTCGATGCGCCGCAACCGCGGCCCCGGGGGCAAACCTGTGCTGCGGACCGCGCGGACCGTCGGGCGTCACGGCAACATCGTTGCCCTCTTTCAGGGTTCTCACGAGGCCAATCAGTGCACGCCCCGCGCCGCGCGAAGTTGAGCCGCGGATGAGGCCGTATCCCATCGACTGAAGAATACGGGCGATAACCTCCCCGTCCTTGTGTTCGCTCACCAGCACGGCCACGCCCTGATCGCGATGGTGCCAGAGAAGGGGCAGCATCTGGCCGTGCCATAATGCGAAGACGATCGGAGTCCGCTCCGCCCTCAACTTCTCGAGCCGGCTCCCCCCGATAACTCGATAACGCCATGTCGACGCGAGCGCCCGGATAACGCCGCTTCCGGCAAGCAGTGAGAACCTCACGCGAAGAGACAGGTCGCTCGTCCCGCGAGCGTCCTTCATACTGCCGTCATCCTGCCAGGTCGCTCGCCATGCGCGCAACGCGCATGGCCGCCCCCGGCTCACCCAGCTTCGATCTGACCTCCGCAAGACCCTCGAGCACCCTGGCACGCTCCTCGCTCGACCCGTCGAGAAGCAGCCTCAGCTCGAGTGCAACGTCACGCGGGACGAGATCGTCCTGCACGAATTCCCTCGCGACTTCCCTGCCGGCGACGACGTTCACGAGTCCGATGTGTGGAATCTTCACCATCAGCTTCGCGAGAAAGTACGATATCCCACTCGTCCTGTACGCGACGGCGAGGGGACAATCGGCGATCGCGGCCTCGAGCGTGGTAGTGCCGCTCTTGCACAGCGCCGCATCTGCGGCCCGCAGCACGGTGAACGACGCGGAATGAACGAGCCTGAATGGACAACGGGCGGGGTCGAGTGTGATCGAGGGTGCGACACTGACGATCGTGCGAAGTCCGGGAACCGTGCGCTCGAGTTCCCTTGCTGTCTCCACGAAATCATCGATGTGCCTGTCGATCTCCTGTTGACGGCTGCCCGGAAACAGCGCCAGCACAGGCGCATCGCCTTCGAGACCCAGCGCGGACTGCGCTTCCTGCCGCGACTGCATGACCCCCACCCGGTCGAGCAGCGGATGGCCGACGAACGTGGCATCGATTCCATGCCCGCGAAGCAACGGCTCCTCGAACGGCAGAATCACCGCCGCCTTGCTGACAATCTTCGCAAGTTTGGGGAGTCTCCCCTCGCCCCAGGCCCAGACCTGCGGCGTGACGTAGTAGAGCACGGGGACTCCCGCGTCTTTCGCGGCTGCCGCGGCTTTCATGTTGAAGCCGGGATAATCGATAGCCACGAGCAGTTTGACATTGCCGCGCGCAAGCCGTCCGCGAACCTTATCAAGCAGGGCGACGTGCCGGGGGATGTGCCTCACTATCTCCAGGAAGCCCATCACCCCGGATTCGTACCGGTCGAACAGCTTGACGCCGGCACGCTCCATCAGCGGCCCGCCGAATCCCGTCAACTCGAGGTCGGGACGGAGCCGGCGCAGCTCGTCGGCTACGCCCGCCGCGTGGAGATCGCCAGAAGCCTCTCCTGCGACGAAAAGAACCTCAGGCACGGCCTGCGGCTTTGTCCCCGGTGAGGGCGGGCAGCGTCCGCTCGATCTCCGCCACTATTCTCAGCGCAACGGCCAGCGCGCGCTTGCCATCCTCGCCTGTGACGACGACCTGACTGTCGCCGCGAAGCGCGGAAACAAAGCTGTCGAACTCGAGCCTGAGCGGCTCGCCCTCGGGCGCGGTGAGCGCCACGTGATCGACGTAGTCGGTGATGTTGACGGGGCCCGAGGGCGGACGGGTGGGGTCGATCTTTTCTTTCAGCCGGAAGAAATGCCCGGTTCCGGCCGCAAGGTCGAGGGACATGTACCCGCTCTCCTGGAAGATGCGGATCTTTCGCACCCTGTCGCGGGAGATCCTGCTCGACGTAATGTTCGCTACCGCGCCGGATGAGAAGGTGACGCGCGCGTTTGCGATGTCGAGCATTGGAGTGAGAACCGGAACTCCCACTGCAGATATCTCCTCGGCTGTATCACCCACGAGGGTGAGGACGAGGTCGATGTCGTGTATCATGAGGTCAAGCACGACCGCTACGTCCGACCCGCGCACACTGAACAGCGCAAGCCGCTCGCTTTCTATGAAGCGGGGTCGCGACACATAAGGGAGTGCAGCTCTCACGGCGCGGTTGAAGCGCTCGACATGTCCCGTCTGGACGATGCATCCGTTCCGCTCAGCGATGTCCAGAAGTTCGTCGGCCTCGGCGAGCGTGGCAGTGATCGGCTTCTCGATGAACACGTGCTTCCCTGCCTCGAGAGCGGCGCGGGCAACGGCGTAGTGCGCAGGCGTCGGGACAACGATCGTAACCGCATCGACGTCGGCGAGCAGCGAGGCCACGTCGGCATATCGTCTTACTCCCAGCTCAGAAGCCACTTCCGCAGCGCGGTCATCTCTCGCCTCGACGAAACCGGCAAACGCGACAGTCTCCATGTCGCGGAGGATCCTCACGTGGTGAAAGCCGAGGCTTCCGGCGCCGATAACTCCAATCCTGGCTGGCTGAGTCAGATTACTACACCCCGCCCGCTGCCCTCGACGAACTGCATGAGTTCCCGGACCTCCGGGAACAGCTCCAGCTCCGACTCCGCACGCTGCATCGCCTGCGAGAGGTTGAGGTCGGACCGGAAGAAAAGCCGATAAGCCCGCTTGAGCTCGCGTATCACCTCTTCCGGAAAGCCGCTGCGCTGGAGTCCCACGCCGTTAAGCCCGTAGAGTCTCACCGGATTGCCCACCGCCTTGATGAACGGAGGAATGTCCGTCGACACACGGGAGCAGCCGCCGAGGAATGCGTGCCGGCCGATGCGCACGAACTGGTGCACGCCGGAAAGTCCGGAGAGCGTAGCCCGGTCGTCGATGGTCACATGCCCGGCCAGCTGCACGCTGTTGCCGAGTATCACGCCGTTGCCGAGATGACAGTCGTGCGCAAGGTGCACGTAGGACATGAGAAGGCATTTGCTCCCGACGCTCGTCTTGAACGACTGTGACGTCCCCCGATTGATGGTGACGAACTCGCGGATCACTGTCCCGTCACCGATCTCGACTGTCGTGTGCTCGCCTGCGTACTTGAGATCCTGCGGGGGCCCGCCGAGCACGCTGCTGTTGCCGACCTTGACGCCGGCACCGAGCTTCACGTCGCGCTCGAGTGTGGCGCGCGGTGCAAGAACACAGTCGTCGCCGACCTCGCAGCCGTCGCCGATTATCGCGAACGGGCCCACCTCCACCCTCTCCCCCAGTTTCGCGCCGGAGGAGACGATCGCCGTCGGGTGGATCCCCTCAAACTTCATCTATCCCTGACCATTGCGGCCATTTCGGCCTCGGCCACGATCTCCCCGTCCACGCGCGCAACGCCCTTCGTCTTCGCGATCTTGCCTCTCACCTGCACCATCACAACCTCGAAGACTATCTGGTCTCCGGGGCGGACAGGTTTCCGGAACTTGATGTTGTCGATCGACATGAAGTAGACGACCTTCGTGTCAGGTTCCTCGAGCGTTCCGAGAAGGAGCATCCCTCCGACCTGCGCCATCGCCTCGACGATGAGCACTCCCGGCATTATCGGGTGGCCCGGAAAGTGGCCCTGGAAGAAGGGTTCGTTGATGGTGACGTTCTTGATCCCCACCACCCGCTTGTTCTCTTCGATCTCGAGGATGCGGTCGACGAGCAGGAAAGGATAACGATGCGGGAGCACCCGCATGATGTCCTCTATCTCGTAGACCCCCTTCCTGCCTGATTCCGCCATTTTTTCCGCCTTCCCGTTTGCTGATTGAATTCTGCCTGCGCGCCTGAGCTCGCGGACAAGTGTCACCGTGCCGCGATGGCTCGGCTTCACCGCCGTGATTCGCGCATGCACACGCGCCCCGGCAAGTGCAAGATCCCCGACGCAGTCCATCGCCTTGTGCCGGACGAACTCGTCGTCCCACCGCAATGGTCCGTTGATGATGCCCGTCTCGTCAAGAACTATCGCGTTCTCCGTCGACGCTCCCTTAATGAGGCCCCGGGAGCGAAGCCATTCCACCTCATGCACGAAACCGAATGTCCGCGCGCCCGCCAGCTCAGCCGCAAATGTCGCCTCAGTGACAAGGAGGCGCAGCCCCTGCCGGCCGATCTTCAGGTGCGGAAACTCGATCGTAACGTCGAGGTCGAGCTGCGCGGAAGGATACGCCTCATAGACAGATTCGCCGTCGATGATGCGCACTGGCTCCGTCAGGACGAGAATCTCCGGCTGCCCATCGAGCGCCGCAAGTCCGGCTTCCCTCAGCGCCTCGAAGAAAGCCGACGCGCTTCCATCGAGAATCGGAGGCTCGGGGCCGTCCATCTCGATGATGAGGTCGTCAATTCCCAGCGCCGTGGCGGCGGCCAGCACGTGCTCGACGGTGTGAACGGTATTCTCGCCTGAGCCCAGCTGCGTCCGCCTCTCGCTCGCGCTGACCTGCTCCACGGAGGCGGGAATCGGAGCCGCACCCTCGATGTCCGCGCGCCGGAATGTTATCCGGTTCCCGCTCGGCGCCGGCCTGAATCGCAGCGTACAGGCCTCGCCAAGATGAAGCCCGATACCCGAGACCGTAGTCTCCCTGGCGATCGTTACCCGGCTCACTGTGGGTCGCGCTCGTCGAGAAGCTTCTCGATCCGCTTCATCATGTCTGACAGCTTGAAGACCGCCCCCGTAGCCCGCAACGACTCCCGATGTGGTCGCGCCGGATATCCCGACCAGTTTTCGCCTGGTGGTACATTGCCGAAGACTCCCGACTGGCCGCCAATTCGCGCGCCGGACCCGACAATTATGTGACCGCCGAGGCCTGCCTGGCCGGCGATTACGCATCCGTCGCCGATCTGCGCCGAGCCGGCGATGCCAACCTGCGCCATGATGAGGCAGGCGGAGCCTACTTTGACGTTGTGACCGATCTGGACGAGGTTGTCGATCTTGGTCCCGGCGCCGATGACTGTGTCGTCGATGCTGCCGCGGTCGATAGTGGTGTTGGCGCCAACCTCGACGTCGTCGCCGATGAGGCAGCGTCCGACATGCGGAATCTTCTCATGCCCCGATGGGCCGGAGACGTACCCGAATCCGTCAGATCCGATGCGGACGCCGGCGTGAAGCGTCACCCGCTCGCCAAGAGAGCTACCCGGATAGAGCGTGACATGCGGGAGGAGGCGGGATTCCCGGCCGATGCGCACGCCTGCACCCACCACGCAGTGCGGGCCGATCGCCACGGCATCCCCGATCACAGCGCCGTCCCCGATCACTGAGTACTCGCCGATCGATACTCCGTCGCCCACGCTTGCCCCGGCAGCAATGCGGGCACTCGACGCAATCGCCGGGACGTGTTCCGGCGCCGGGTAGAAACTCGGCAGAAGCTGGAGGAGCGCGGCTGCCGGCCGGTCGACAATTATCCTGGCGGGCACAGACCCCGTCACGTCCGCAAGCGAAGGCGTGACCAGCAGCACTCCCGGCGATGATGACCCAAGCAGCGATGAGTATCGCCCGTCAGCCAGAAAGCTGAGATTGTTGCTCGCTGCACGAGAGAGAGGCGCAACGCTGTCCACACAGGTCGCGCCGTCTCCTATCAGCTCTCCTTTTACAATTTCCGCAATGTCAGAAGCGGTGGGCGTGCAGGCACGCTCACCACCCTCGGGACTGGCCCCTGACTCGCAGGAGCTCACCGCCTGGGTGCGGTGACCCCAGACGGCTGAGGGGTCGGGACTCCCACCA
>JBPCJP010000036.1:0-6280 GCA_051005175.1 Gemmatimonadaceae bacterium | reverse complement strand
TGCTGCGCATAAATGAACTCCTCGCCAATGAGACCGCCCTGGCCGGTGTACGAGTTAAACGCACACTCGAAATCGCCGATGGCTCCGGTCGAGAGCAGCAGGGCGTTACCAGGAACTTCGAGCTGCGAAGCGGGAATCCGACTTGCGGGCTCGACCTCGAGCGGATTGCTGAGCGTATCGCACGCGGCGGGGAACAGGAACAGCGCAAGCACTGTCGTCCGCAACGTCCAGCGTGCCTTTCGGTTCAATGAAGACATGAAGATCGATTCTCGATTCGAAGGTTTGATAGGCACGGGTTACCAATCCAGATTGACGCCGAGCACCCACGACGTCAGCTGAGGGTTTGTAGTCTGCTCGAATTGACCAAACTGCCCGCCACGGCTGCCGCCGAGAAAGAACGCCTCGGGTTCGAGCCCGGTGAAATCGGTCCAGGTCGCGAGATTGCGGCCTCCCAGGGTGACGACAGCGCGATTGAACCCGGCCCAGCGGGTAGCGACGGTGGGCAGCGTGTAGGAGAGGCTCACCTCACGCAGCTTGGCGTAGCTCGAGTTCTTGATGTAGTAGTCGATCAGCTGGCCGTTGGACCGCAGCCCGGCGATGACCTTGGGATCGAACTCCAGCGGATAGAAGTTTTCGCGGCAACGGCCGAAGATAGCGCAACGCGCGCGGAAGTTTCCATCGATCTTGACGAAATCCCGCTTGAAGTCGAGCAGTCCGTAAACGCGGAACTTCTTCCATAAAGTCAGCGTGCTGCTGAACGCTCCCTCGGTGCCCGGGGACGACTTTCCGAGGAACACATCGGGCGCGTCGTCCGCATTGTTGTAGATGAGGTCCGGGCCGGCGCAGATCATCGTGCCGCCCTTTCCGTTATCACAGAGGACCTGTGCGACATCCGGTTGCCCCGTCGGCAGAAGCTTTGCGCTGACCACACGCTGCTCGAAGTAGGCGCCAATAGGGTATCCCACCTGGTGCCTGATGGCGAATCCGCCCGTAACGAAGTCCGGGGTGCCGCTAGCCTTTCGCAGATCCAGGATCGCCTGCGGTGTGCCCAGGTCCTCCACTTCACTGTCGTTCGTGGCGATTCCAAACGTCATGTCCCACTCGATCGCTTTCCGCTGAATGGGCGTCGTACGGAGCATGAATTCCACGCCCGAATTTCGAATCTTCCCGGCGTTGAACGGCTGTGTGTTAGGGATACCGATCGACGGCGCGACCTGACGGTTGAGGATCGCGTCCGTCGTATTCTTGTTATACCAGGAGAACTCGATACCCACGCGATCGTTCAGCGCGCCGAGGTCAAAGCCTACCTCGAGCTCCTGGCTTCTCTCCGGCCCGAGATCCGCGTTTCCGAGGAACTGCGGCCTCACCGAAGCGACGTCACCAGGGCCGGTTGCGGCCGCGTATGTCTGAAGCGCTGAATACGTGATTGGCTGCTTGCCGGATTCTCCATACGCCGCGCGGAGCTTGAGCGCGTTCAGCAGGGGAAGTCTGAAGAAGGGCTCCTCACTGACAACCCAGCTGGCGCCGAACTTGGGGTAAACAACTCGGTCAAAGTTCTGGCCGAAAGCGCTGTTATCATCGGTCCGGACCGCCGCCGTAAGGAACATCCTGTCGTTCAGGCCGATCTGCTCCTGCACGAAGAATCCGAGCGTCGCGTCCTGCTCAGAATCGCCGAACGTGGACTTGGCAGTCGTTGTAGATGACAGCGCGGTCAACCCAACGGTCGGGAAGGTCGATCCTTCGGAAAATTGCGACGTGGTAGTGTTGCGGTAGTACTGAGCGCCCACGGAAGTGGTCGACTTGACGTTGCTTGTAAAATCGAAGATGCCGGACGCGGAATAGTCGAGCGTATAGTAGTTGAGCTGGCGCGCCTGAATGGCCCGGTAACCGTCGCCGAAGAAGACTCTGTCGAACGTGTCCTGAGCGCGGGGCTGCAACCAGTTGTCGTCCTCATTCGTCCGGTCCGTACCGGCGCTTAGACGGTGCTTCAGCCAGCCGAACGGCTCGTGACTCAGCTGTATGCCGGCGGTGAATCGGTTGACTCCCTGAGTGATCTGCACGAATCGATCGTACATGTCCGGGAGCGCCGAGTTGAAGCCGCGGCGCGGGTTTGGCGAGCCATCCGCGAGCGGGACGTGGTGGATCACGTTTGCCCACTGCGTCGCGAGAGTACGCCCTCCACATCCTGCTTCGCACGGCAACTGGATGTTGCCGTTCACGTATCCGAGGTTCATGGACGTATGGAACCTGGCGTTCGGTACGATCGACAGGTTCATCCGCCCTGAGTATCGCTCGACCGTGCTGGTCGGCTCGGCTCCCCGGGTATCCTCGATTCCCGCGCCCACGAAATAGGTAAAGATGCTCGAGCCGCCGCTGGTGCTGAGATCGTACTCGCGGAGCGGCCCATTCGTGAAGACAGGCGTGCCGCGCGCGTTTTCCAGCTCTATGATGTCGATCGAAACGGTATCCCGCGCACCGGCCGGTCCACCGGGGCGAGGAATCGTCCCGTAGTTCACCGGCCAGCGACCTTCGGGATTCCGGATGAAATTGGTTCCCAACCGGGTCGCGAGGCTCCACCTGGGAGCTCCGGTCGTTCCTCTTTTCGTGATGATCTGGATGACGCCATTCGATGCTTCGGTGCCGTACAGGGTCGCGGCCGCCGGGCCCTTGATGATCTCGACCGACTCGATGTCGTCGGGATTGATGTCGTTGATGCGTGATATCGACGATGATCCGAAGCCCTGGTTCGAGAAGCCGGTCGCGGGCGCGTTGGCGACACGAACGCCGTCGATGTAGATCAGGGGCTCATTCGAAAGCGATATGCTGGACGCGCCGCGGATGCGGATTCTCGCGCCAGCGCCGACGTTGCCCGTCGCGCTTTGCACGACAACGCCAGCCGCGCGACCGCTGATGAGGTTCTGGATGCTGTTGATCGGCGCGATTTCCTTGGCCTGCGCCGCGTTGATCGTCGAGACCGCGTTCCCGAGCTCGCGCTTGGACTGACCGCCGGCCGTACCCGTTACGACAACTGCGTCGAGGGCGACGGACTGCTCAGCCATGGAGACGCGCACGTTGGCGTCTCCAACCTGGACCCGGCGACTTTCCATGCGATAACCGATGCGGCGAATTTCGATCGCGGCCTGGGCTCCAGCGAGACCGACGATCCGGAAACGGCCGCTGGCGTCGGTAACGGCGCCGAGGTCGGTGCCAGTGACTCGGACCTGCGCTCCTGGTAACGGCTGACCGCCCGCACCGAGCACCGTACCGGCGATCACGCCTGCCTGCTGCGCCTCGGCGGCAGTAGTGGAGAGGAGTTGTGCCGCAAAGGCGAACACGCTGGCCGCGGCGAGCCGCGATGCAATTCGGATAAAACGAGGAAGTAACGTCGCGCGCTTCATGAGCACCCCATATGCTGGTGGACGGCCGTCTCCGGATATGAAAAACGTGCGATCCGGACGATTATCGAGCAGGGGGCGATTATACGGCGCTGCCGGCCGGGCAGCAAGAAGCTTTTTTTACGTACTCGGCAGCGACGCCGCGAACCGGTGGCGGGCTACCTGGATCACGATGTCAGTGGTGGCCCGTATCCCGAACCACTCCGTGTCCAGGCTCATGTGGTAGTTCTCGTGCGCGCGCCAGACGAACAGCGCTGGAATTCCTTCGAGCTTGGCAACGCGCGTGTTTGTCAGCGCCGATCTGCTTCGAGCGGGTTTATCCAGTTCAGCCGCGGGAACCGCGCAAAGTCGGCATCAGTCGAACAGAGCTCGCAACCATGCTCGATCGCGAGCGCCGCAAGGTGTGCGTCTGTTGTCAGGTTTCCCGCAGCTCCGGTATCGAGCAGCAGCGCTTTCCATATCCGCCAGTGCTCCGGCCCTGGATGCAACTGAACAACATTCGGACGTGCCAGCCATCCGTCGATAATTGCGAGCGCCCGGTTTGGATCGAGCGGCTTCGCAAAGACTTTCCGCGACGTGGAGATTCGCATGAAACCGAGAAGCGTGACCCACGCCAGCGCCACTGAGTCGGAACCGCCAATTACACCTTCGAGCCACCTCTTCGCACGCTGGTGCCTGGGGCTGTCGGCGTTGGCCGAGTAGAGCAGGAGATTGAGGTCGAGCAGGCGCATGCTACTTCCGGCGCTCGAGCTTGGCCGCGACTTCAGCGGCTTCAAGTGCGTCCGCAATCGAAAGGGCCTTGTCGAGGTCGAGCCCCTCGCGGACGGCCCCCATGCGGAAGGACGGCATCACGTAGGCCGCTGAGGCGCGAGTTCCTTTCGCCGCCAGCCCGCTGCGTATGGCTTCGTTCAGGACGTGCTTGAAGGAGATGCGGCGCTTTGTGGCAAGGAGCCGAAGCCTCTCGAGCAGGTCAGGATCGATGTCGACGGTTGTTCGCATTTGTTGATGCTAACGCATCACTGTAGTGATGTCAACACATCACAGTGGACAACACGCTTGCGCGCCACGCTCATCGGCCAACTATCTCGACTAATGCTGCCGCTTACGAAGAACCCGTTGTTGTCTCAGGTACATCCCTCCAGGAAAAACTCGCGGATGAATGCAACCGGGATCGGCCCCTCCGCCATGAATCGCTCGTGGAATCTCTTTGCGGAAAAGCCGGCCCCGGTGCGAGCCCTGCACGCATCGCGAAGCTCGATTATCGCGTTCTTGCCGAGGTTATAGGTGATGGCCTGCGTCGGCCACTTGGAGTAACGATAGATTGCGCGGCTCGCTGACTCGAGCGCGGCCCGGGCCGCAGGGTCAAAAGCGGCGCGGAGTCGCGCCCCGGGCACGAACTGCACATGCTCGGTGTAGTAGTCGATCGCCTGGTCGAACGTCATCCGCTGCGTGTGAAGCCCGACGTCGACACGAATCCGGACTGCACGAAGCAGTTGTGCCTGGAGCTCGTACAGGTACTCCCCGGCCGAGTAGAATCCGTAGCGATGGTCGGGCACCGGCTCGGACATCAGCTCCTCGCTGTAAAGCCCCCATCCCTCGAGAGCCATCGAGTCGCTCCACATCGCTGAGGAATCCTCGACTGCACCCGGCGTCAGCCAGCGGATATTGGAGATCCGCGATGCATTCGCCGTCATGTACTTGAAGTGCCAGTCGTGGCCCGGGAATCCTTCGTGGACCGCGGTCGTAGCAACAGACGCGAAGTTATTGCTCCTCAGCGTTTCCGGATCGTTGCCAGTCGGGGTGAGATAGAATCTCCCAGTGCCACCCTGCTTGAGCGGCGGGGCAGGGTAATAGGCTGCGTCGATCGTGCTGCGGAGGACAGGCGGTGTCGGCAACACATCGAGTCGATACCCGGCAGGAATGTCGAACAGGTCGTGCTCGCGTCCGTAGGCGACTGCCCGGACCCCGGCTTCCCTGTACCACCTGAAAAGCTGGTCATCGTCGCGCGGGGCATCCTTCGAGAGGAAATCCATGACGGCCTTCACGCCCGCGTAATTCTCGGCGGGCGTGCCGAAAGGGATGTTCATTCTCGCGGTGCCGGCGAATTCACGAGCCACCTCGACGATCCTTCCAGTGTACAGCGCCACCTGTGCCGCGCCGTACTCATACAGCTCGGCGGCCGTGCGTGAATCGCGGAGCACTGTTTTCACGCGCCACTCGTACTCACCCTCGCCCACGGGATACCTGTCGACCGGCTCGTTGACGTCGAAATTCTGGAGGAGGAATGCGGCGAACTGCTCCCATGCGCTCGCGGCGACGAGTCCCGCGCCGGTGATTTGCGCCAGTGTCATCGCGGCGAACGGCCGCGAGCCGAGATAGCGCTGTGCCAGGCCCGGGAGGGTCGTCCGGAAGTACTCCACGTTTGCGCGGCTCCCTTCGATTCCGTCGCGCTGGACCATCCGCTTGTCGGGCAGGTTGCCCGACTTTTTTCCCGTAAGAAGATTCCCGCGCGCAACCTCCAGGTATCCCGGAACGGCGAGTGTGCGGGCAATGACCTGCTGCCATTCGGGCTCGTCGCCAAGCAGTCCACCGGGATGCTCGCGCATCTGCTGGATCTGCCAGTCGACTCCGCGAAACGGCTCGGCGACGTAAGTGTCGAGCGCCCGCTCCCAGTATCGGCGCTCACCTCCCTGCCGGATGAGGAACCCGAGCTGCGACATCATGATGCCGCGGTCTGCCTGCTCGGCCCGGTTAAGCGTTGCCGGGTCGATCCGGTCAACTGACGCGAGAAGCGACCTGTAGAGCGTGAGTTCCGGCGTCAGCGCTGCAACGCGATAGTCACGCAGTCTCGAGTTCGAGTCCGCAAGTGAAGGGCTGTATCCGTC
>JBPCJP010000035.1:0-4718 GCA_051005175.1 Gemmatimonadaceae bacterium | reverse complement strand
CCTCGCGCGATCACCCGTTCTGCGCTCGGTGACGTCGCGGTCCTGCCGCCTCCGCTCCCCGGCAGAGTCGATCACCGCAAGCACTGATTGCATCAGGCCGTACGCGGTGACACCAAATGCCGCGAGGCCGACCGCGGCGAGCAGGGCCTCGTAACCACGGCCGCGATCGCCCTGCAATACCATGAGCGTCGCCCCTATCGCGATCACCGCCCCGGTGACCGCGATTACGAGCGACGCGCGAAGTGACGGCGGCCGACGGGTCGTGCCGCCATCGACTGCTTCTTCTTCAAGTGGTGTGTCGGGCATTTTCTCTCGTTTTCCAGTCGGCTAAGCGAACCGGAGGCGCGCCGCGGCAAAGCCTTCATGCTCCGTGCCGTGGCTGCATTTGTTAGCTTGACGGACCGATGAAATCCGGCAAGAAGCTCTTCAGTTACGAATCCATCGCAGCCGAATATGCCTCAAAGGTGGATTCAGCGCCTTATAACGCGCTCTATGAGCGGCCGGCCATGCTTTCACTGCTTCCCGACGTCCGGGGAGAAATCATCCTCGACGCGGGATGCGGTTCAGGGTGGTACGCAGAGCGAATGGTCGAGCGCGGGGCGCGAGTTGATGCCATCGACGCGAGTCCTTCAATGATTGCACATGCGCGGGATCGACTCGAGCGCACTGCCTGGGCGACAAGCGATCGCTTCAGTCTCCAGGTCGCCGATCTCGCCGAGGGGATTCCGTTCGAGGACGACCGCTTCGCCGGGGCGCTGAGCGCCCTTGTTCTCCACTATCTCGAGGACTGGCGCCCGGCACTCCGGGAAATCCGCCGCGTGCTCCGGCCGGGGGGATGGTTGCTCATCTCGACGCACCATCCATCTGCCGACGCCGCGCATTTTTCAACCAGTGACTATTTTCGCACCGAGCACGTTACGGATCACTGGGACTGGGTCGGCGATGTCCAGTTCTACCGGCGATCCCTTACGGAGATATTTTCGTCGCTTCGCGATGCGTCACTCGTCATAGACACTGTGGCGGAGCCGGAGCCGACACCGGAATTCAAGGCGGCAGAGCCCGTTTCGGGGGAACGATTGATGAGGCAGCCCGAATTCCTGATGATCCTCGCGAGAAAGCCGGGCCCCGGCGCGGAGAATGCGTAAAGACTCCCGCTCGTCTGTCGACGAAGTCCAACCGGGGGAGTCATGGCGCTGAAGGCAAAGCAGGTGAAGGATCAGGTAATCGTCATCACCGGCGCGTCGAGCGGAATCGGCCTCGCGACGGCGAAGGAGGCGGCATCGCGCGGAGCGCGGGTTGTTCTCAACTCGAGAGATCCGGTCGATCTGGCCCGAGCGGTGAGCGAGATACGCGAGGACGGCGGTGAAGCGGTCATGCATGTGGGCGATGTCGCCGACAGGTCAGCGATGGAATCGCTCGCCGATACTGCGATCGCAGCATTCAGAAGAATCGACACCTGGATAAACAACGCCGGCGTCTCCATCTACGGCGAAATCAGTGAAGTCGATCTCCAGGATGCGCGCCGCCTGTTCGAGACCAACTACTGGGGAGTCGTGAACGGGAGTCTCGTCGCGGTCGAGCACCTGTCAGTCTTCGGCGGCACGCTGATCAACGTCGGCAGCGTGCTTTCCGAAACCGGCTATCCGCTCCAGGGCCACTACTCTGCGAGCAAACACGCGGTGAAGGGATTCACCGACTCGCTCCGCATCGAGCTCGAGCGGAAGAACGCCCCGGTCGTCGTCACGCTGATTCAGCCTGCGGCGATCGATACGCCTTACCCTGCGCACGCGCGCAATTATCTCGATAGTGAGCCGAAGCACCAGGCCCCGGTCTACGCTCCCGAAATGGTGGCTGACGCGATCCTGTCATGCGCCGAGCATGCGCGACGCAACCTGAGGGTCGGGGGATCGGCGAAGATGTACACGAGCATCGAGAAGGTCGCGCCAGCGATCGCCGACAGAATGAAGCTGAGCGCGTTCGACGCGCAGCAATCCGGGCGTCCCGGTCACCGCGCTGGTACCCTGTTCGCGCCGGTGTCGGGCGACCTGAGAGTTCGTGGAGACTATCCGGGGAGGGTCAGGAGCTGGAGCGTTTACACGAAGACGGCGTTGCATCCCGTTGCGACGCTGGTGGGGATCGCCGCGCTCGGTGTCGGTATTGCGGCGGCCATAAGATCCCGGGATTAAAAGAGGTTCTTCCTGGATTACCGGGAACAAGTGAAAAGCAGCGCTCCAGGTACTGAATTGTTTTCGCGGCCTGCTGTCTGCCACCTGCTCGAGCTGACTGCTACCTTCTGCCTGCAAGGCGCAGGGGGGCCAGACGCGTAGTTCGCTCTTCCTGATTTGCAGGTAGCAGGTTGCAGGCAGCTTGGGCAGGTAGCAGACAGCAGACAGCAGAATCGCCTTACGCCAGCGCGACGGTGAACGCCTCTTTCCTCGAATTCGCCGCGTTTCCAGGAATTCAGGGAGGGGTACGATCACGAAAAGGCGACCTGCTTTCGGTCACCTGCTGATGCTGCCTGCTGCCTGCTGCCTGCACGTCAGGTAAAGCGCGCAACGCACTTCTGCCGTGGCGACAGGGCGTCAGCGAGCTCCAAGTCCTGAACCGCCAGCAAGTGATTCTCTGCGTCCAGCTGCGCCGGGCTGGAAGCAGGGAGCAGGCGGCACGAGCGGGTAGCAGATGTCAGGCAGCAATCATAACGATCCGGTACCTCGGATCACTGGCGGCAGGGCAGCAGCGGATTCGGCACTGGATTGTCGACGGCAGGGCGATCGTTCCTGTCTGCCAGCGCGACTGCGACGTCCCTGACAAATCTCGCCACCCGCGCGAGGCCTTCGTAGTTGATGTACTGCGGCTCGTCCGTGACGAGGTGATAGTCGGGATGGTATCCGCGGGAGAAGTACGCGATCGGGATTCCGCGTCGTGCATACATGTAGTGATCGCTCCTGCAGTAGCGCGACATCGGATGTCCTGGGGCGTCCCACGAGTAGTCGATGTCGAACGACTCCCGGCGTACCGAGTTTACGGAGTCGAGGACGTTGCCGAGGGTAGACGCAAGACGGCGCGATCCGATCACCTGGAGGTAGCGGGGACCGCCGCCAGGGATATCCTGCGCGCTGCCGCGGCCGACCATATCCATGTTCAGGGCGGCGACTATTGATTCGCGACGGATAGTCGGGAAAGCCGTGAAGTATGCCGAGCCGAGGAGACCGTTTTCTTCGGCGGTGTGCCAGATGAAGATGATCGACCTTCCCGGAGGGCGCCCGCCAGCGAGTGATTCGGCGATCTCGAGGAGCGCGACTGAACCTGAGCCGTCGTCGTCTGCTCCGTTGTTTATCGAGTCGGGGCGGGGCGGGCGAAGCTGCCGGAGGCTATCGAGTGACGCGCGGATCCGCGACCATTGGGCCGGCGTCGGAGTCGTCGGCTGGACGCCGCGCCGCTGGGCTCCTTCCGGGCGCATGACGCGATTGTACGAGCGCAGCGAATCGTGGTCGACCGGCGTTGCGGAAATACCTACATGATCGCTATGGGCACCGATGAGTACGTACTCGTCCTGCATCTGAGGATCTGACCCGCGCAGCACCGCAATGACGTTGCGGGCGGGACTCTGGACAGGCCGGTCAACGAATCCGGCGCCGGCACTTATCGGAGCTCCTGCTGCCCCAGGGCGCAAGGAGGGGGAGCCGCGCAATATTTCACCGGCGACCGCGGCAGTGATGAGAAAGGCCATCGGGCGCTGCTCGGCGCCCGGTCTTTCCGATATCGCCGTGCTCGTGCCGCGAAGACCTGCTGCCGACGCCGGAGTGACGAGGTCGAGGGCGACGATGGCGATGCCAGCCGCGGTGGGAAAGCGGTTAACCGAGAGTGCTCCCGGAGTTCCCCACGCGCCGGTCTGTCTTCCAGTCGAGTCGACCGGCGGGTCGAGCACGACGATCTTTCCAGCGACCGCGCTCGCCGGGATCACGACAGTGGTGTCGCCCGCGCGCCCCCCGTACACAGTTTCGTAAACCCCCGGTGCCAGTGAGGCTCCGTAGCGCTCAGTCATGTTCGGGCGGAGCGGTGCGAAGTCGGCGAAAAGGCGGCGCGTGCGGCCGCCAACCGCCATGCTGGTCCGGGCGGAGTCGACCGAGCGGGTGACCATCGGCACGACCTGGAAAAAAGTGCCGTTCTCTCCAGCCGGCTCGAGACCGAGCCGGGCGACTTCGCGCTCGAGGTACGATGTCATCGTGTGGTTGCCGATCGCCCCCGCGCGCCGCCCCTGCATCGAGTCGTCAGCGACGATGGATATCCGGCTCCGCGTATCCGCCGAGGTTATCGCCGGAGAGGTACCTGACGGAGCGACACCGGTGGCGACCTGGCACCCTGCAACGAGGAGGAGAACAGGGAGGAAAGCGGCCCGCCCGAGCGACCGCCGATTGCCTGATTGAATCATCGATGGAGTATAACGCGGCGCGCCACGGCGGACGAAACCCTGCGCAAGGGCTTACTTTAGGTTCATCACGGAATACCGGGAAACGCGGCACGAATTCGAGGAAAGAGGGGTTCATCGTCGCGCTGGCGTAAGCCATGTTATCCCGCGGAGATACGGGGGTTTCTCAGCAGGAAAACGCGATTTTGCTGACTGCTGCCTGCTACCTGCCCGAGGTACCCCCTCCCCCCTCCCCCCCAACCCAGAAAAGAGCGAAAAACACCCCTGGCGCCCCTCACCGCCCTCCCCC
>JBPCJP010000034.1:0-5330 GCA_051005175.1 Gemmatimonadaceae bacterium | reverse complement strand
GACTGGTCATCGTTGCGTCGTTCGCGACAGCATCGAGCGCCCAGGCCCAGGCAGTAGTCAGTGGCCGTGTAACCGACGCAGCCGGGAACGGAATTCCCGGTGCGAACGTCGTCGTTCCGAGTCTTGGACTCGGTGTCGGCGCGAATTCCCGGGTGGATGGCACCTACACGTTCACGGTTCCGACCTCATCGGTCGGGCGGTCGGTCATTATAACTGCTCGCCGCATCGGCTTCTCGCCGGTCAGCCGCGACGTGACCATCACGGCCGGAACGCAGACGCAGGATTTTCAGCTTTCGCAGGACGCGACCCGCATCGATGACGTTGTCGTAACTGGCGTCGCCGAAGCTACCTCCGCCAAGAACCTGACGATCTCGGTCGGACGGGTTGGCGAGGCTCAGCTGAAGGAAGTTCCCGCCATTTCGCCTGCGACCGCCCTTGCCGGAAAGGTGGCAGGCGTCCGCGTGTCGTTCACGCAGGGACAGCCGGGATCATCCCCGGCGATCCGCGTCCGCACCTCGACCAACCTGGCCGTGGGTGGACAGCAGCCGCTCGTCATCATCGACGGCGTGATTTCGCAGAACGGTCTTGCCGACATCAACGGCAACGACATCCAGTCCATCGAGGTCCTGAAGGGAGCAGCCTCGGCGAACACCTACGGTTCCGCTGCGGCAAGCGGCGTTATCGCGGTGACGACCAAGCGCGGCAAGGATTCACCGGAGGGAAAGGTGAGCTTCCTCACCCGCAACGAGATCGGCACGAGCACGGTTGAGAACTACGTTCCGCTGCTCGAGACGCACCCGTTCATGTTGAACTCGGCGGGCGACTTCGTCCTTAACAGCAGCGGCGCACGCATCATTGATACCGACCGCTACATCGACAACCCGTTCCCGGCCGGGACGTACCGTGACCAGCTCAGGACTAACTTGAGAGCCGGCCGCACCGTGATGAACTACGGCCAGGTCTCGATGCGTCGCGAGAACACGAACTTCGCGGCGTCATTCTCACGCGATACTGACAAGGGAATTCTTCCTCTTCTCGAGGGCTTCCGCCGCCAGAATCTTCGCCTCAACCTCGACCAGGGGCTCGGTAACAAGGCCGACGTCTCAATGGCGCTCACCTACGGCCTCTCGTTCAGCGACCAGGTTCCAAGCGTGAGCTCGGGTTCCGGCTCGGCGTTCTTCTCACTGCTTCAGGCGCCGCCCGACGTCGATCTCGAGTACCCGAACGCAACTCCGGCCTGCGACAGAAGCAATCCGACGAAGGATGCGTGCGGCACGAGATACTCCCCGGTTCTGCCCCCGGCAGCGGCTGGTGGAACTGCGCGTGGCAACCCGCTCCTCGATCTCTTTCAGAGGAGCTATAACGACCGTCGCGAGCGGATCCTCGGCTCGTTCTCGGCACGTTATCGCCCGTTTGGCTGGCTGACGTTCGACGGAAGCTACGGCACGGATCGTCTCAACAACCGTGTTTCGAACTTCCTCGACCGCGGGCTTGTCGGCACTAACACTACAGTCGAGTCGGAATCGCAGGGAACGCTCAGTCTCAACCAGAACAACAACCAGTCGTCGAACTCGCAGGCGAGCGCGCTCGCGAGCTTCGCGCTTGGCCAGCTCCAATCGGCCACGCGCGCTTCATACCAGTACGAGGATGAGCGGAACAACACGTTCTCCACGTCGACCGCGGCGCTCAAGGTCGCATCGGTGCCCGACCTCCAGGCCGGTGACCCGACGACGCTGAACGCGAACTCGTCCATCGAGAACATCCGCACGATCAACGGAAGTGTCGTGCAGAACTTCAACTTCGACGATCGTTACCTGATGCAGCTCGTCGGACGCCGCGACGGATCGTCGCTGTTCGGTTCTGACAACCGCTGGGCTAACTACTACGGGATCTCCGGCGGCTGGAGAATCACCGAGGATTTCAGGATCCCCGGATTCCAGGAGCTTAAGATCCGCGCCGGCCGCGGGACCGCCGGCCTCCGCCCCGGCTTCGACTACCAGTATGAGACATACTCGGTCTTTGCCGGTACGCTTTCCAAGAACACAGTCGGCAACCGGGCGCTCGAGCCTGCGAAGCAGACTGAGAACGAAGTCGGAATCAATGCAAGCTTCCTCGACCGCTTCGACCTCGAGTACGTGAAGTCGGATCGTCACACCGAGGGCGCATTCCTCCTCGTTCCGCTGTCGCTCGCCCAGTCGGGCGGATTCACGGCGCAGTGGCAGAACGCCGCTCGCGTCGGTGGCCGGACGTTCGAGGGATCGCTCAACACCCGCGTGATCGAGCGGCCCAACCTGAGCTGGAACTTCACGCTTACCGGCGAGAGGTCACGGCAGAAGATCGATGAGCTGAACCGCGCGGCATTCCGTGTCGGATCGGCATCGCAGGGCCAGAACATATTCTATTACAGAGCAGGTGAGGCGCTTGGCGTGATCTACGGCCAGAGATGGGTCCGCACGATCGCTGAGCTGGCGGACAACCCGCTCAATGCCGGCGTTGACCTCAACGCCCTATATGAGATCAACGACGACGGATACGTCGTGCGCAAGGGAACGCGGGGAACAGCGGCCGAGCGCCCGATCTTCTACGTTGACACTGACGGGAACAACAACGTCAAGATCGGCGACGTGAACCCTGACTACTCGTTCGGCTTTGCCAACACCATCCGTTTCGGCGGTTTCACCATGTACGGTCTGCTCGACGGAACGCGCGGCGGAAACATCTACAACTTCACCAAGCAGTGGATGTATCAGGACCGCCGCCACGGCTCGATCGACCAGACAGGAAAGGCGCCTGAGAACAAGAAGGCGCTCGAGTACTACAGCGTCGGCTTCTACAACGCACTCGAGCCGAACAGCTTCTTTGTCGAGGATGGCAGCTACGTCAAGCTCCGCGAGCTTTCCGTCAGCTACAACTTCGGCCAGAGCCTGCTCAACTCGATGCGCTTCCTGGGAACCGGCCGCACCGTCAAGGTGGCACTCATCGGTCGCAACCTGAAGACGTGGACCGACTACAGCGGCTTCGATCCCGAAGCGAGCTCGAACGGAGACTTCAACTTCCGCGTCGACGGCTTCAGGTATCCGAGCTTCCGTCAGTTCACTGGACAGATCGAGATCGGCTTCTAACCAAACAGATCGGAACCGGCTCCGGGCCGATTGGCCCGGGTCCGATTCTGCTCACTGGACATAAAAACACTCATGAATTTCAGAAACAGATTTGCAGCTCTGGCTGGTAGCGCGGTTGTTCTCGCGTTCGCCGGTGCCTGCAATCCGGATCTCGAGGTTACGAACCCGAACGCGCCTGACGTGGCGCGCGCGATTTCGACGCCGAGCGACGTCCGGCAGCTCATCGGAAGCTCCTACAACACATGGTACCTCGGGATGCAGGGTTGCGCTGTCAGCCCGTGTCAGCCGAATCCGGGACTCGCCCTCGAGGTCATGGGCGATGTTGCAACAATGGCCTATGGCAACTTCGGAGCGCGATTCAATGGGCAGGAACCGCGTCTCGCGTACAACAACAGCTCGGCAGCCGGGGACGGTCGCGTGGCCTCCCAGCCGTACGACAACATGTATGGAGCGCTCGGGGCGGCGAACGATGGCCTCAAGGCGATCGAGCGCGGGGTGCGTGTCGCAGCAAGCAGCTCAGCACCTGATGAGACAGAGCAGTTCCAGGCTTTCGCCTGGATGATTCAGGGACTTTCCCTTGGATTCCAGGCGCTCGTGTTCAACGAGGGCTTCGTGGTTCTCGAGGACACGCCTGACGCGTCGGCAGTCCTCCAGCCGTACACGGCAGTCAACGCCGCAGCGGTTGCAAGCCTCGACAAGGCAATTGCCGCAGCGAATGGCAAGTCGTGGAGCATCCCGCAGGAGTTCACCACGACAGCCCTCAACCTGACGGCAGCGAACATGGTCAGGATGGCGAACACCATGGCCGCCCGTCAGCTCGCATACGTACCGCGCACAGCGGCGGAAAACGCGGGCGTCAACTGGGCCAGGGTGCTTACCTACGCGAACGCGGGCATTTCGACAGGCACGTCGTTCAATCTCCAGGTCCAGGGAGACGGCGGCAACACCTGGTATGACATCCTGAAGGGATATACCAATCTCGAGAGCTGGGTTCGCGTCGATCAGCGCATCATTCACCAGGCCGATCCCGCCACCCAGCCCCTCGTATTCACTTCAACAGCGGCCCCGCCGAGAGCCGTTCCGGCTGACCTTCGGTTTGCACGCGGAACTCCCGACGCATCCGGAAACGTCAAGCAGCCGGGAGCGGATTTCTGGTTCAACCAGGTGATCCCGTACGATCCGGCACGCGGCGTTTACTTCTTCAGCAACTGGTCACACGCCCGGTACGTCGAGCACTCGTACGAAGTCGATGCGCCGTTCCTGACCGTGGCTCCGTACGTCCTTGCGGCCGAGAACGATCTCCTTATCGCCGAAGCGCTTGTGCGGACGAACGGTGACAAGGCGCGCGCGGCCAGCCTCGTCAACAAGACCCGCGTTGGTCGCGGTGGCCTCCCGCCGGTATCGGCAGCCACGGCGAACAACGAGCTACTCGGCGCGATCTTCTATGAGCGCGACGTTGAGCTGTGGGGAACGGGCGCCGGCATTGGCTGGATGAACCGCCGCCGCATCGATGCCTCAGTGACACACATGGGAGTTAACATCGGCAACATCTGGGCATTCCGTGGTGGCTCGAACCTCCAGAAGGGAACTCCGCGCAGCCTGCCGGTTCCTGCCAAGGAGCTCGAGACGCTCAACCTTAAGGTTTACACATTCGGTGGAAATTCGCCGAACCCGGTATTCCCTGAGACCTGATAAGCTCGAAGTTCAGAATGAAAGAAGGGCACTCCGAAAGGAGTGCCCTTCTTGCTTGCATCCTGCTACCTGACTGGTTTCAGCTTGCGTATCGGAGGTTGCCGCAGGCGATCAGGGCGTCAGTTCCGCCGCGCCTGTCACGGTAGACGTCGATGTGATAGCTGCCTCCAGCGGGAAGCTCGAGAGGAAGCGAAGCAGTCACCTGCGCGCGGCCGCCGCCACCTACGTTCAGCTCCGGGAAATTCGAGATTGGAATGACAGGTAGCGCCGGCGTCCCGCACGATCCGGGGAAAATCGCCCATGACAGGGTCCTCTCCTGGCCGGTGTAAGTGAAGGTCAATTCAATGTTGGTAAGCGAGGGTGCGGCACCCTGGCGCCAGGTGGCTGATCCGTAACTGCGATCGCGCGTGGTCTGCACGACCTCTCCGCGACTCTGGGTCACTGACTGAATGTTCGCCGTCCATCTGGCGCCCGCCAATCCCTCCGCACTCGCCGATGCACTCGGGCTTGGCGCCC
>JBPCJP010000033.1:0-30093 GCA_051005175.1 Gemmatimonadaceae bacterium | reverse complement strand
AGCTTCACTGGCTCATTCAGCCGGTTCTGCTTGACGACGAACAGGTTGACCCCGGCCGAATCGCACGCCGCGACAAGCTCGTCGGCGCCCTTCAGGGAAATGGCCATTGGCTTCTCGCTCACCACGTGTTTTCCTGCCCGTGCCGCAAGAACCCCCTGTGCCGGATGAAGACCGGATGGAGTTGCGATCGCGACGACATCGCATTCAACGGCGGCGAGCATTTCGGCGTAGTCGGAGAACCAGCGTGCGCCAGCCGGTTCGGCAATTGCTTTCGCGCGCTCCGGGTCAGGATCGCAAGCCGCAACGAGCTCGAGTCCCTCGATTCGCGAAATCGCGTCAACGTGATTCTTCGCAATCCGTCCGCATCCCGACAACGCGACCCGAACCGGCGCGGCCCCTGCGGCGCTCAAGCGTCGATCACCGGAACAACGGCATTGCTCTTCAGCTCGTACCGGGATCCGCACGATTCACAGATGCCTTCGCCGGAATCAGGGATGCGGACTCCGCACTGGCACATCCAGCCGATCCTTCGCGCGGGAACTCCCACCACGAGTGCGTATGCAGGCACGTCATCGGTGACGACGGTCCCGGCTCCCACGAAGCAGTATTCGCCGAGCGTGACACCGCAGACGATGGTGGCATTCGCCCCGATGCTGGCGCCGCGCTTCACGAGAGTTTTCCGGTACTCATCCCTGCGCGGCACATGGCTGCGCGGATTCATCACGTTGGTGAACACCATCGAAGGTCCGCAGAAAACGTCGTCCTCGAGCTCAACGGCGTCGTAGATCGAGACGTTGTTCTGGACCTTCACGTTGTTGCCGATACGCACGTCGTTCATCACGACGACATTCTGCCCGAGCGAGCAGCGCTCGCCGATTACTGCGCCCTTGTTCACGTGGCAGAAGTGCCAGACCTTCGTGCCGGCCCCGATCGTGGCTCCGTCATCGACGTATGCGGACTCGTGAATAAAAGTTTCCACTTTGGTCAGGTCCGGAACTGGGACTGACGGGAAGAGCCTGAAGTGCGGGAATTTACCGCGAAGAACGCGGAGGCCGCGGAGGACGTTAATCCGGATTGGTTGCCCGCATGGCGGAACTCAAGCGAAAGAGAGTCTTCTTTTCTGTTGGTGAAAAACACAAACAACAAATCCCGATCGCGTGGCGATGGCTTCGGGGCGACAAGCGTCACTCCCGCACACCTCCGCGACCTTCGCGTTCTCCGCGTTAACCCCCCCGTAGTCCCCATCACGGGACAGGAGCCTCAAGCTCCGCATGCCATTCCTGGATCGACCTCACGGATGGCGCTCGCGAGCGAAGGGACAATATCGCGTCACACGCTGCGTTCGCCGCCGAAAGAGTCGTCGTGTACGCAACTCCGTGGGCGATCGCTGCCTGGCGAAGGGAGTAATCGTCCTGCTGCGCGTGCTTGCCGAACGGGGTGTTGATGAGCAGCTGAACCTCGCCGTTCAGGATCAGGTCGATCCCGTGCGGCCGCCCTTCGTGAACCTTGAAAACCCGCGAGACGGGAATACCCCTGCCCTTCAGGTGGCGCGCAGTTCCCTCAGTCCCGAGAAGCCTGAATCCCATCTCGTGAAACCGCCGGGCTATCGGCGTCACAGCTTTCTTGTCGAAATCATTCACGGTCAACAGAATCGTCCCTTCGCCGGGCAGCTTGTTGTCGGCGGCGAGCTGCGCCTTCGCGAATGCCATCCCGAACGAAGCGGCGACTCCCATCACCTCTCCCGTCGACCTCATCTCGGGGCCGAGGATGGGATCGAACTCACGGAACTTCGTGAAGGGGAAGACAGCTTCCTTCACCGAGACGTAGTGGGGAATTATTTCTTCGGTGAACCCGATGTCCGCCAGCTTTTCGCCGAGCATGGTGCGCGCAGCCAGAGCCGCGAGTGACACGCCTATCGCCTTGGAGACGAAGGGAACCGTGCGGCTGGCGCGCGGATTCACCTCGAGCACGTAGACATTACCGTCCTTCACGGCATACTGGACGTTGATGAGTCCTACCACGCCGAGTGCCTTAGCGAACTTCACAGTATGCTCGCGCATTGTCGAGAGATCCTTCTCGCCGATGAGATACGGCGGGAGCACGCAGGCCGAATCGCCGGAGTGGATGCCGGCATCCTCGATGTGCTGCATGATACCGCCGATGACCACTGTATCGCCGTCGGAGATGGCATCGACGTCGGCTTCGTATGCGTCCTCGAGGAAACTGTCGATGAGCACCGGACGATCCTCCGATACGCTCGCCGCGCGCTCGAAGTATCCCTCCAGCGAGGGCGCGTCATAGACAATCTCCATCGCGCGCCCTCCGAGCACGTAAGACGGACGCACCAGCACGGGGTAGCCGATCTTCTCGGCAACCTCTATCGCTTCGGCAACGGTCGTCGCGGTTCCGTTCGGAGGCTGCATCACGCCGAGGCTTCGCGCAATCGCATCGAAGCGGCGGCGGTCCTCGGCCGTATCTATCGCGTCGGGGCTCGTGCCGAGGATCTTCACTCCCGCCGCCTCGAGGCCGCGCGTGAGCTTGAGCGGGGTCTGCCCTCCGAGCTGCACGATGACCCCAAGGGGTTTCTCGCGGTGAACTATCTCGAGCACGTGCTCGAGCGTGAGCGGCTCGAAGAACAGCTTGTCGGAGATGTCGAAATCAGTGGAGACAGTTTCGGGGTTCGAGTTGATCATTATCGTCTCGTAACCCTGCTCGCGGAGCGCGAGCGCCGCGCGGACGCAGCAGTAGTCGAACTCGACTCCCTGTCCTATCCTGTTCGGGCCGCTGCCGAGGATCACAACGGAGTCCCGCCCGCTGCGCGGTGCCTCGTCCTCCTCGTCGTAACTGCTGTAGAGATATGGTGTGGCAGAGGGAAACTCTCCCGCACACGTATCCACCATCTTGTAGGCTGGACGGATTCCGAGATCCCACCTCGAGGCCCGCATCTCGTCCTCGCTCGTGCCGCGGATCGAGGCGAGCTGCCGGTCGGAGAACCCCATCCGCTTCATCGACCGCATATCGTCCGCACCGACTTCATCGAGATCACCGAACGATTTCTCGGCCTCAACGAGTTCGCGCATCTGCGCGAGGAACCACGGATCGATGTGCGTCAGGTCCCCGATCTCGTCGATCTCCATCCCGGCCTCGAACGCCCGCTTTATCTGGTAGATGCGCTCGGGCGTCGGCTGGCGAAGTCCGCCGCGAAGGGCTTCCAGGGTATCGTCAGCGAGCCGGTCGTCGAGGAGCGACCCAGTGGCCCAGCCCGGGCGTCCGGTCTCGAGCGCGCGCAGCCCTTTCTGGAATGCTTCCTTGAAAGTGCGGCCGATCGCCATCGATTCCCCGACCGACTTCATCTGCGTCGTGAGCTGCGGATTTGCGGCGGTGAACTTCTCGAACGCGAAGCGGGGGCATTTCACGACGACGTAGTCGAGCACCGGCTCGAACGATGCCGGCGTTGTCTTCGTGATGTCGTTGGGGATCTCGTCGAGCCGGTATCCGACTGCGAGCTTCGTCCCGATGCGGGCGATCGGGAACCCCGTCGCCTTCGACGCGAGCGCTGACGACCGCGAGACGCGCGGGTTCATCTCGATCACCAGCATCTCGCCGTTGGCTGGATTGACGGCAAACTGGATGTTGCAGCCACCGGCCTCTACGCCGATCTCGCGGATAATGGCGACCGCCGCGTCGCGCATGGTCTGGTACTCGCGATCGGTCAGGGTCATCGCCGGGGCGACAGTGATCGAGTCGCCGGTGTGGACGCCCATCGCATCGATGTTCTCGATCGAGCAGACGATCACCACATTGTCTGCTCCGTCGCGCATCACCTCGAGCTCGAATTCCTTCCAGCCGATGATGCTCGTCTCGATCAGAACCTGGCCCACGGGTGAAAGCTCGATCCCCCGCCGGACAATCTCCTCGAATTCCTCGCGGTTGTAGGCGATGCCGCCGCCTGTTCCGCCGAGGGTGAATGCCGGGCGAATGATTGCGGGGGAACCAACGAGATCTGCCAGGGCCAGCGCTTCGTCGAAAGTCGTCGCGATTCCACCTTGCGGAACAGCAAGCCCGATCCTCTTCATGGCTTCAGCGAACAGGCCGCGGTCCTCCGCCATCGAGATTGCCCGGGCATCGGCTCCGATGAGCTCCACCCCGTACTTTTCGAGCACACCGTTTTCATAGAGCTTCATCGCAACGTTCAGCGCGGTCTGGCCGCCCATTGTCGGAAGCAGGGCGTCGGGCCGTTCCTTCTCGATGACCAGCTCTACGTATTCCGGCGTGACCGGCTCGATGTAAGTGCGGTCGGCGAACTCCGGGTCCGTCATTATCGTCGCCGGGTTCGAATTGACGAGGATCACCTCGTAACCCTCCTCCTTCAGTGCCTTCGCAGCCTGCGTCCCGGAATAGTCGAACTCGGCCCCTTGTCCGATGACTATCGGGCCGGAGCCGATCAGGAGGATGCGATGGAGGTCGTTTCTACGAGGCATATCTTCTTCATTAGTGTACCAGCGAATAGCAAACAGCTTACGCGAGCAGCCACTAGCGGTGAGCGATTCGCTGTTTGCTATTTGCTATTAGCACAAAAAAAGGGGAGCACACGGAAAACAACGCGCGCTCCCCCCTCCTTCTTCCGCAAGAAAACGGCTGAGAAAATCTACGCAGCCGAAGTCACGCCGCGCGGGGCACGCTGGACCTTGCCCGCGTGGAGGCAGCGGGTGCAGACCTTCACTTTCGTGATCTTGCCGTCGATGACGATGCGCGCTACCTGGAGGTTGGGCTTCCAGGTGCGGCGCGTCTTGTTGTTCGCGTGCGAAACGTTGTTGCCGAACGCGACGCCTTTGTCGCAGACGTAGCAGCGGCTTCTGTTGATCGGTGCCATTGTCAGTCCACCAGCTCGATGCGTGCCATCTCTGCGCCGTCACCCTTGCGGTGTCCGGTCTTGAGGATGCGCGTGTAACCGCCGGCGCGCGAGGCGAACCTCGGTCCGACTTCGTTGAACAGCTTGTCGTTGAGCTCGCGGACCTGGATGTGCCGGCCGGCGAGGCGACGATCGTGGAGCGTGCCTGAGCGCGCCTTCGTGATAAGGCGTTCGACGAATGGGCGAAGCTCCTTTGCTCTCGCCTCTGTCGTCTCGATCGCGCCGCGCTCTATCAGCGCCATCGCGAGGCCTCTCATCAGGGCCAGCTTCTGCTCAGCGGTACGCTTGAGCGAGCGGCCGACTTTACGGTGACGCATTGTTCTCTAGTTGTCCTCGTCGTCGTCGGCTGCTGCCGTCGCGACGTTGCGGTTGGGAGGAGTGCCCGGATCCGTGATGCGGATTCCGTCCGGTGAATCCTCGAACTTCATTCCGAAGTTCAGCTTGTGCTTCTCGAGGAGATCGACGATCTCATTGAGAGATTTCTTGCCGAAGTTCTTGACCTGCAACACCTGGCTCTCCGTCATCTTGACGAGGTCACCGAGGGTGCGGATGCCGGAATTCTTGAGTGAGTTGACCGAGCGAACGGAGAGCTCGAAGTCGTCGATCGGCGTGCGAAGATCTGAAGCGAGACGCTGCGAGTCTCCGCCGGGGATTTCCGCGCCATTTGTCAGCGGCGCTGACGCATGCGAGCCGAAGCCGGCGAAGTACTGGAAGTGCGTCTGGGCCAGAGCTGCGGCATAGCTCACCGCTTCCTCGGGCGAGATCGTTCCGTTGGTCTCGACAGTCAGGGTCAGGCGATCATAGTCAGTGCGCTGCCCAACGCGGGTTTCCGCAACCGCGAAGTTAGCTCGGCGCACCGGATTGTAGATCGAGTCGATTCTTACAACGTCGACCGGCAGGCTCTTGTCGACAGCGTGCTGGTCGGCTTCGACGTATCCGCGGCCTTTGTTCACGTACAGCTCGACGTTGATGTCGCGATCATCCTGGAGCGTAAAGAGGTGATGATTCCGGTCAAGGATTTCCACACCCGCGTCCGACTCGATGTCACCCGACGTCACAGCTCCCGCTTCACTCTTCGAGATACGGAGAATCGTCTCTTCCTTTCCTTCATCCAGGGCGAGAGTCAGGTTCTTGAGGTTACCGATGATCTGGTGAACGTCCTCCACCACTCCCGGGATCGTCTGATGCTCGTGAAGCACCCCGTCGATCCGGATGCCCCAGACGGCCGACCCTCTAAGCGACGAGAGCAGCATCCGCCGCATCGCGTTGCCGAGTGTGTGGCCGAAACCCCGCTCCAGTGGCTGGAGGCGGAATTCGGCGGAATTCTGGTTGTCTTCGCGCTTAGTCGCTTCGACAAGCTGCGGGCGGACAAGTCCTTTGAGATCTATTGCGTTTGCCATTGTGTTATTCGATTCCTCACGTCCTACCCCGCCCCTGGCGCGCGGTAAGCCCGTGAATTGGGGAGCAATCAGGGTCCCCGGGGGTGCTTCCTTTCTTCCTTATCCAGCAAAAAGCTTACAGCGAATAGCGGATGCGAAATGCGAAATGCGCGCTATCAGTCTTTTGCTGCCGGCTCTTCGCGGTAGCTGCTCGCTATTCGCTATTCGCGTTACAGAAAAACCCTTACTTGGAGTAGAGCTCGACGACGAGCTGTTCCTGCGCTGCGATCGGGATGTTCGGGCGGGTCGGGCGCTCAAGCATCCGGCCGCTCAACGTGTCCTTGTCGACCGCGATCCACGAAAGCGGTGCACCGCGGCTCGACTGGTCCATTGCGACCATTATCGACGCCTGCTCCCGTGACTTCATGCGGACGCGGACTTCTTCTCCCGGCGACACGAGGAAGCTCGGGATGTCCACCGGCTTCTGGTTTATCTCGACGTGGCGGTGACGGATGAGCTGGCGCGCTGCCTTGCGGCTGCCGGCGAAGCCCATGCGGTACACGACGTTGTCGAGACGGCTCTCGAGTGCGGCGAGGAGGTTGTGGCCGGTGATTCCCGGCTGTGACGCAACTCGTTCGAACGTGTTGCGGAACTGGCTCTCGCTGACTCCGTAGATGCGCTTGATCTTCTGCTTCTCGCGAAGCTGCTTCGAGTATTCAGAAAGCTTGCGGCGGCGGGCGGTGCTTGCTCCGTGTTGTCCCGGTGGCGTCGGGCGACGCTCGACGGGGCATTTCTCGGTGAAGCACTTGGTGGCCTTGAGGAACAGCTTTGTTCCTTCGCGGCGGCACTGGCGGCAGCTTGGTCCGGTATAGCGCATGGCTCAGACTCTCCGGCGCTTTGGCGGACGGCAGCCGTTGTGAGGAATCGGGGTCACGTCCTTGATGGACTTGACCTGGAGTCCTGCGGCGACCAGTGCCTGAATTGCCGATTCGCGTCCCGAGCCGGGGCCCTGGACTCGAACGTGGACGCGGCGCACACCCAGCGTGACGGCTTCGCGTCCTGCCTGCTCGCCGGCGACGGTCGCTGCGAACGGGGTCGACTTCTTCGAGCCCTTGAAGCCTGCCTTGCCCGACGAGCCCCAGGAGATCGTGTTCCCGTGCTGGTCGGTGATCGTGATCGTGGTGTTGTTGAAGGTTGCGCTGACGTGAGCGACGCCTTCCGCCTCGATGATTCGTTTCGTCTTCTTTCCGGTAGCCATGATTTACTTCGTAACCTTCTTCTTGCCCGCGATCGCGCGGCGCGGCCCCTTCTTGGTGCGGGCGTTCGTATGAGTGCGCTGGCCCCGGACTGGCAGGCCGCGACGGTGGCGAGTGCCACGGTACGACCCGATGTCCATCAGGCGCTTGATGTTCATCGCGACTTCGGTGCGGAGGGCACCTTCGACGCGGACGTCCTTTTCGATCGCCTGACGAAGGCGGTTTGTGTCCGTGTCGTTGAGATCGCGGACACGCTGTTCGGCGTTGACCCCTGTTTCTTTCAGAATGCGCTGCGCGGTCGCGCGGCCGATTCCGAAGATATAGGTCAGTCCGATCTCGAGCTTCTTCTCGCGTGGAAGGTCCACGCCGGCGATTCGTGCCATGATTATCAGCCCTGCCGCTGCTTGTGCTTGGGGTTTCTCGAGCAGATGATGCGAACCACGCCCTGGCGCTTGATCACCTTGCAGTGCTCACAGATCGGCTTGACGCTGCTGCGTACTTTCACAAATGCTCCTATGGACGTGCAAAGTCCCCTCGGTTGGCCGCGGGGAAGTAATTCAGAGATAGCCTTTGAAATTACCGAGTCAAAGTCCTCAAGTCAACTCGCCCAGGCCGCGAAAGACCCTACTGATTGCGGACTGCGGACGTACTGCGGACACGGACTGCTGACCACTCCGGACCTGGACGGCGGACCACCGAGCAATGCCCGGAAGTGACCCCTCAGTATTCCTCAATCCCGGGTCCGCAGTATTCCTCAGTCCCGGGTCCGCAGTATCCCTCAGTCCCGGGTCCGCAGTATCTCCCAGTCCCGGGTCCGCAGTAGTCCGCAGTCCGTGTCCGTAGTACGTCCGTAGTACGTCCGTAGTACGTCCGTAGTACGTCCGCAGTCCGCAGTCAGTCAGATCCTCAGTCCCTCGAGAACCGCAGCCATTGCCGCCCGTGGGTCCCGCGCCCCCGTAACAGCCCTTCCCAGAACGAGATAGCTCGCCCCCGCGGCCACCGCGGCAGCCGGCGTCACGACCCGCGATTGATCCCCCGGGTCTTCCCCCGGAAGCCTGATCCCCGGAACGAGAAGCTTGAGCGCAGACCCGTGCCGCGAATGAACCGCTTCGGCCTCGTGCCCGCTGCAGACGATCCCGTGCACGCCCGATGACCGCGCAAGTTCAGCAAGGCGAAGGACCTCGTTTTCGACATCGACCCGCTCCCTTCCCCACGCCTCACCGAGCATCGCGTCGTCAAGCGACGTAAGAATCGTCACTGCGAGGACACCGCAGTCGGGCCCCGCCGCGTCAACCGCCGCGGATATCATCTTCGAGCCGCCCGAGGCATGCACGGTCGTCAGGCGCACACCCATGTCCGCAACGCGGCGTATCGCACCAGCAACAGTATTTGGTATGTCGTGAAACTTGAGGTCGAGAAAAACGTCGCACCCGGTATCGCGCAACCACTGAATCACATCCGGCCCGGCGGCAGTGAACAGCTCGCTCCCGACCTTGTAGAAACGACACTTCTCATCAAGAATCTGCACGAGCGTCATCGCCCGCTCGGCATCCGGAAAATCGAGGGCAACTATCGGAATCGCTGTCACGATGGCCACTCCAGCGTTCCGACAAGCTCCGTCACTGATCTCACGCCGTGCCTGTCGCACCACTCAGCCACCTCTGAAATGATACGCGCCGCGGCGCGCGGATCCCTGAGCGCGGCTGTTCCGACTGCAACAAGGGTTGCGCCAGCCATCATGTACTGAATGACGTCGGATCCATGCGAGACTCCTCCCACTCCGATCAGCGGAACATCAACCGACTGGCTGACACGGTGTACAGCCAGCACTCCGACAGGCAGAAGGCCCGGGCCGCTTACACCGCCGGTGCCGAAGCCGAGCGCAGGGCGGCGGCGCTCGACGTCGATTACGAGACCGGGGATCGTATTCACGAGAGTTATTCCGTCGGCGCCAGCGAATGCGGCCGCGCGAGCCGTATCAGCGAGCGACGCAAGTGTCGGAGAAAGTTTTACGAAAAGAGGCTTCTGCGTTGCAGCGCGCGCCCGGCTTACGAGCGTTGTCAGAACCGCGACGTCAGAGCCGAACTCCATTCCCCCGGCCTTCACGTTCGGGCAGCTCACGTTGAGCTCGAATGCATCGATCCGCGAATGCCCGGCAAGTCCCTCGACGACAGTGGTAAAATCCTCTACCGCACTCCCGACAACGTTCACTATCACTCGCGGCATCCTGACATTCGCGGCGAGCCACGGAAGATCGTCCCGGCCAACGGCTTCGAGTCCCGGATTCGCCAGCCCGACCGCATTTATCATCCCGCCCTCGAACTCGGCAACACGCGGCGGGGGGGCGCCCTTGCGAGGCTCGGGACTCACCGCCTTCGTGACGATTCCGCCAAGTGACTCGAGATCCATGACCCCGGCTAGCTCCCGGCCGTAGGCGGCTGTCCCTGCAGCAAGCAGGATCGGGTTCTGGAATTCTATCGATGCCGCGTTGACCCCGAGAACAGCCGCCGCGGCGGGCTTCAACGAGTGCCCGATCCTATGCGGGCGTCGTAATGGCCGAGATATTCCATTATCGACACTGCCAGACTTTGAGCGATCCGACGCTGGTTCGCCCTGTCGTTGAGGTATTCCGCCTCCTCGGGATTTGTGCCGAATCCGATCTCGACAAGGACGGCAGGCATGAACGATCCCCTGAGCACCGCGAAATTGGCCTGCTGCACGCCGCGGTCCCTGCCTGGATGAAAACGCCGCAGCCCGTTCTGGATCGTCTCCGCGAGATCGTTCGACTCGCGAAGGTGCTCATTCTGCGCCATGTCGTTGATGATGAAGCTGAGAGGATCGCCCTTCGGCGCGTTGGCGCCGGTCTCGAACTTCACCGCCTCGTTCTCCATTCGCTCGACGCGGCTGGCTTCAGCGGTCTTCGCTTCAGCGAGGAAGTACGTTTCATATCCGCGCTGGCGTGCCGCGGCGGAACTGCGGTTTCCGCTCGCATTCACATGGATCGACACGAAGAGGTCGCCCTTGTTCCTGTTGGCGATCCTTCCGCGGTCGGAGAGGGCGATCAGTGTATCGCGAGTGCGCGTCATCATGACCTCGACGCCCTGCCTGCGCAGCTCCTCCTCGAGCATCCTGGAGACCGAGAGGGTTACATGCTTCTCGGTGATTCGCGGCCCGGCGCCGATCGGACCCTGCATCCCCGGGTCAACACCGCCGTGTCCCGCGTCAACGACGACGAGACGGCGCTGCGCCCTTCGCGGCCTGACAGGCAGCGGCTGCGTGCCGGCATCGAGCGGCGACGATTCCTCCGCGCGGGCGGGAGGCGGCGCCACTCCACGTCGCGCCGAGGTGTCGAATATCCTTATCTCCGAGACAGATGCATCGAAGTTGAAGCCGGTCGTGAATCGCGGAATCACCGAAGCAGCGAGCTGAAACGGGACGAGAAAAGTCTGCCCGGACCGGAGCGGTGCAAGATTCATCGGAACGACGTCGGCGCCTATGCGGACAAACGGAACGCCCTCAGCCAGGTCAATTCGCTGTCCACCGAGGCTGATACTGTAGCGACCACCAGGCATCGCTCCAGCGGATCCTCCCAGCGCCGCAGCGAGGAGGTCAGCCCTGAGGTACCTCCCGCTCAGCGTTGCCACCGATGGAACGATCCTCAGGTTCCCGCCTCCCTCGCGGACAACGAGGTTGGGCGGTGGAGCCGCCGCCGCTATCTGGAGAGCGACGGCAAGTCCGAGAATCAACGGGACCTCAGCGCGCGCTGCATGTCGCGCTGGTCGTCGCGAAGCTTTTCATCCGCCCGCTTGTCATAGAGCTTCTTGCCCTTCCCCAGCCCGATTGCCACCTTCGCCTTCCCGCGGCTGAAGTAGAGCTCGAGCGGAACGAGGGTAAGTCCCTGGCGCTCGACCGAGCCGATGAGCTTCCTGATCTCGCGCTTGTGCAGCAGAAGCTTGCGCGTGCGCGTCGGCTCATGGTTGAAGTGGCTTGCCTGCTCATAGGGGGAAATGTGCAGGTTCAGCAGGTGAACCTCGCCATCCTTAACGATGCCGTAGGCATCGGAAATATTCGCTTTCCCGTTGCGTAGTGACTTCACTTCACTGCCCGTCAGTACGATACCCGCTTCCCATGTGTCGAGAATGTGGTAGTCGTGTCGCGCGCGTTTGTTCCGCGCAATAGACTCGCGCTCCGGCTTCTCTTTCGTCTCTGCCATTTACTGCTCTCAAACTAGGACTCGTGCGGAGATTGAGAAAGGGTTTTCGCGTTGACTTAGTTTTTGGCGGCGTCTAAGTTGCGAGTATTGTCGCCGAAGTGGTGGAACTGGTAGACGCGCTGGCTTCAGGAGCCAGTGGGTGCAAGCCCGTGGGGGTTCGAGTCCCCCCTTCGGCATTACAAGAGGGCGCAGAGGGAACGGCAAGAGGGCGCGGAGAACCGCGTTCACAGAGGCCGCAGAGGGAAAACAACAAGGCGGCGCCGAGCGAAAGCCCGGCGCCGCTTTGGCTTTTCCAGCAATGAAGTCAGCCCTGGCTGCCCGCCTCGACAAGGATCGGGAGCCCGCGGGTCTTCGCCCTGGGGCTGTTCGGAAGACCCACCTTCTCCCTCACGACGGGCTCATCGTGGAGCAGGTCTGCGAGGCAGACTCCCTCCAGCACGTCGTCGATCTTTTTCTGCAGAAGCATCCACACCGGGCGGATGCTGCAGAGATGCGATGCCGAGCACCTGTCGGTTTCGACCGGGTGGCTGACGCAGTGGAGATCGAATGTCTCGAGCTCGGACGCCTGGATCACCGACCTGATCGTCGTGTCCTCCGGAGACTTCGCGAGCACATATCCACCCCGGGCGCCGCGAGTGCTGGCCACGACGCCTGCGCGGCGGAGACGGAGCAGGATCTGCTCGACATAATCAGCCGGCAGCTTCTCGAGAGCGGCGATCTGGCGCCCCGTTACCGGCCCCTCGTCCGCACGCTTCGCGAGGTGAAGAGCGCAGATGACTCCATATTCTGCCCAGGTGGTTATCCGCATGTATTCAAGATAGGCAAATCAGGACGTTGGAACCAACCCCAACAACGCGGATCGGGCGGATTTGGGCGAATCTCGCGGATCAAAACCATGGGGGAATGCTTACACGAGAAACGGGAGACACGTCACCGAGCGAGCCTACAGTAAAGGGTCCGACATCAGCGCTTGATCCGCCCGATCAGCCCAATCCGCGAAATGTAAGAAGGCGGTTTCCGTAGTTCCCGTCAGTACCAATAACCTTATCCGACCGACCCAGCGCCATGCTTGCCGCCGGGAACTCCTATTTCCGTCATCTTCCGAAGATCGAGCACTTCATCGATCTCGTCCTCGGGCAACACCTTCTCGCGGTGGACAAGCTCCCGGATCAGCACATTCTCCTTCACCGATTGCTTGCTCAGGTCGGCAGCGCGGGCATACCCGATCTGCGGAGCGAGGGCGGTAGCGAGCGCGGCCGAGCGCTCAACCCAGTAGGCGCACATCTCCACGTTCGCCTCGATCCCCTTTATGCACCGCTCGGAAAGCGCCTCGGCAGTATTCGTGAGGATCAGCATCGACATGAGGATGTTCTGCGCGATGACAGGCATCATCACGTTCAACTCGAGCTGGCCATGCTCGGCCGACACTGAGACGCACGCATCGTTGCCGACCACCTGGAAGCAGACCTGATTCACCATCTCCGGAATCGACGGATTTATCTTGCCGGGCATGATCGACGATCCCGGCTGCACCGCCGGGAGCCGCACCTCATCGAGGCCGGTGCGCGGTCCGCTCGCGAGCAGGCGGAGATCACTCGCGATCTTGCTGAGGTCGAGAGCCAGAACCCGCATCTGGGCGCTGAACGCCGCCGCGTCACCCATGCTTTGCATGAGCTGGATACGGTCCTTGCCCTCGCGAACCTCGACTCCCGCTGACTTTGCGAGCTCGCGGACCATTATCGCGGGATATTCAGGCTCGACGTTCACCCCGGTGCCAACTGCGCTGCCGCCGATGCCGAGGTCGCGGAGATAATCCGCCGCCTGCTCCACGCGCCTGATGCCCCGGCGAAGCGTCCCGGCATACGCGGTGAATTCCTGGCCAAGCCGTATCGGCATCGCGTCCTGGAGATGAGTCCGGCCCGACTTCATCACATCGTCGAACTCCCTTCCCTTCTCCTCGAGCGCCTCGATCAAACCCTCGAACGCCTTCATGAGCTTCGGAAGCTCTGTGACCGACGCGAGGCGTATCGCGGTCGGAATCACGTCGTTGGTGGACTGCGCCATGTTGACGTGATCGTTCGGATGCACCGGGCTGTAACCCCCGCGAGGCTTGCCGAGTATCTCGTTGGCGCGATTCGCGAGAACTTCGTTGATGTTCATGTTGTGCGAAGTGCCCGCGCCCGCCTGGTATGGATCGACGACGAAATGCTCGCGATGCTCGCCAGCCAGCACCTCGTCGGCCGCCTTGATTATCGCGTCGGCGAGCTTCGGGTCGAGGCGCGCGGTCTCACGGTGAGTGATTGCTGCCGCCCGCTTTATCCTTACTGTCGCCTCGACGAAAGCAGGCAGCGGCTTGAGCCCGCTTATCGGGAAATTCCTCACCGCGCGCAATGTCTGAACTCCGTACAGCGCGCTGGCCGGGACGGCGAGCTCGCCAAGCGGGTCCTTCTCCATTCGTGTGTCGTCGGTCATTTCGAGTTCTTGTCGGTTCAGCCGCGCACTATCCGCGCGGTGCCATTGAGAAAGGGATTCGAGACGCGCTCCTCGCCGATTGTCGTGGCGTCGCCATGGCCGGGATGCACGAGAGTGTCGTCTGCGAGCTTCACGATACGCTCGAGCGACGCTTCGAGCTGTGCCGGATTGGAGAACGGAAGATCCGTCCTGCCAATCGATCCCGCGAAAAGGCAATCGCCCACGAGCGCGTTGCCATGCCCGTGTAACACCACATGTCCCGGCGAGTGTCCCGGTGTGTGAATCACGCTGAGCTCGAGCGATCCGAGTTTGACCGATGTCCCCTCAGCGAACTCCCTGTCGGGCGAGGGCGGCTCCTCGTACGGCAAACCGTATAATTGCGCCTGCCGCCCGCCCACACGGTACAGCGGCTCGTCGAGAGGATGCAGCCAGACCGGAACGTCCCACCGGCGCTTGACCGGAGCTATCGCGCCGATGTGGTCAACGTGCGCATGCGTGACCCATATCGCTTCGGGAGTCCGGCCGGTTTTCTCGATTTCCGCGATTATTGCATCAGGATCGCTTCCGGGATCCACCACCGCGAGCGTGTCGCCCTCGGGGTCGGCGACGAGATAACAGTTCTCCTGGAACGCACCAACCGTGATGCGCGTGACGATCACGAGTATCCCCCGCTCGCGTGAATCTCCGGCTCGTCCTTTGGCGATCTCATCGCGCTCAGGTACTTCTCGGCAGCGATTGCGGCGGTCGTTCCGTCACCGGCGGCAGTGGTTACCTGCCTCGTCAGCTGAACACGCACGTCGCCGGCAGCGAACAGTCCCTTGATGGATGTTTCCATGTTCATGTCGGTCCGCAGGTATCCCATCTCGTCATGATCGACATGACCCTCGATGATCCCTGTGTTCGGCCGGAACCCGATGAAAACGAATATTCCCGTCGCGGCGAGGTTTGTCGCCTCGTGCGTGTTGACGTTGCGCAGAACGAGATTGTTGACGAGTCCCTGATCGTCGGCCTGAATCTCCTCCACAACCGTGTCCCAGATCACCTCGATCTTGGGATTCTCAAAAAGCCGCTTCTGGAGGATCTTCGATGCGCGGAACTCGTTGCGGCGGTGAATCAAATAGACCTTCTCGGCATAGCGCGTGAGGAAGTCTCCCTCCTCCACTGCGGCGTCGCCTCCGCCAACGACAGCGACGACGTGTCCGCGGAAGAATGCTCCATCGCAGATCGCGCAGTAGCTCACGCCCTTGCCGGCGTATTCCGCTTCGCCTGGAACGCCTAGCTTGATCGGCGTCCCCCCGGAGGTGACCATGGCAGTCTTCGACCTGTAGATCTTGCCGCTGTCGGTAGTGGCCTCGAACGCGCCATCCTCGAGCTTCTTCAGCGTGACGACCGTCTCCTGGACGAACTCGGCCCCGAATTTCTTTGCGTGGCTCTCGAATTTCTGCGCGAGATCCCAGCCCTCGATGCGCTCGAATCCGGGGTAGTCCTCGATGATCTCGGTATTGAGGAGCTCGCCCCCGGATATCCCGCGCTCGAGGACGACCGTCTTGAGCATCGACCGGCCCGCATAAAGGGCGGCGGTCATGCCGGCAGGCCCTGCGCCAACGATTATCAGGTCATAGTCAACACTTTCTGACAAGTTCGCTTCCATTGATGGTTGTCACTGCTCACGAATCCTACCCTTGAAGGGCAGGTCATTCCAGTCTCACCGCGGGAGGAAGAAGAAATTCCGTACGTACGCGCTTGACAGCGGGTTGTCCCGCAAGGCCAGCTGGTCGCGCTCAACATCGAATTCACTCAGCGGCCGCATCTGATTACTGGTGCCGAGGAAGGATGTCGTGTACCTGGGGCCGATGATCGAATTGATTTGGGCGAAGACGCCGGCGATCGGCTCGACATGGTGCCGCTGCTCGATCTCCACGAGAATCGCCGGACGCCAGCGCCGGATTGTCGCGGAAGCGCCTTCGAGGGCCGGAAGCTCGCGGCCTTCGACGTCCATCTTTATCACCTTCACGTTATCGAGACCGTAGTCGTCGAGGCGGCGCACAGGAACCTCGATTCGAATCGCCTCGCCATCACCTTCCGCGAGGCTCGCCGACTCGTCGTCGGCGCGTCCATTTCTGAGGGGCACATAGAGGATCGCCGACCCAGACTCATTTCCAAGCGCCTCGACCCGCAGGTCGAGTGAGCCCCGCCGCTCGACACGCGGAAGGCCCGCTTCGTAGAATGCGCGGACCTGCGCCGCGCACCCGGGCTGTGGCTCGATAGCTACTACATTCGCTCCCCTGCCGAGGAAGCCGTAGGTGAAGACTCCGATGTTCGCGCCGACGTCGACGACGGTCACGCCCGGCGACGCCATGCCCATTATCGTCCCGTACTCGGCCTCGAGCCGGCGCGTCAGGCGGCGCGAGAGATGGTGGGCGGGGGTGCGGAGCCCGGCTGGAATCAACGGCTCGACAAGATTTGCCGTGCCCCTGTACAGCCGGGCAGCGAGCGATTTCCTGACTTTCACTTCCTGATTCGTCGCCCGCCATCGACGACAATCGTCTCACCCGTCACGAATTTCGCGTCGAGCAGGTACAGCATCGCCCCCACTGCATCAGCCGGGTCACCCAGAGTTCTGAGCGGCGTGGATTCCGCAAAGCGCGCCGATTTCTTCTCGTCCCAGTCTTCGGGGACCAGTACGGCTCCAGGCGCGATCGAGTTAACGCGTATGCCGGGGCCGAGCGCGCGTGCGAGCGATTCCGTCATCCGGAGTATCCCCGCCTTCGAGACCGCGTGAGGTATGAAGTCCGGCCACGACTCGTATGCCGCGAGATCCGAGATGTTGATTATCACTGATCCCGCCGGCATTACACGCGCCGCCGACTGCGCGAGGAAAAACGGAGCGCGAAGATTCAGCGCGAACATTTTGTCCCAGGCCTCGACACTGACTTCACCGAGCGGCGTCCGCTCCATCACCGCCGCCGAGCTGATGAGAATGTTCGGCGGGCCCATGTCGCGGACCACTGCGTCGATCAGAGTGCGAGGGCCATCCGGTCTTGTCAGGTCGCTCTGAAATGCCTGGGCTGTGCCGCCGGCTTCTTCAATCATTGCGACTGTCGTGCGAGCGTCGTCGCCGGATGCGTTGTAATGCACCGCGACCTTCGCCCCCCGGGCTCCGAGAGCAAGCGCGAACTCGCGCCCGAGCCTGTGCCCGGCTCCCGTTACGAGCGCTACCTCATCCGATTTGCTCATGCCACCTCGGCCAGTCGCTTCGCGACCGCTGCATCCTGCCTGTCGAGCCACTCGTGCGGAACGTGCATGCAGCCGATGCACCGCGGTCCTTCAGGAGCGCCGTGCCAGTCCGAGCCTCCGCTCGGCAGCAGTCCGAAGAAGTCTGTCAGGGCAGTCAACCGTTTTACGTCCTCCGAGCTGTGGCTGGGGTGCCTGATCTCGACCCCGTCGATTCCCATGTCGACGAGCGGCTCGAGCTTTTCCCTCCGGCACTCGTATCCTGGATGGGCCCAGATCGCTATCGCGCCGGCCGCGTGAGACAGCGCGATCGCATCGCGGATCTCGAGGCGCTCCTTGGGGACGTACGCCGGCCGGCCGGCGCCAAGATACTTGTCGAACGCCTCTCGAAGATCGCGGACCGCGCCTGCCTTGATGAGCGCCCTGGCGATATGAGGCCTGCCCACCGAGCCCCCCGCCGCCTCGGCCATTACTGATTCGAGAGTGACCTGAATGCCGAGCTGGTTAAGCAGGTCGACAATGCTGCGGGCGCGCAGCTCGCGCGAGCCCCGGAAGACTTCAAGACTCGCGTCGATCGGTCCCCTGCGCGAAACGTGAAGCGCGAGTAGATGTATCTCATTGGGGCCATCGTGCGCGCTCAGCTCGACACCGCGAACGACGCGGATTCCGACAGCGTCGCCTGCCTCGATGGCCTCATCAACTCCGGCCATTGTGTCGTGGTCGGTGAGGGCGATGGCGGAAAGTCCTGCGGAAGCGGCGGCAGCGACGACCTGCGATGGCGGGAGGGAGCCGTCTGACGCAGTCGAATGCATGTGCAGATCGATCTCTCCCGACTGCGCGCTCGCCGGGCGAGGAATTGTCACTGCCTGTAGCCGGCCTCGGGAGAGGTGAAGCTCGGCTGGGACTGCCCGAAGAGTGAAACCAGCATCTCCTCGCTCAACTCGGCGAAGGACTGTTCGCGTGACCGCGAGCCCTGTGGCGAATACCGGGTGACTCGAATGTCACGCTCCTCTCCCGTGCCGCGGACGAAGACAAGCGCGAATTCATCCTGGTCGTACTGCGTGACGCGCCCGGAGGGCGAAACCTTCCACTCATCTCCGTTTACTGAAATTGTTCTTGCCGGCATGTCAGCCGATCTCCCTTTCCTGATAGATGCGAGCCGGGTCGAGAACGCGATGCGGAGCACTTGCGTGCGCGACCTTGAGGGTCGCCTCGTCGTCGGCTTCAGTGAATTCAATGAATGCCCCGGTCAGCGCGCGCTCCTCGCAGACCCAGAAGCGGCAGTTTGCGGCCTGATAGTGCTTGCTCGCGGCACGGAGGCGCTCGAAGTAACGCTCACGCTCAGAAGCGGGGACTGTCGTCCGCTGTATCGTGAGAGCACGTCCCATCTCAGACAAAACTCTCCGGATATTCCTCGATCGTCTTCTTTACGGACGCGAGGAACTGGTCGGCGACTGCTCCGTCGATGATTCGATGATCGAAGGAGATGGAGAAGTAGCAGCATGTCCGGATCGCAATCGTGTCCTCACCATCGGCACCAGCTACGACTTTCGGGCGCTTCTCGATCGCGCCGACGCCGAGGATCGCGACCTGTGGCTGGTTGATGATCGGCGCGCCCATGAGCGAGCCGTAGACGCCGGGGTTGGTGATGGTGAATGTCCCGTCCTGCACTTCCTCCGGCGAGAGCTTCTTCGCGCGGGCGCGCGCGGCAAGATCGTTGAGCGCCTTCGTGATCCCGCCGATCGAGAGGTCCTGCGCGTTCTTGATGACCGGGACGATGAGTCCCCAGTCGAGAGCGACAGCCACTCCGATGTTGACCGGCTTGCGGTAGATGATGTCGCGCCCGGCAACGGAGGAGTTCATGATCGGAAAAGCCTGGAGGCCTTTCACGACGCTCGAGATGATGAATGGCAGATATGTCAGTTTCTGGCCCGACTGCGCCTCGAATGCGGCGCGCTTCGCGGCCCGGATGCGGCCTACGCGGGTGAGGTCTATCTCCATCCACGATGTCACGTGCGCGGAAGTGCGACGCGAAGCGATCATGTGATCGCTTATCAGCGCACGCATCTTCGACATCGTCTCGACCTTGTCGCCCGGCCATGGCTGCGGCATCGGCGCGTGCGGATCGGCTCCACCGGGCGCGTGCATCGACGCCTGGCGAGGCGCTTGCGCCGCTGCTCCGGATTCGATGTATCCAAGGATGTCGCGGCGAGTGACGCGGCCCGCTATCCCGGAGCCCTGCATCGCGGCGATGTCGATGCCGTGCTCGGCGGCGATCTTCCGCACCAGCGGTGAGGAGCGGGTTCGGACGCGCTCCTCGAACGAATTTCCGTTGCTGCGCGATGAACCGGGTGCAGCCGACGTGTTTTGATGGGAGGCGGCCGCCGGCGGAGCCATAGATTCGCTCTTCGGGGGGGGGCCCCCGCTCGCCGACCCTGCCTGAGCCGACTCGGCTGCCGGAGCGGTGCTGGCCGAAGCGACAGCGGCGACAGCAGCTCCCTTCTCCGTCTCGAGCCGGGCCACTACCGTCTGGACCGCAACAGTCTCCCCTTCCTTTACGATTATCTCGGTTATCACACCCGCCGACGGCGATGGGATCTCGGCATCCACCTTGTCGGTGGAGATCTCGAAGATCGGCTCGTCCCGCTTCACCTCGTCGCCGACCTTCTTCAGCCACTTCGAGAGCGTCCCCTCGGCTATCGATTCGCCCATCTGGGGCATAATGATGTCTACTGACGCCACCTTTATCTCCTCAATCCCTTTCGCCGGTCGCCCGCTCGCTCCGCCGCAGGCGGTTGAGAGCAAGCACCGGCAACGTGATAACTCCAATCAACATACCGATCCCCGCATACACGTGCCAATCGCACGCCGGAAGTCCCGTTGGAGCTTCGCACCGCCTGACGCCCCCGATGATCTTCGCAGCCATCACCCCCATCATCCCGCCGCTAAAGAGGCCGGCGACCGCCGTCACGCAGCCAACCCCGACGAAGCGAATGGTCCTGTAGTCTTCCGGCTGCTCTGTCATCAGTACGCGGCCAGGCGGCGAACGGCTTTCACAATATCCGCAGTCTGCGGGAGAACATAATCCTCGAGCGGGGGTGAATACGGCAATGGAACGTCGGCGGCGGTAACCCGGAGAATTGGCGCGTCGAGCCACTCGAATGCCATCTCGCTGATGCGCGCGGTAATTTCACCCGCCACTCCACCAGTCCGCGTGTCCTCGTGCACTATCAGCACCCGGTTGGTCTTCTTCACCGTTGCAAGAATCGCTTCGTCGTCGAGCGGGGCGAGCGAGCGGAGGTCGATCACCTCGACGGACAGCCCTTCCTTCTCCAGCTCCTCAGCGGCCTCGAGCGATTTCCACACAGTCGCGGCGTAGGTGATTATCGAAACGTCTGTGCCTTCCCGCGCAACGCGCGCCTTTCCGATCGGAACGACATGGTCACCCTCGGGCATCGTCTCCTTGATCCTGCGGTAGAGATACTTGTGCTCGAAGAACAGCACACAGTCCTCGTCGCGGATCGCCGCTTTCATCAGACCCTTTGCATCGCTGGCGGTCGCCGGATAAACCATCTTGAGGCCCGGCGTGTGGAGAAACGCGGCCTCCGGATTCTGCGAGTGGAACGGGCCTCCGCGCACATAACCGCCGCTTGGCCCGCGCACGACCATCGGGCATGGCAACATTGCGCGGTACCGCGCTGTCGCGACGTAGTTCGTGAGCATGTCGTAGCCGCACGAGATGAAGTCAATGAACTGCATCTCGCAAACCGGCCTCATCCCCATGTGTGCCGCTCCCGCCGCAGCTCCGACTATGGCTATCTCGGAGATCGGCGTGTCAATCACGCGGGCTTCACCGAACTTTGCCTGGAGCCCTTCGGTGACCTTGAATGCGCCGCCGTAGGCTCCTATGTCTTCGCCGAGGCAGAAGACGTTTTCGTCGCGCTCCATCTCTTCGAAGAGGGCTTCGCGAATCGCCTCGAGGTATGTGATCTCAGACATCGTGAGTCCCCCAGCTCGAGGGCCGCTCGTTCACTTCAACTGCCGCGCGGACACCCTCGCGGAACCAGAGTGGCTTCTCCTCCGGCGGGTCAGCGTAGATGCCAACGAGCGCGTCCGCCGGCTCGGGCATCGGCGAAGCCTCCGCCTCGTCTGTCGCGCGGTCTATCTCGGCCATCACGCGCTCGTCTATTGCCCCAAGAACCGACACGTCAACCTTGAGATCCATCGTGAGAACTGTCACGAAGCGGTCTATCGGATCATTCGAGGCTGCCCACTTCTCGATCTCGCCCGCCGGAACGTACGACTGATTGTCATGCTCGGCGTGACCCTTCCGGCGATATGTGATCAGCTCGACGAGGGTCACACCTCCCCCGGCGCGAGCCCGGTCGACTGCGCGCTTCGTCGCCTCGTAAGTCGCGAGCACATCGTTGCCGTCGGCCTGCTCCGACGGGATCCCGTAGCCGAGTGCCTTGTCGCGCAGCTCCCTGGCTGCTGTCTGCTTCGAGAGCGGCGTCGAATAGGCGTACCCGTTGTTCTCGACTACGACTACGAGCGGGCACCGCTGCACGGCGGCGAAGTTTATTCCCTCGTGAAATGCGCCGGTTGATGTAGCGCCATCGCCGACGTAAACCATTCCGACGCGGTCCTCGCCTCTCATCTTGAACGACAGCGTGACGCCGGCCATCACCGGAACCATGTCGCCAAGCTGCGATATCTGGCCGACGAAGCCGCGGACGAGGTCACCGTAGTGGATGTTGAGTTCGCGGCCGCGGGTCGGGGAGTCGCCCTTCGCCATATACTGGCGGAGGATTTCATCGGGGCGCGCACCCTGCACGAGCATCGAGCCGAGATTCCGGATGAGCGGCGAGAGGATGTCGCCCTTTGACCGGTCGAGCGCATATGCGCTGCCGACAGCGTCTGCCTCCTGGCCGAGTGACCTGAACAGCCCGCCGACGACTTTCGTCTGCCGGTAAAGGTTGACGAGCCGCTCCTCGATCGAGCGCGTAAGCCGCATGTAATAGTAAAGCTCGAGCTTCTGGTCGAGCGTCAGCTCACTCACGCCCGGCGCGTGTCCGCCGCCGGCAGTGTCCTGACCCTGCGCCGTACCTTGCTGTGTCATCTCGTGGTCAAGTGATATGTCCGCCGCTGGCGGCGATGTTCTGTATGAAATCGAAGTGTGCTTCCGCAACCGCATCCCAGCTGAAACGCCGAGCCGACTCGCGCGCCGACCGGGAAAGTGCGTCGCGTGAAGCCGGGTCATCGAGCAGCTTTTCTGCCGCGGCAGCAAGTGCTGCCGGATCCGATGGAGGAATCAACACTCCCCCGTTCGGCGAGTCCACTACTTCCGGGAGCGAGCCCACGGCCGCGGCGATGAGGGGCACTCCCGCTGCCATCGCTTCTGCAGCAGCCAGGCCGAACCCCTCGAACCTCGAAGGCATCAGCTGGATTGCCGCCCTCGCCAGGAGCTCGTCCCGCTCGGCATCCGAAACCGCCCCGAGCAGGCGGACGTTCTTCGCGATGCCAAGCCCGTTGATCATCGCGATTATGCGGTCACCCATCGATCCTCGTCCGGCGATGCGAAGCTCGATGTCCGGGCGCTTCTTCGCCATGATGGCGATCGCCTCGAGGAGAGTGTCGATTCCCTTGTGGAAGATGTCGAGACGGCCGAAGTAAAGAAGGAATGACTGAGGCCGCCGCTCGATCGAGAAAAGACCGGCAGGGACTCCCGCGCTGACCATATCCACGGGTGTTGACGGAACGATCAGGTTTGCGGCGGCCCGGGATGATTCGGATGTCGCGCTGATGCGCGATGCCCGCCGGATCATCGCGGCCTCGAGCGAGCCGAGCCGGCGGGAAAGAAACGCTCCCCAGCGCATGTGCGCCGTCGGGGATGTGAGGTGATGAAGCACGATCCCCGTCGGCCGGGCGGGCGGAAGGAATAGCGGCGTATAGCCGGAAAAATCAAAGAGCGCCGCATCGTAGCTGGCGCTGCGGATCATCGAGTTGGCGGCGCGCGCATAAGTGAGACGGCTCCACCAGTACGGCCGCTCCGCTCCAAGCCGCAGGTATCGAATCCCTGACGATTCCTCATCGCGCGCACCCGGATAATTCCCCGTCACCATCGTCACATCCAGTCGCGAACCCAGCCGGCGGTATATCTCCCGCGCGCGAACCGAGCCACCCCCTCCAACCCACGGATTCGAGGGATCGTCGTAGATGAAGTGAAGGACCCTCAGTATGCGGCTTCGAGCCTGTACGATGGATCAGATTTCCGGTGCAGCTCGACAAAGAATCCTTTTGCATTCCTGTCGAGTCGGCTTTCTCCCATCTGGTCGGTCGAAACCTCGACGAAGGTGTAGTGACCGCCTTCCGTCTTCGCTGAGAGCTGGAGAGTTCCCAGCAGGCCCGAGTACGTGCGACTGCGCGCCGTATGAGCGGTTCGCTCGAGCGGAAGCGCCGGGAAGAACTCGTCAGCAACCTTCAGCACGTCAGCCGGGGCCATCTGAGTTCGATAGAAATGTTTCATGAGCTACTTACCCGTCGCATCGCCGGTTGGATTGTTCACGCCCTGAATCCAGTCGACGCGCTCGAGCCGCTGCGTCGAATCACGCCTGAACTGGAGAGCAGCCGCCCAGTCGCCGCTCGTTGCGAAGAACAGGCGGCCGTAGTACGTGCCCACTTCCTTCCCCTTGAGTAGACCGTCATCGGTGTTTGCTCCGTCGGCGCTCGTGGCGAAGATTCTTCCCTCGCCCGTCTCGATCGGCTCGTTTGTCGCCTTGTCGGTCACCACAATCCTGTAGACCGCGTCCTCGATCGCCCGCGGCGGAGTCGGCTCGACCGTGATGCGGAAAGCGAAGCTGTCAGACCACTGCCTGTTCGAGATCGTGCGGTCGCGATCAGAGTTGCATGCCGCGAGAGCGATCAGTGTCGTCAGCGCGATGCCCGCTTTCAGTGGAGATTTCATTGATAGTATTCCAGGCCAAGGTGCGTGATCTGGTCCTCGCCCATCAGGAAGCGCAGCGTGTTCTTCAGCTTCGTCTGCTGGATGAACAGGTCGTGCTCCGCCTCCAGCCCTTCCGCAGCCATCGGGCTCTTGTAGTAGAACGAGAGCCACTCCTGGATTCCCTTCATTCCCGCGCGGTGCGCGAAATCCGAGAAGAGCGCCAGGTCGAGAACTATCGGTGCCGCGAGAATCGAGTCACGGCAGAGAAAATTTATCTTGATCTGCATCGGGTAATTCATCCACCCGACGATGTCGATGTTGTCCCAGCCTTCCTTGTTGTCCCCCCGCGGCGGGTAATAGTTGATCCGCACGACATGCGAGAAATCCTTGTATAGATCGGGATATTTCTCGGGCTGGAGAATCGTGTGAAGCACCGAGAGCTTCGACTCCTCCTTCGTCTTGAAGGACGCGGGATCGTCGAGCACCTCACCGTCGCGGTTGCCGAGGATGTTCGTGCTGTACCATCCGGCGAGCCCGAGCATGCGCGCCTTGAGTCCCGGCGCGATTATTGTCTTCATCCACGTCTGGCCGGTCTTGAAGTCCTTGCCCGACACCGGAACACTGCGGTCGATCGCCAGCTTCAGCAGGGCAGGAATGTCGACGCAAAGGTTCGGCGCTCCGTTGCAGAACGGAACACCTTCCATGATCGCGGCATATGCGTAGAGCATCGACGGGGCGATCGCTTCGTCATTCGCGTCCATCGCTTTCTCGAATGCCTCGAGCGTAGCATGCTGCGGCCCCGGCGTGATGAATATCTCGGTAGAGGCGCACCACACGATCACGACACGGTCGAGCCCGTTCTCCGACTTGAAGTTCCTGATGTCCTGCCTGAGTTGTTCGGCCAGATCGCGTTTTGTCTTCCCCTGCTTGACGTTCGTGCCGTTGATCCGCGTGACGTAGTGGTTGTCGAACACGGCGGGCATCGGGACTATCGATTTCATGAAATCCGCGACGCGGTCGAGGTCTCTGTCCTCGAGAACCCCCGCCTTCTTCGCTGCCGTATATCCGTCGTCCGGAATCGGATCCCACGCGCCGAAGACGATGTCGTCGAGCGAGGCAAGGGGGACGAAATCCCTGATGAGGGGCGAGCGATTCTCTGTCCGCTTCCCGAGGCGGATCGTCGCCATCTGGGTCAGCGAGCCGATAGGCTTCGAGTGGCCGCGGCGGATACTCTCCACGCCTGCCATGAAAGTCGTCGCTACGGCGCCAAGCCCCGGAGTAAGGATTCCGAGCTTTCCGGTGGCGGGCGCCGGAGGGGTTCGTGCTTCAGAAGAAGACGGCAAATCTTTTCTCTCCATCCGTCAGGATTTTGCGGTCCGCGGCACCGCAGGCGCCGCCGACGTTTGATTATCGTTGTGAAGTCGCAGCGGCTTGACCGCCACGTCGATTGCGCTGCGGCGGACGAAAAGAATACGCTGCACAGCGGTGATCCATGCGGTCACTGCGAGCAGTACCACAATTCCCATCAGCACCCTGCCGCCGAGGGCAAGCCCGAAGAACGCCTGCGGAACCGAGAGCAGCACAACGCGCTCGGGCCGCTGCATTACGCCGACCTTTGCATCCAGCCCCAGCGATTCGGCGCGAGCCCGCGTGTAGCTGACGAGAAACGTTCCGATAATACCGGCGAGTGACACAGCCAGCATCGCGTCGCTGCCGTGAACGGGATCTGTCGCAAAAAACCAGGCGATTCCGCCGAGGAGCGCGCCGTCGGCGACGCGGTCGAGGGTTGAGTCGTAGAAGGCGCCAAAAACCGTCGCGCGGCCAGTGCGCCTTGCCACCGTCCCGTCGAGAACGTCGAAGATCGCCGTCAGTCCGACGATCCAGCCGGCGAGCATGATATGGCCGGTCGCGAAGGCGAATCCGCCGGCCACTGTGCTCGCGGTCCCGACCGTGGTGAGCACGTTGGGTGAGACACGCATCCGTACCAGGAGGTCAGCTACGGGTTCGATAACCCGCAGGTAACCTTTTTTGATCGTGTCCCAGATTCTGTGCATGCCCACCGGCGCGAAATAAATGCTACCGGTTCAGCTTGTGAAAACGGTAGCAGAAGAGGGTCGAATCGGCTCTCGATCCGACCCGTAAAGCTATCCAGATGGGGGGCTTAACGCTATTGGCGAGGCCACCCGGTCGGATTGATGAGCGACTTCGAACTGCGGACTTAGGGTACCCGCCATTCATAGTTGGAGGCTAGATAGATGTCAGCCCGCGTGTAAGTCCGCGTCCCGTCAACAGTCCTCGCCTTCAATGTGACCGTCTGACCCGCGACCAGCCCCCTCACCGGCACAACCTCGGCGCTGCTCGCGGCCACCTGCTTTAGGAACACATCAGTGCCCCCGGTTGTGACGTAGAGGTTGACCGCCTGCGTGAGGTTGTTCGTGAACACGAGCGAGACATCCGCAGCCGGCTGCGGCCCAGTCGTCACCTCGACCTGCCTCGGACCACATGCAGAAAGTGTCACCGCGGCGAAGGCGAGCGACGCAATCATGTTACGCATCTCTTTCATCCTGTCTCAGGTTGAAGCTACGGGGGTGCAATATGCGTGCGAACCCCGCGCCCCTCGTGTCACCGGTAAAGCAGGTACTTCCTCACGCGCTCCCTGAACTGGAAAACTTCGGCGTACTCGCTGTCGATCACAGCATCGGGATCCTCCCCACGGAGCAACGCCTCGCGCAGCTCTGCCGACCCGAACCTCTGGTCGAACCTCCGCACATCTATCTCGAGCTCGGCCGGGGAAGTCTTGTTTATCGCCCAGAGGAGAGTCGCACCGAGCCGCGCTGGTTGAAGCGACGTTCGATTCGTGACGAGCATCCTGATGCCCTGAAGGCGCTGGCCCGGGTACTTCCCGTCAGTAGGATTCTGGGGAGTGAATTCCTCCACGAGAAATCTCACGCCGCGGATATCGCGGTCCCTGAGCAACTTCACCGTCTCCTCCGCCTTGAGCCAGGGCGCGCCGATGAGCTGAAAGGCGGTCGGAGTTCCCCTGCCGACAGAGAGATTGGTTCCCTGGAACGGCGCGAGCCCGGGATAGAGTATGGCGCTCTGGAGCGATGGCATGTTCGGAGACGGCTTCACCCACGGCAACCCTGAGCGGTCGAACCATAGGTCACGCCGCCAGTTCCGCATCGGCACGACCTTCAGGTCCGCCTTGATTCCCAGCTCCTCGTTGAAGAAGAGGGCCATTTCGCCCATCGTCATGCCGTGGCGCAGCGGCATCGAATAGAGCGCATAGGCCTGGCCCATTCTTGCGGGAGTCGGATCCTCAGGGTTCGCGAGCGCGCTGTCGAGCATCGGCCCCTCGACGAAGAACCCGGTTAACGGGTTCGGCCGGTCGAGGACAATTATCGTCTTGCCCGTGCGCTTTGCCGCGCGCATCGAGTAGACCATCGCGCCGACATAGGTCCACGGCCGGGCCCCGATGTCCTGGAGGTCGAAGACGAGGGCATCGAGGGTCGAGAGGAGCGAATCAGGCGGCGCCGTTGTCTGCCGGTCGTAAAGGGAGATAACGGGCAGGCCCGACTTGCTGTCAACTTCGTTCGGCAGCCCCGTGCGGTCTTCCGTGCCCCTGATGCCGTGCTCGGGGGCGAAGAGCATCACGAGGTTCACCCCTTCGCGAGTCGCCCGGGGCTCGCGCAGCAGCTCGATGTTCGACCTGCCCCGCTCGTCGACACCGGTCTGATTCGTCAGCAGGCCGATCCGCTTGTTGCGGATGAGCCTCATGCTGTCGCTCAGGAGAACGGAGATCCCCGGCCTCACGCGCGCTTCGGCAAGCTCGTACGTAGGATCCAGCCGGCCGCTTGTGACGGTGCAGCCGGAGGCGGCAAGAGCAAGAAAGAGGATCGGAATCGAGTGTCGCGCCATTGCGTTTAATCTCGTATTGTTGTGCCCGTTCCTTAATGATACGCAGGCATTGTCTGGTCTGCCCACTTAACACGCAATCCCGATTCCACCCTCATGACACTAAACGCGATTGACTGGGCGATCGTAGCCGGATACTTCCTGCTCACGACGATCGTCGGACTCGTCTTCACGAAGAAGGGCGGCGAGAATCTCTCCGAGTATTTCCTCTCGGGCCGGAGCGTGCCGTGGTGGCTCGCCGGGTTCTCGATGGTGGCGACGACTTTCGCCGCCGACACCCCGCTCGTGGTGACCGGCCTCGTCGCCACCAAGGGCGTCGCGGGCAACTGGCTCTGGTGGAACATGGTGATGAGCGGAATGCTCACTGTATTCTTCTTCGCGCGCTTGTGGAGAAGGGCGAACGTGACCACCGACGTGGAGTTCGCCGAAGTCCGCTACGCCGCCGGTCCGGCGCGTTTCCTTCGCGGATTCCGCGCAATCTATCTCGCCATCCCGATCAACCTCATCATCCTCGGCTGGGTCAACCGCGCGATGATAAAGGTTCTCACGATCTCGCTCGGCATCTCGCCGTACGTGGCGATCGGAATCTGCTTCGGGATAACTGTGCTCTATGCGACTGCCGCTGGGCTTCGCGCCGTGCTGTGGACCGACATGATCCAGTTCATCATCATGATGACCGCAGTGATAATGCTGGCGTTCTTCGTTGTCGATGCGGTCGGCGGAATGGGAGCTCTCAAGGCCGGCGTCATAGATCACTTCGGGAGCGAGACCGCCGCCATCGGCGTGATGCCGGTTTCAGTCGGTCCGGAGGGATTCACCGCGTACGCATGGATGCCGATCCTGACCCTGGCGGTATTCCTTTCGGTTCAGTGGTGGGCGGCCTGGTATCCCGGGGCCGAGCCGGGCGGGGGCGGATACATCGCGCAGCGAATCTTTTCGGCGAAGTCGGAGCGCGACGGCGTGCTTGCGACACTGTTCTTCCAGGTGGCTCACTACGCGCTCCGCCCATGGCCGTGGATCATCACGGGACTCGCGACGGTGATTCTCTACCCGAACGCGGTGGACAAGGAAGCCGCCTACGTCCAGGCGTTCGTTGATTACCTCCCGAGCCCGTGGCGCGGTCTCATAGTCGCTGGTTTCGCCGCGGCCTACATGTCGACGGTTGCGACGCACCTCAACTGGGGCGCCTCGTACCTGGTCAACGACGTTTACAAGCGATTCTACAGGCCGGGCGCATCTGACAGGCATCTCGTGACGGTATCGCGACTCGCGACTGTTTTCATTTTCATCGCATCGATCGCGGTAACCTCACAGCTGTCTTCAGTTGAGGCCGCGTGGAAGTTCCTGCTTGCGCTTGGAGCAGGCACCGGACTTGTGCTGATTCTCAGGTGGTACTGGTGGAGGATCAACGCCTGGTCGGAGATCAGCGCAATGACCGCGTCGTTCTTCGTCTCCCTTATCGCGTTTCAGGTGATTCCGCAGCGGTTCGCGGCAGGCGATCCCCGTGCGGACTCTGTGATAATGCTCCTCACGGTCGGCATAAGCACGGTTGTCTGGCTTGCCGTGACTTTCATGACGAAGCCCGAGCCCGACGCGACGCTCGACGCGTTCTACCATCGCGTTCGTCCCGGTGGCCGCGGCTGGCGGCGAGTTGCCCAGCGCCTCGGCTACGGCGACGAGGGAATCGAAGGCGGCGCGATCACGTGGAGCAACTGGATCGCCGGCGTAGCGGCGGTGTACACGACACTGTTCGGCATCGGGAAGATCAT
>JBPCJP010000032.1:0-27856 GCA_051005175.1 Gemmatimonadaceae bacterium | reverse complement strand
GACAGCGGATCGATCTCACCGCGATTGTTTACTCCGTCCGTGACGACGATCATGACGCGCGACCGCCCCGGCGCATCCCGAAGGCGGTTTGCCGCCGTTGCGATCCCGAGGCCGAGCGCGGTTCCATCTTCGAGCTGGCCCGCCTGGAGATTGTCGATTGCCTGCAGGACGACGGAATGTTCTGTCGTCAGCGGAACCTGGGTCAGCGCCTCTCCGGCGAACGCGACAACTCCTATCCGGTCCGACGCGCGCCCCCGCACGAACTGCTTCGCCCTTGCTTTCGCGACCTCCAGCCGATTGTTGGGCTGGAAATCCTGCGCGAGCATCGAGCTCGAAAGATCCAGCGAAAGGACGATGTTGATCCCCGAGCTCGTGCGACTCTCCACCTGTGCGCCGCTGCGGGGACGTGCTATGGCGATGATGACGCACGCGATCGCCACGTTGCGAAGGATGAATATCGCGCGCGCAATCCCCTTCCCTGCCCTGGGGCCACGTGCAAGGACACCGGCGCGCGAGAAGACGATAGCATCCTCCGGGCGACGGCGCCGCCACAGCCACCACAGCGGCAACAGGAGCAGGAGGAACAGCGCCTCGGGCAGCTGGAACTCGGCGGCGGGCATCGTCATGCGGCTCTCCTTTCCGACTCTTCCTTGCGCTCGATGAGAGAGCGTTCGACAGCTCTCGTTATCTCGCGCGCGGAAAGTCCCAGCCGCTCCGCTTCCATCTCGTCGACGGGATGATTTGCGAACTTGACCAGGTCGGTCCGCCACAGCAGCTCGCCCAGGCCTTGCGCGCCTGACTGTATTTCGCGCGAGTTCGCCAGCAGCTCTGACGAAGTGTGAGACCGGTCGATGCCGTCTACCCGGGCGGCGAGATAGTCACGAAGCACGTCGGACATCAACGCCGCATGGAGACCAGGCTGCCCCGATGCGATGAGCTGCATCGCCTCGATACGCGCGAACTCACGCTCGGCCACGCTGTAGGGATCGAGCAATCGCGAGCGCCGGCGATACCAGATCCAGAGGCGCCAAGCGAGCATCGCAGCTGCGATGACAAGGGCGGCGATGAGAAGCGGGGTCCAGTCGAATGCGGCGATGCCGAATGCTGCGCGAGGAGGCTTCGGCAGGTGAAGTGTCGAGTCGGCCGGTAGCACCGATCTCACGAAGACCGTGCGACCTGCAAGCGATACGTACCCTGTATCACTCCCAGCGACGACGACGATGTCGCCGAGCCCGAGCGGTTGTTGTCCGACGTCCCATGCGGCTAGCCGGTATGCCGCGCTCATCGTGACCGCGGTCGAGTCGTCAATGCTCTCAATGACCGGCGCTCCGACGACTGCCGTGGCGCTCACCGGCACGTTTGCGCTCGTGTCGGCCTGCGGAAATTCGACAGAAGCTCCCTTCGGCACTCGCACGCGTATCACGGCAATGAACCGTTCACCGACCGTGACAGTGTCGGCTGTGAGACTCATGCCCAGCTGAACCGAAATCCCGCGTGGCTCAGCGACCGGGTCCTGGATTGACGCGCCGAGCAGCAGCGCGACTGCAGCGGTGAGCGCGATCATCGCCGGCCGGCTTTCGTCTCTCGGGACCTGAAGAACCGGAGCAGAGGTTCGATGTAGTTGCCGTTCGTGGTGACCGGCACTTCGTCTATTGCGAGGCGACGAAGGAGGCGCCGACGTGCATCCCGCGACTCTCCGACCTGGCGCTGATAATCCGCGCGCACGCGCGGCGAGCTTGTATCAACCTCAAGCGTCTCACCGGTTTCCGGGTCGACGAACCGCGCGAGACCGATGTCAGGCAGCTCCTGCTCGCTCGGATCCTCGACTGTCACGGCAACAACGTCGTGCCGCTGGGCGAGGATCTTCAGCGGCCGCTCGATGTCGGGCGCGTCGAAATCAGAGATGAGGAAAATTATCGTCTTCTGCGATAATGTCCTCGCCAGATGGTTCGTCACCGCAGCTATGTCGGTTCCGCGACCGGCCGGCTCGAACGTGAGGATGTCGCGCAGGATGCGGAGAACATGCTTGCGCCCTTTTCGCGGAGGCAGGATGTACTCGATGCGGTCGGTGAAGAGAACGATCCCGACACGATCGTTATTGCGGACCGCGGACATTGCGAGAACTGCTGCGATCTCGCTCGCCAGCTCGCTCTTGAACCGGCGCACGGTGCCGAAGCGCTCCGAGCCCGAAAGGTCGACTGCGAGCATGACGGTGAGCTCCCGTTCCTCTATGTAGCGCTTGACGAACGGGCGCCGCATGCGCGCAGTCACATTCCAGTCGATGGTGCGAACCTCGTCGCCCGGCTGGTACTCGCGGACTTCCGAGAACTCCATGCCCTGGCCCTTGAACACGCTCCGGTATTCGCCGGTGAACAGAGAGTTCACCAGGCCGCGCGTGCGAAGCTCGATGAGCTTTACCTGCCTGAGAATTTCCGGAGGCACTCCCTTTCTCACCGCCTCGCCTGCGGCGGCACGGGCTCGTTGCGGCGGCGGGGCCGGCGGGGATTTCCTCGACTTGCCGAACAGAGACCAGCGGCTGTCCATCACCGCCTCGTCGCGTCGCGCGATCGGGTCTGAGCCGCCGCGCCTCCGCCCAATGGAAAGGCGGCGTCCGATCACGGCGCCGGGACTGCGGCCAGGATGCGAGTCACTATCGCATCACTGGTCACCTCTTCCGCCTCGGCCTCGTATGTTGTGAGAACGCGGTGACGTAGCACGTCGGGTGCAATCGCCTTCACATCGTCGGGGGTGACGAACGCCCGTTCACGCAGGAACGCGTGTGCGCGCGAAGCCTGCGCGAGGGAAAGCGTCGCGCGGGGGCTCGCCCCGAATTCGATCAGCGGCGCAAGGTCGGCAAGCCCCGCTTCCGCCGGGAACCGCGTCGCATGCACGATCGAGACGATGTAGTCGACGATCCGCTCGTCCATGTACAGGTCGGCGATCCGGGCACGCGCAGCCATTATCGTTTCAGGAGTCGCGACATGCCGCACAGCGATCGCGTGCCCGCCCGCCATCCGGCGGAGAATCTCCTTCTCCTCCTCGCGGGTCGGATATCCCACGTGAAGCTTGAGCATGAAGCGGTCGACCTGTGCTTCGGGCAACGGGTATGTTCCCTCCTGCTCGATCGGATTCTGCGTCGCCAGAACCAGGAACGGCTCTTCCAGCTTGAACGTCGTTCCGCCGATCGTCACCTGCTTCTCCTGCATCGCCTCGAGAAGTGCAGCCTGCACCTTGGCGGGCGCCCGGTTTATCTCATCCGCGAGAATGATGTTGGCGAAGATCGGGCCCTTCTTCACACTGAACTGACCGTTCGACTGATCGTAGACCTGGGTGCCAAGGATGTCGGCAGGCAGCAGGTCGGGAGTGAACTGAATCCGCTGGAAGGTCGTGTTTATCGTCTCGGCGAGGGTGCGGACAGCGAGAGTCTTCGCGAGACCGGGGACACCCTCCAGCAGAACGTGACCGCCGGTGAGAATGCTTATCACCAGCCGCTCGATCATGTAGTTCTGGCCAACTATGCGAAGTCCGACCTGATCCACCACGTCGTGAATCATTCCCGTGTCGGCCGATGAAGCCGCGTCAGCCGCCTGCGGGTTTCCGGTCATTGCTGAGTGATAGCCAGAATCATGTCGCGCTCCTTTCCGGTTAGCGGTCTCGAGGCCCCCGTCGCGAGACTCCCCAGGGAGACCGGACCGAATCGTGTACGCACGAGTCGCTCCACGGCGAGGTCGAGGGCGGCGCAAAATCTCCTGATCTCCCGGGTCCTGCCTTCGGCTATTGTCACCTCGAGATTCCAGAGGCCGCGGCTCACGTTCACCGCTGAGATATCGAGTGGCTTCATCCACCCGTCTTCGAGCTCGATGCCCTTCCGCGCGGTCCGAACCGCCGATGGTCCGTCACCTCGAACTGTCGCTACATATGTTCGCTCGACCTCACTACTCGGATGAGTCAATCGGTGGGCAGCTTCGCCATCCGTGGTCATGAGCAGCACACCTTCCGTCAGGTAATCAAGCCGCCCGACGTAGGTGAGACCCGGCCTGTCGGGAACGAAGTCGAAGACCGTGCGCCTTCCGCCCGGGTCGGATTTAGTGGTCATGACGCCCGGCGGCTTGTTGAGCGCCAGCCAGTGAAAGCCTACCGGATGCGAGACCGGGTTGCCGTCTACGGTAATCGTGTCGCTATCGAGGTCGACGCTTTGGCCGGTGACCGCGACAACGCCGTTCACGGCAACCCTGCCGGCGCTGACCAGCTCCTCGGCACCCCGCCTCGACGCGACACCGGCCCGCGCCAGCGCGCGTTGAATGCGCATCGTCTCTGCCATCAGCCCCCCGCGCTGGCGGCGTACGGCGAATCGACGGAAGCCGAGGGGGACGCGCCGGGATCGCGAAGGGCGATTGCGAGCTCATCCGCTCGCGGCAGCTCGGCGAGGTGGCGGAGAGCAAATTGCTCGAGGAATCCCGGCGTGGTTCCATAGAGCAGCGGCCTTCCCATGCCTTCACCGCGTCCCACGACCTCGATGAGCTCGCGCTCGTGGAGGGACTTCAGCATCTGGCCGCAGCCGACACCACGGATCTCCTCGATCTCCGCCCGTCCGATCGGTTGCCTGTACGCAACGATTGCAAGCGTCTCGAGTGCGGCCGCGGAAAGGCGTTGGGGCCTGGCCGCGAGCTGTGCGCGCTCGATCGTCTCGGTATACTCGGGCCGGGTGAGTATCTGCCATCCGCCAGCGACTTCGATCAGCTCGACTCCGTGGCCATCCTCGTCGTAATGCCGCCTCAGCTCGTCGAGCGCAGCGACGACGTCTTCGGGGGTCGTCTCACCGTCGGCGGCCATGGTCTTGAGGTCGGAAACCATCACCGGGTGTGCGCTCGCGAAGAGCGCGGCTTCAAGCAGCTTCGCTAGCGGTGTCACTTGTTATCTCGACTGAGGCGAATGGCCGCGACTGCGCGACCTTGAGCTCGCCGCGCTTTGCAAGCTCCAGCAGCGCGAGGAGCACGGAAAGAACCTGCCACGGTTCGGCGTCACGGTTGACCAGGTCTCCCCATCCGGCTCGCGCGCGCAGGGCGAGAACCGCCCTGACGGTAGCTATTGCGCCATCCACGTCGATGGCGCGTGGAACAACATCGTGAACCGTCGGCTTCCTTGCCACCCGGAGAACCCTGTCGACCGCCGCGAAGAGCTCCGGCAGCGACAGTGAAAGGGCCGCCGCCGCGGGAGCCGGCGAAGCGAAATTCCGGGGCAGATACGAGCGCGCGAATCTATCCCGCCGCTCATCGCTCCTGCGCTCGAGGATGTCGACGACTTCCCTGACCTGCTGGTACTCGAGCAGGCGCCTTACGAGCTCTGCACGCGGATCCTCCCACGCTTCGTCGCCGTCGCGCCTTGGAAGAAGCATCTGCGCCTTGATCCTCACCAGTCTTGCCGCCATCTCCAGATAGTCAGCCGCCTCATCGAGCTGAAGCGTCTTTATCCGCTCCAGGAACTGCTCGGCGATTCGTGCGACGGGAATGTCCTGGATATCGATCTGCTCGTCGCGAATCAGCGAGAGAAGGAGATCGAGCGGACCGGAGAACTGTGTGAGCTCGACGACAAAAACCTCTCCCTCGCGAAACGGCGCAGACGTCACATTGTCCATTGGCTCTGGATCAGGAACGGAGCGACCGTCTGGTGAAGCGTGCGGATCACGGCGAACGCCGGCGCGAACCACATCATGAGCAGCGGCCTGCCGACTGAGATGAGCACGAACAGCAATATGAGGCCGTATCTGCCGAGGCGCTGGTAGCTGAGGCTCCACGCCGGGGGAAGCAGGTACTTCATGACGTGTGAGCCGTCGAGCGGCGGAAGCGGGATCAGGTTGAACGCTGCGAGGATGATGTTCAGCTGGATGCCGAACATGAGCATCAGCTGAAAGATTGAGGCGGGCCCCGCAAGCGTTTCGGACATGCCGCCGATGACACTCACGAGCATTATCGCGGGGACACAGAGGATTGCCAGTATCACGTTCGTCGTGACGCCGGCCAGCGAAACGATTATGTCGCCCTGCTTGAAGTTGCGGAAGTTCCGGGGATTCACCGGCACTGGCTTCGCGCCGCCGAAGATCGGGGCTCCCGCCAGTGCGAGCATCGACGGCAGCAGGATCGTCATGAACGGATCGATGTGCTTTATCGGGTTCCAGGTCAGCCGCCCCAGCTGGTAGGCGGTCATGTCCCCGTTTTTCAGGGCGGCATAGCCGTGGGCATACTCGTGCGCGACCACCGAAAAAAGCAGCACCGGCGCGACGAGGATGAATATCTGGACGTTGCTCAAATTTCTGCGAGTGACATTACGGGGGAAACTTACCGGAGGGCCCCTGCATCCGGCAGACTGGACACCACTTCGGCGGTACTCGGATAGTGGATCGATTAACTTCGATGGCTGACAGGGCGTTTACAGATCGAGGAGCCGCCAAGTCGGTTGACCCTGAAGGTGAATCCGGGTAAGATTAAAGGTTATACCGGTTCTGCGCCGATTGCGGAGCGCCGCTTAAACCAGACGGAGAAGAGTCAGTGCCGAATATCGCGTCAGCGAAGAAGAACATGCGGAAGTCGAGAGCAGCGATGGCGCGCAACCGCGCCCAGCGCTCCGCCCTCCGCACCGCGTTGAAAAAGGGTCATGTAGCCACGGCCGACGGCGAAGACACGCTTGCCGCCACCAGGCTTCTCGACCGCGCAGCCCGCAAGGGACTGATCCACAAGAACACCGCCGCGCGCCACAAGAGCCGCATGGCGAAGAAGGCCGCAGCCGCAAAGTAGTCCTACATCGTTGCGAGCTCACCACCGCACCGCTCGCAGTACCATTCCGTCGCGTGATTGGGCGTTCCACATTCGGGGCACTTCAAGGTCTTCGTCCCGTCTGTCCGTGGAGGCTCGGACCTTTGCTTGACTGAGACCCCTCCCGGTGGCGTGCGTGGCTTGGCTCCTCGCGCTCCGCCCGTCGCAGACGCCTGTGCCGCCGCGGCAGCCGAGGAATCGAGCGACAGTCCGCCCTGTTCACCGCGCGCGGATGGAGACCCGCCGGCGCCTGAACCGGAGGATGCCTCGATAGGCGCCACACCGCCATTGGCCGCCGTGACCGAAGGTGCCGGCGCCGCATCGATTTCGACCGGTGTACCCGCGACAGGTTCGCTCTTCGATGTGTGCCGGGGCTCTGAGGCCGGCTCCTCCGCCACTACTGGCGCCGCTGGCGCCGCCGGCGCCGCAGCTGCGTCAGACTCAGGCACTTGTAGGGCCGGCTCCACATCAGGCGCAGCCGGAGATCCCGTGCTCCCCACCTCGCTCAGCTTCTGAATCGCGCGCAGCTCCCCAAGCTGGTTGTCGAGCGAAGCGCGGTCGGCTGCGATCTTCTCAAGGGTCCGCTCGGAGTCGGTCCGGAGCTGCTCCCACTGCTCGGGATCGTACTCGCCGACGGCAGCGCGAAGCTCCGCCTCCTGAAGACCCTCACGGCGGGTGTCCTCCTCCCGGGCCACCTCAACGAGCCTGGAGGAGAGCGTCGAAATGCTCAACTGCAGCTCCTCGGCATGCCCTCCGATGTCTCCTATTACGCGCTCGAGCCGCGACTGGTAGTCGCCTTTCACCCGCTCGAAGACGTGCTCGGGAGTCCCTTCCTTACGCGACTCGAGAGCGGAAATCCACTGCTCATACTGTTGCCGTTCGGCAATCAGGCTTCGGAGCGCGTCGAGCGCATTCGTCTTGGCTTTCGTCATCCCGCATTTCCCCGATTAAGCGCGGGTGCCCCGCGCGTTCGCTGTCGATTCGCTGTAACTGTACACCACCCGCCCGCCAACGATAGTCGCAACCGCCCGCCCGGTGAGAGTCATTCCCGCGTAGGGCGTGTTGCGCCCCTTGCTGAGAAAATCGGCCGGCTCGACCTGCCACGACGCGCCGGGATCGAAAACCGTGATGTCCGCAGCGACTCCCTTGGCAAGACTTCCGCCGGGCAGGCCAAACAGCTTCGCCGGTGCACATGACATTTTGTCGATGAGCGTGCGAAAATCAATACGCCCGGTGGCGACCAGGCTTGTCACCGAGACAGCCAGCGCTGTTTCGAGCCCCACGATTCCGTTCGGCGCATCGGCGAACTCCCGCTCCTTCTCGTCATAATGATGCGGCGCGTGGTCCGTCGCTATCATGTCGATCGTTCCGTCCTTTACGGCCTCCCGCAGCGATTCGACATCCTTCGCCGTCCGAAGAGGAGGATTCATCTTTGCATTGGTGTCGTATGAGCCGATCCGGTCCTCCGTCAGGGAAATGTGGTGAGGGCACACCTCGGCGGTGACGTTGATTCCGCGCTCCTTCCCCCACCTGATCAACTCCACGGATCCGTGAGTGCTCATGTGAGCGAGATGCACATGACCACCCGTGCGGCGAGCCAGCAGGATATCCCTGATGACCATTATCTCCTCTGCCTCGGAAGGAATCCCCTTGAGGCCAAGCCGGGCGCTGACGATCCCTTCGTTCATCGATCCACCCTTCGCGAGTGTAGGCTCCTCGCAGTGGTCGATCACGGGTATGCCGAAGCTGCGCGCGTACTCGAGGGCCGTTCGCATCAGCTGCGCGCTGACCACAGGCTTTCCGTCGTCGCTCATCGCCACGGCACCGGCGGCGACCATCTCGCCGAATTCGGCAAGCCTTTCTCCCATCTGGCCGACTGAGATCGCCCCAATCACGTGGACCCTCGCGGCATCTGCCCGCTGCGCCTGGCGGATTATGAAACCTACCGCCGCCTGATTGTCAGTCACCGGATCGGTGTTTGGCATCGCGCACACGGCGGTGAATCCCCCTGCGGCCGCGGCGCGTGCGCCTGACGCGATGGTCTCGACGTCTTCCCTGCCCGGCTCCCTCAAGTGGCAATGCACGTCGATGAAACCTGGCGAGACGATGTGCCCCTTGCACTCGATCACTTCGGCGTCGTCGACCTTTCCTGCATTGCCGGACGACGATACGATCCGGCCATCGGCGACAAGAACGTCAGCGATTTCATCCACATTGCGTGACGGGTCGAGAACGCGACCTCCCTTCAGGACAATCGGACGAGTCGGCATCAGCGGCTGCCCCCCTTGGCGGCTTCGGCCAACTCCGGTTTTCCGCCGGCGAGCAGATAGAGCACGGCCATCCTGATGGCAACTCCGTTCGTTACCTGATGGAGGATCACGCTGTGAGGTCCGTCCGCGACGTCAGAGTCGATCTCGACTCCGCGGTTCATCGGCCCGGGATGAAGAATGAGAATATCGCGGGGCGCTTTCTCCAGCCGCTCGCGCGTCACCCCGAACACCCTGTTATACTCGCGGCTCGACGGGATATAGCCGCCGGTCATCCGCTCGAATTGCAGTCGCAGGATATTGAGCGCGTCAGCCCACTCGATCGCCTCCTCGATCCGCTCGAACACTGTTACGCCAAGCTGTTCGATGGCATTCGGCATCAGTGACCGGGGTCCGCACACGGCGACCTCCGCGCCGACGTGCTTCAGCCCCCAGATGTTCGACCGCGCGACTCGCGAGTGAAGAACGTCGCCGCAGATGCAGACCTTTCGGCCGGCGAGGTCCCCGAGCTTGTCACGCAGCGTGAGAATGTCGAGCAGGCCCTGCGTAGGGTGCTCGTGCGTCCCATCGCCCGCGTTTATCACGTTCGACTCGATCCGCTCGGCGAGAAATGACGCGGCGCCCGATGCGCCGTGCCTGATGACGACCATGTCGATGCGCATTGCCTCGAGATTTCGCGCAGTGTCGACGAGCGTTTCGCCCTTAGAAACGCTCGAGCCGGACGATGAGACGTTCACGGTGTCGGCGGAAAGCCGCTTCTCGGCGAACTCGAAGGATATCCGCGTGCGGGTCGAGTTCTCGAAGAAGAGATTGACGATCGTCGATCCGCGCAGCGCCGGAACCTTCTTTATCGCCCTCTCGCTTATCTCCTTGAAAGGCTCGGCGGTGTCGAGAATGAGGCGTATCTGCTCGGGGGTCAGCGACTCGAGATCGAGAAGGTCCTTGCCGAGCGCGCTGGTCATTCCGCCGGGCCTGCCGTTGACGGTACGATGACGACCGCCGTCCTGCCATCCACCTCGTCGACGAGCACATCGACTCTGTCGCCCTTGTCAATGCTCACCTTTTTCCCGACGATGTCAGGCTGAATCGGGAGCTCGCGTCCGCCTCGATCTATCAGCACCGCGAGCGCGATCACGGCGGGCCGGCCGAAATCCGCGAGCTCGTCCAGCGCGGCTCGCACCGTACGACCTGTGTAGAGCACATCGTCGACGATCACCACGTTCCGCCCGTCGATATCCCACGGGATGTCGGTCGGGCCCACGACGGGCCTCGGCCCGACAGTCTGGAGGTCGTCGCGATAGAGCGTGATGTCGAGTGAGCCCTGAAGCACACGCTCCTTCTCACGTTCCTCGATCAGCGCCGAAATACGGCTGGCGAGCTGAACGCCGCGTCGCTGAATACCTACGATGATGAGGTCCCCCATGCCGTCGTTGTGCTCGACGATCTCATCGGCCATCCTCCTCAGCGTGCGCTCGACTGCGCTTGCTGAAAGGAGAGTCTTCTGTTCGGTGGTTCGGGGAGGCATCGACGGACAAATATGAAGCCGCCGACACCTTAATTGAAGCGTCGGCGTCGGGTGTCAGGAGATGCTGACGCCTGCTCTCGCCTCGACCACGCGAACGGCCTCAACGTGATCTGCTTCTTCGCCCAGCTCTTCGTGAGCTTCGGAAAACAGGCGTGCAGCAAGCTCGATGAACGGCGACTCGATTCCCGCCTCCCCGGCTATGGCCGCCGCGATGGCGACGTCCTTGTCGAGCAGCGCCAGCTTGAACGTTCGCGGGAAGGCGCGGCCGATGACACGCTCAGGGAAAAGGTTCTCGGACGTATTGGATCGGCCGCTCGAACCGTTGATAACCTCGAGGGCGAGCTTCGCGTCCACGCCGAGCTTCGCGAGGGCGGCCAGCGCTTCACCGGCGGACCAGATGTGAATGGCGAGAAGGGCCTGGTTCATCGCCTTCACGGCATGACCCGATCCGACCCGGCCGCAATGGATGATCTTCCCTCCAAACGCTTCCAGAACCGGCCTGGCCCGTTCGACGCTCGAGTCTTCCCCTCCGCACATCACGGTAAGAGTTCCCGCTACGGCTCCCTTTACGCCCCCGCTCACGGGAGCATCAACGAAGGCGACGCCGCGCTGCTCCAGTCGTGCTGCGATGTCCCGCGATGTCGCCGGGTCGCCCGAAGTGCAGTCGATAAACAGAGTCCCTTCGCGAATTCCCGCCATCAACCCGGTTTCGCCATCGAGCAGGGCCGCAACTTCCCGCGACGACGGGAGGCAGGTGACAATGACATCGGCCGCGGCTGCGACCGCCGGGGTCGCCGCCGCCGCCACGCCGTGAGCTCGAGCGAACTCCTCCGCCGTCGCAGTCGTCCGGTTCCATACGGTCAGGTCGAACTGATCGCGGGCAAGGTGCCGGGCCATCGGAGCTCCGATGGCGCCGAGTCCGAGGAACGATACGCGCGTCATCGACCGGCCGTCACTGCTGGCCCGTGACGTGGGAATACACGATGCGCGAGATATCCGCGATGAGTGCGCTCGAGACCTTGCTGTCGCGAATGCCTTTCGTAAGGACGATAAGCACATATGGCTTCCGGCCTTCAGGATAGACTACGGCGGCGTCATGAGACACGGCCGTGATCTCGCCTGTCTTATGAGCCACCCGGATCCCCGGCGGCAGCCCCGCGGGTATCTTGCTCCTGAATTCCTGTGCAAGAAGAATGTCCCGCATCTCGGCGGAACTTTGAGGCGACAGCACTTCACCGCGCTCGATCGCCGCGAGGAGGACCGCCAGGTCGGCTGAGGTCGTCGTGTTGTTCATTCCCCGATCGTAGGCCTTCTGATCTTCGACTCCGCGAAGAACCTTGATGCGCGTGGCGCCGAGCGACCTCGCCATTGCCGTGACATTCTCTGCCCCCGTAAGCGCTACGAGCTGGTTCGTTGCGAGGTTGCTCGACCGCGTGATCATCCGGCGCAGAAGATCCCGGATCGGTACGCGCTCACCTATGCGCGCGTAAAGCGCGGTGTCGCCATCCTCAGACTGGTCGAGCGGGTAGGGTGATCCATCGACGATCGAGGCGAACTGGTTGACAATCAGTATTCCCTGGTCGAGTGAGAAAGCCCCTTCCTGGGAACGTCGCAGCACCTCGATCATGACAGGAACCTTCATCGTGCTCGCGGCATGAAACACGGTGTCAGCATTCATGGCGAGTGTTTCGCCGCTTTGGAGGTCCCTGAACGACACGGCGACGGTTGCTTCCGGAGACGCTGCAACCCGGGCCGCTATCGCCTCACGGAGCGTCTGTTGAGACCCGGCCAGTGCCGCGCCGGCAAGGATAATCGCCAATGGAATCATCAATCCCGTCCTCCGACTTCATCCCAGATGCGTGCCGTATGAGTCTCCTTCAGATAGATCGTGCCGACGATGAAGGTCAGAATCGCCACTGCTATGGGGTAGATGAGCCCCGCATAGATATTTCCAGTGCGGGCGACGAGGGCCGTCGCGATCAGCGGGAGGAATCCGCCAAACCAGCCGTTGCCGAAGTGATAAGGCAGCGACATCGAGGTGTAGCGAATTTTCGCCGGGAACGCCTCGACCAGGAACGCGGCGATAGGACCGTAGACCATCGTCACGAAGACAACCTGGACGAAAACGAGAAGGGTGAGAACGACAGGATTCACCGGATCGGAGAATGCCTTCATCGCCATGTAGATCGGATAGTACGAGAGCGCGGCGATGAGATTCCCCGTCATCATCACCTTCTTGCGCCCGATCCTGTCGGAAAGCGCACCGAACGCGATGAACAACGGGGCGCCGGCGAGAAGCGCGACCGCGACGATGATGTATGACATCGTGAGCGGGACGTTGAGAACCGTCTGGAGAAAGAACAGCGCGTAGAACTGGCCCGTGTACCAGACGACCGCCTGTCCCGCCGTCGCGCCGAACAGAACGAGGAAAAACACTTTCCATCTGCTCCACGTGCCGAAGCTGTCCCTGAGAGGAGCCTTCGATGTCTTGCCCGATTCCTTCAGCTTTGTGTAGAGCGGCGACTCCTTGAGCCGCACGCGGATGTAGTACGACATCCCGACCAGCAGGATCGATAGCAGGAATGGAATTCTCCAGCCCCACTGCCTGAACGCCTCTTCACCAACCGCCCCGCGCACGACGAGTATCACGACGAGGGAGACGAAAAGTCCGAGCGTGGCAGTCGTCTGGATGAAACTGGTGTAGAATCCGCGCTTCCCGTCCGGCGCGTGCTCCGCGACATAGACCGCTGCGCCTCCGTACTCACCCCCGAGGGCAAGGCCCTGTAGAAGCCGGAGAACAACTAGCAGAATCGGAGCGGCGACCCCGATACGCTCGTAGCTCGGGAGCAGTCCTATCGCCGCGGTGGCTCCACCCATTATCAGCAGCGTCATGAGAAAGGCGAACTTTCTACCGACAAGATCGCCAATGCGGCCGAACACCAGCGCGCCGAACGGGCGCACCGCGAATCCAACGGCAAATGTCGCGAGCGTCTTGAGGAAATTCGCGGTAGCGCTTCCCTCCGGGTAGAACTGCGTCGATATGATCGCCGCGAGGGCCCCGAAGATGTAGAAGTCGTACCACTCGATCATCGTGCCGGCCGACGAGGCCGCGATGACGCGCCAGATGCCACGCTTTTCTGTCAAGAACACCCCGGTGTCGAGTCTTTGACCGCGCTTCGCGGATAAATGTGTCGAACCGGTGGCCCTTCCGCAGCTAGGCCCGTGCTCCCCGCTTCCAGTCGCCGCCGATAAGCGCGCGCAGTGTCCTCCGGGTTCATCTACGGCAAAGGGACCCGACATGTTTCGCAGCGGTCAGAGCCAGCCCGCCATCCTGTATCGCGCGGTTCCTGCCGCCTCGTAGAGCCACATGGCGAACGCCCGCACGCGATCAGCCGGCTCGGCAAGTGTGAGAACCGCGACGTCCCGTGAATCTGCGGGAATACAGCTCACATCGAGTTCGAGCTTCTCGAATGTCGCACACGCGCGGCGCGCGTGAAATGCCGACGTGACGAGCACTATTCGGGTCCACTGCCCCTCGAGGGCCAGTGCCCGCACGCGGAGCGCTTCCTCCCTCGTGCTTCTGGAAACTCCGGTCGTGACGACTTCGACACCCGCCATCGAGACTAGTCTTTCCTGGTCCGCGGATGTGGTCACCCACTTGCCGCGCACGCGCTTTCGCTCACGCGTGAGAACAATGCGAGGGGCAACGCCGGACCGTGCGAGCTCTATACCCTTGAGAACCCGGTCGAGCCCCTGCTGCGCCAACATTCCGTCACCCGTAACTCCGGCAGACAATACGACGATCGCATCCGCCGATGCAGGAAGGGGGTCCGTTCGAAACATCGCCCGGGCAGGCGCGACGATAAGATTCGTAAAAGCCACGACCATCAGCAACGCCGTCGATACGGTGCCGAACCACACAAGCGGCGCATGGAAGCGTGTCAGCCCGGCGAGTGCGCCGAGGGCGGCGGCGACGGGCAGGATCTCAAGGGTCCCGATCCCCGCGATGTGGGGGAAACCAAGCTCCGACAGAATGAGCCATGTCCCTGCGCCAAGCACAGCTCCTGATGCGGCGCGAAACCATATTGTAGGTGGCTCGCGAGTGCTGGCTCGCGACTCGGGACCGCCATAGATTGAGTCGCGCGCGGCGCCACGCGCGCCATCACCTACCGGCTGGGATGTGGACATGTCGAAATTTATGCTTCCTCAGGAACCAGTCTCACGGGAACAGTTGCGGCAGGAAATACTCGAGGCCGCACAGGCCGCGCAGGCCGCCGCCCGGGAAGCTGCGCAGAAGGCGTCCGAAGAGGGAGGCAGGGTCATGGTGGTCCCTGGCCCGCCACTGCCCCCCGGCACGCCGGTAATCGGGACGCCGCGGTTCGGGGACAACAGGATACCTGACGGCGCGGAAAGCATTTCGATCGCCTTTTTCGTCATGATCGCGGCAATAATCATCGGCTTCCCGATAATGCGCGCGATCGCGAGACGCATCGAGCGGGGCACTCCAGTCGCCGCGCCGATTCCTGTTGAAGTCAGGAATCAGCTCGAGCAGATCTCGCAGTCGGTTGACGCGATTGCACTGGAGGTCGAGCGAATCTCGGAAGGCCAGCGGTTCACGTCGAAGATGCTGGCAGAGCGGAATCGCGAAGCGCAGGGTCCGGGCGGCGCGTAACTGCTGCCGCGCTCCACGCGAGCGCGGCGGGAAAGAGCAGAGTCAGCAGATACAACGCGAAGGTTGGAAGATTCATCAATTCCCCCAGCTGGGCGGCCATCGCGCCAACCGGCCCTCTCGCCACGTCTAGGAGCAGGAGCGATCCCCATCCCGCCGCTGCAGCCAGGCCTGCGTTCCTTACCCGGTGAACATCGGCCGAGAAAAACCCCCATAACGCGGCGACAAGCGGCACCGACCACCAGCCAGGACCGTAGGTCGCGACTGCAAAAGCGCCCGCCAGCAGCACGTACCTGATGATCGGTTTCATTGTCGGGCCGGACTCAGGTTGAGCGTGGAGATGATGCGCTTCCGGTCGAGATCTTCCGGAGTACGAGGGTATAGAATCTGGTCGAGCTGTCCCATCGTCCATCGCGACAGGCGATCCTTGTAGCGCCTGCTTGCGGGCGCGCCCGACTGCCCGCCCGGATACACTCCCCAGGCCCGGATCTCCGGTCCGAGCTCGACGACCATCCTCCAGCTCGCACCCTGCTCCCCCGAACCTCCAGACGGACTAAGCGTGCTCGGACCGCCCTGCACCGGAATTCGCATGGCGGAAAATGCGGGGATGCGGAGCAGGTGATTTATGTTCGCATGCCGGATGCGGGACCAGAGCCACTCGTCCGACGACGCGGCCCCTTTCTCGCCGACGAGCTTCGCGTATCCCGCCTTGAGGCTGGCCGCGAAGATCGCGTCCCTGTCCTCGCGCGCGGGCGTGCGGCGATCGTCCCACCACACGCTTTCGCGGTGCTGCGCTATCCTGAGCAGCGTCTGCGCTTCAGGAAGATTGTAGCCGGGAACTCCCGCGGTATCGCCAGGAGCGATCAGCTCGTCCCAGGTGCGGCGCGCGAGCTCGCTCATGGCCGACTCGAACAGCGCGGCGCGCCGGCTCTCGCGCACGTAGCGCCGGTCCCATTCGCCAAGCGCCGCGGCCGCCTCACTCAGCTCACGATCCCCGCGCCCCGCTGCTTCCTCCCGCCTCGCTGCCTCGAGAAAAAACGGGACGAACGCGTCTGCGCGCGCGCTGCCCGGATCTGTCTGGAATCTCCGCATCTGGTCTGGTGTCACCTTCGCGTTTTCCCGCAGGAGCGAGTTGATCCGCATCGCCCGCCACGGTGAATCCCAGTCGGAGCCCATGTAGGCCGCGTTGTGCATCGGATCGACGGGCTGCTGGTTCGCCGATGAAAGGAAGCCCTGCTCGGGGTTTCTGGCGAACGGATAGCGCTCGACTGCAAGTCGGCCAGTCCAGTCACTCGCGGAAATCGACCCGTCAAGAATCAGGTCACCACGGCCGTTGCCGGGTCTCGTTGGATACGAGCCGGTCGACCGTATCGCGATATTCCCGGCCCGGTCTGCGACGAGGCCGTTCTGAGTCGGGACGATGTAGTCGTGCATCGCAGCGAGCCACTCGTCAGCGTTCCTTGCAGGCGCCAGCGAAAGAAAGTTGTCGATCTCCCGCGATTTCTCGTACAGAGTCCATCGCATCGACAGCCACGCCCCGTCAACCTTCTGCATCGGACCGCGGTGGGTATAGCGGACGGTATCAGTAGCGATCACCGAGCCACGCGAATCGCGATACACCTCTACGCGGGACTCGAGCGGCCGCCATGTGCCGTCGAGCTGGTAGCGCGCAGGACTTATCGAATCGTCCACAACCTCCTTATAGAAGTCGTTGACGTCCGAACCCGTGTTGGTGAACGTCCAGGCGACATCCCTGTTAAAGCCGACTATGACACCCGGCACGCCCGGAAATCCCACCCCTGCGACATCGAAGCGACCAGGCACCACGAGGTGCATCTCGTACCACACTGACGGCAGGGTGAGATCGAGATGCGGATCGCCAGCAAGCATCGCATGACCGGTGGAAGATCGCGACGGCGCCACCGCCCAGCTGTTGCTCCCAAGCGCGTCGCCGCCCTCCGGCCTGCCACCCCGCTCGAGAGCGGCAAGCGTTCCCTCTCGCAGCTCATGTGTATCAGCCGCACTGAGGTCAGGTGCGCCCGGAGCGGGCAGGTCACCGAAATCGAACCGCGGAGCGCCCAGCCCGTTTGGCTGAATCGGCTCCTGGATTGGACTGTTCACCGGAAACAAGGCGTCAGCCGCGGCAGCTCCAACCAGCGACTGCGCGCGAAGACGTTTCAGCGTCGCATCGTTGAGCGCCAGAGTCATCGACATCCGCGACAGGAAATACAGCGAGTGCACTGGCTCCCATCGCCCCGGTCTCGTGTTGAGAAGCCGGTACTCGACAGGAAGATCGCGCGGTCGCATCGACTCGATCCATGAGTTCACGCCTTCCGTATACGCGACAATGGCGCGATATCCCGCAGAAGTGGTGTCGTAGTCCGCAAGTTTCCTTTCAGCTGCCCACGCCAGCCCGAGCGAGCGAGCGCGCCTGTCGCTTGGGAGAGCCCGGCTCCCTGCCCACTCGGAAATCGTTCCTGCGGCAGCGCGCGTCTGCGTCTCCATCTGGAACAGCCTGTCCCGCGCAACTACGAAGCCGAGCGCGCGGTATGCGTCGAGATCGCTCCCGGCGAAGATGTGCGGGACGCCGCGGTCGTCGATGATGACGCGAACCGGCTTTTCAAGGCCCGGAATGGCAAGCGACTGATCACGGCTGAACGAGGTTGCCGCAGCCCCGGCCCAGACGCCGTTCGCCGGGTCGAGCAGCTCGCCAAGTGGGGGCAGCGGCCCGACGCGGCGAAATCCAGCAAAAAGAAGCGCGGTCAGTGCTACGGCCGCGATTCCGCGGGTAATCAAGGTCTTGTAATTGAAACCGGCGTGACGTTGAGGTGCAGGTTGTGATTGATCCGCAAACCGGCGATTCCGTCCGTCGGCAGCCCTGCCTTGCTCACCGAGGCCACTTCCTTCCCGTTAACCGAAAATCTCACCGCATCGCCAGTGACACTTGCCGCAAGTGCGTAAGTCGCCTTACCCGAGCCGTCCTCCTTGGGGATATCGGCGCTCGGTGTCCATTTCAGGACGTCGCGCGTAGCGTCCCCTTCCCTGACTCTCACCATGAGGTCGCCAGTGCCGCGAACGAGAAGATAGGTGTAAGTCTGCGACGGCTGGTCGAGGTCGCGCCCGCCGATGATGAGCCCGTAAGCTTCGGGATGCGTCGGCTTCTCTAGTTGCTCGATCGTTGTCGAGACAGTGTAGTTGCCTCTCACGGTGTCCTTTGCCGCATAGATAACATGCGCCGGACCCGTTCTGACCTCCCACCGATTTGAACCCGGCGTGTAGTTCGCGCCCGTTATGTCAGCATCGGCCCGGTCAGTCCTGGCGGAATATCCGGCGGGGATGCTTCCGCCGCTGACGTTCACGTCAGGATCTGCGTTCGCCGAGACCATGGCGCTGTCGCCCGCGGGCGGAGCTTCGCGGTTCGAGCATGCGGCGAGCAGGAATACGGTTCCAATGACGAGTGTTCGCGTGATCATGTTCGGTACTCTCCTGGGTTGGGGTTTGAATATAGTTGCGGTCAGCGGCCGCGCCGAACCTTGCGCTCGGCGACCCTGTCAACGAGCCCGGGCACGAATGCCTTGACGAGCATTCCCACTCGCGCGATCCATGTCATCACGACCTCTCTTCGCCTCGATGCCGCAGCCTCGATGATCTGTTCCGCGCATTCTCCCGCGCTCATCACGGCGCTCTTTATCACCGGCCTCGTCCCCAGCATTCCGCCATCCGGACCGATGGCGCGCTCCGCGATATCCGTCGCGACGAAGCCGGGATAGACGACGGTGACGCTCACCCCCTCCGACCGGAGCTCGATTCTGAGGGAGTCGAAGAAGCCCGCCATTGCATGCTTGGTGGCGGCGTAAAGCGACCGCGTTGGCACTCCGTTCTTTCCGGTGAGGCTCGAGACAGCGACGATCCGGCCGCGAGACTTCTTGAGGTGAGGCAGCGCGTAGTATGTGCACCAGACGCTTCCCAGGTAGTTGATGTTGACGAGTAGCTCAGCCGCGTCGATATCGGTGAGCTCGTCGAACCTGGCGTGCATGCTGATCCCCGCGTTGTTGACGAGCATGTCGATCCCGCCAAAACTGTCAACGGCAGACCTGATGAGGTCCCGGCACTGATTCTTCATGCTGACATCGGTGGGCACTGCAATCGCCCGCGCCCCGAGCGCCCGGCATTCATCAGCCGCCTTCTCGAGCAGGTCGGGCTCGCGCGCGGCGAGGACCAGGTGTGCACCTTCCAGTGCGAGCCGCCTCGCCACCTCGAGGCCTATTCCCGCCGAGGCGCCCGTGATCACGACGACCTTGTCGCGAAATACCGCTTTCTTCATCCGCGCCGAAATTAGGCGCGGGGACCGCCAACGCTAGGGCGTCTTCGCCTTATCCTGCTGCTTCTCCGTAGCAAGCGCGATCTCACGGGCGAGCGCATCGAGAACCTTCTCGAGCGTGTTCGCCTGCTGGGTGATGGTGATCTGCGCGGCCGACACTGCATTCTTTGCGACCTTCAGGGCCGCCACCTTCACGGCCGGATCCTCTGTCGCCTTCCTTACGGCTGCCTGGACCGCCTCGGCGAGCTGCTCAGCCGCTCTCTCGATATCCTGAACCGAAACCGAGTCACGCTCGGCTGACTTTGCAGGTGTGCCCTGGGCTTTCGCCGATGATGCGGTGGCAGTCCAGATGGAAGCCAGGACGATGGCCGCGAAAAGGTTGAACCGAAGGAAGCGAGTCATGGTTGGGCCCGTTCTTGGGGAATGCCTCACGCAAAATGCGCCGGCGAATGGTTCGACAGCGCAGTGGCGTAAAAAGGTTTACCCGCGGAGACCCGGGAGGTTCAGTCGGTCCTGGACCGGGAGGCATTCGATGCAGCGACCTTCTTTCCCTTCGGCTTGGTGCTCGCCCGCGACCGTTTCGAGCGGGACGCCCGTGCGCCGTTCACCCAGCGCGCCCGGCTCCCGCGAACGTCAACATGGGCAAACGCTCCATGGGAACCATTCGAGTGGTAGAGTCCGGTGCCCCCAACCAGGTCGGGATACTTTTTCTCCACCCTTTCGATTGCAGCGAGAATGATCCGCGTGTCGGCCATGTTCACGCGGCCGTCGCGGTTGAGGTCATCCATCCGCCCATCGCCGTTGTTGTCGATGTAGATGTCTGCGGCGTCACCGTACGTGTGGCGGCTGTCTCGCGCCCGGCCGCTCCTGTCTCCGAGCGCAAGGTTGTACTGCGGAGTACGGAACCCGGATAGAATGCCGACCTTCCGAACCGGCACACCATGATCCTTGAGATCCTGGATCACCAGCTCGAGCTTGTCGATGAGCGATTCCTGGAGAACCAGATACTTGGGCCACACGTCGTGCTGATCCTTTGTCAGGAAATCCCGCAGGCGAAAATGTTCGGAGATGCGGGTGTCCTGATTCTGCGGGGTGACCTCTATGAAGCCCTCAGGCACCGAATACTCCTCGGACCGGGCGTTGCCGCGTTCGTCAGGCCAGAATCCGAGGCGGTACGAGCCTACTGATCCGCCGATCTTGTCCCCGAACGACCGCATCGTGATGAGGGAGAAGTTGCCGAGCGTGCTTGCGCCGGCGACTTCCTGAATGCCGGGGACTACCTTCGATGTATAGGTGAGATTCTCGGCGACTACCGGGATCCGTATCGACCGGGGCGGCGCGACGAATCTCGCGAGAAGCTTTCCGCTCTTTCCCGCAAGGGCGCCAACGACGTTTCGCAGGCTCGAGCTGTCGACGACGGGTAGGCGAGCGAGTGCCGCAACATCGGGGTTTACAGCGACCTGCGCGCCGGCCTTTCCGCTTGACGCTGAAAGGATGGCTGTTGCGAGAAGTGCAGCGGACCAGTGTCCGCGACGACCGAGAGCGTGCATAGGTGGCCTCATCGGTAGCCCGACGAGCGTAGCGGGAATCCTGCCCGCGTTAGCCTCGTGGCTTTGCGTCGCCGCCTTTCGACGGGTTTGCCGGAAATCAGTTTTGCCCGGCCATCCTCAGCCGGGAACGGGTTCGCTGCCATATGGACGGACAAGGCGATGAATAGGTCACACGGCGTGCCTTGGCGCCTGAACAAACGAAAGGACCCGGCCAAGCTAACTCGGCGACGGCCGGTGCGACAGGAAAAAATCGCACCGGGCGGAACCTTTGTTTAGCCCGAGCCTGTCACCTGCACTGCCGGACCATCTATGTGCATGTGATGAGCCCGGTTACGCTTGCTGAGCATGTCCTGGCCGTCTGCGAATGACTGGCCGTCGCCGTCCAGCTCGGAGGCGGACCTGCGGCTGCGGTGGCGGCAACCGTCACGTTCTGGGATGCGCTGAATCCCTGCGCAACTCCGTCGCCGGAGAAGTAAGCCCCCGAACTGTCCGCCGCGAAGCTCTCTTCATATACAGCCAGATTGCGCAGATCGGACTTCATTGCCGCGACATACGCCTTCTCTTTCGTGTTGCCGAACTTCGGTATGGCTATGGCGGCGAGTATCCCGATTATCACCACTACTATCAGAAGCTCGATGAGCGTGAAGCCAGCTTTTCCCCGATTCATTGCCCGCCTCCCGTAAAACGTGAATGCCGTTCCGCGCAGTCGCGCGGCGACCCGGTGACATTGCCTGTTCGATGTGCTGATCGCGGCAGCGAAAGACCGCATCAGGTATTTTTCCAGCGCCAAACCTGATCCCGTTCAACTGCAGGAGATGAGATGCGCGTAGGCGTGCCAGCTGAAGTTGTCGCCGGTGAGAGGAGAGTTTCACTGGTTCCGGAAGTCATTCCGCAGCTTTTGCGGCTCGGTCACTCTGTAGCTGTGGAGTCCGCGGCGGGGACTCGCGCCGGATTCCCTGATGAGGCATACGTCGCAGCAGGAGCGACGATTGCGCCGACAGCTTCAGCGATATACGAGGAAGCGGAACTCGTGCTTAAGGTTCAGCGGCCGACGCGGGAAGAAATCGACATGATGCAGAGCGGCACCGCGCTGATCGGACTGCTTCAGCCCGCTGGTGACCCTCAGATGTTCTCGCTTCTCGCAGAGCGGGGGATCATCGCCTGCAGCATGGAGCTGGTGCCTCGCACGACTCGCGCGCAGATGATGGACGCGCTTTCGTCCCAGAGCACTGTCGCCGGGTACAAGGCAGTCCTTCTGGCGGCGAACGCGCTCCAGAAATTCTTCCCGATGCTGATGACCGCTGCCGGAACCGTTCGCCCGGCGAAGGTTCTCGTGATAGGCGCCGGAGTCGCGGGCCTTCAGGCGATCGCGACGGCACGGCGCATTGGCGCCGTCGTCGAAGCATTCGATACGCGACCTGTAGTCAAGGAGCAGGTCCAGAGCCTCGGCGCCACGTTCGTCGAGATGGAGCTCGGCTCGCATGACGCGCAGGATTCGGGCGGCTATGCGAGGGAGCTGGCGGAAGAACATATCCGGAAGGAGAAAGATCTCATTCACGAGCATGCAAAGAACGCGGATGTCGTGATAACCACGGCCCTGATTCCCGGGAAGCGCGCGCCCCTGCTCGTGAGTGCGGAAACTGTCATGGCGATGAAGCCCGGCTCCGTGATCGTCGATCTCGCCGGCGAGCAGGGCGGAAACTGCGAGCTGACAGAACCGGGCGAGACTGTCGAGCGCCACGGAATCAGGATAATCTCCCCGCTCCACATATCGAGTGACCTCGCGTATCACGCCAGCCAGATGTACGCGAAGAACATTGCTGCCCTCGTTGCCCTGATGGCACCTGACGGAGCCCTCAAGCTCGACACCGGTGACGACATTATCGATGCCGTCTGCGTCACGAGCGAAGGTGAGATAAGAAACGCCGCGATAAGAGCAAAACTTCCGGAGGCTGCATCATGAGCGTCGAGCTGGTCCTTGGCATCTACGTGTTCATCCTCGCGATGTTCGTCGGCTTCGAGGTGATATCGCGCGTGCCGTCGGTGCTTCACACCCCGCTGATGTCGGCGACCAACGCGATTCACGGAATAGTCGTGCTAGGCGCCATGCTCGTGGCCGGCGCTGCAGACACCCTCCTCCTTCAGGCTCTCGGGTTCATCGCAGTGGTGTTCGGGGCCGCGAACGTTTTCGGGGGTTTCGTCGTGACGGACCGCATGCTCGAGATGTTCAGGAAGAGAGGCGCAGAGCTGGACAAAGAGACGCAGAGAAAAGCAAAAAATGCTTGATGCCAGGGAGTCGACCGTCGCGGCCGCCTACATCGTGGCGGCGATCCTTTTCATCTTCGGTCTCAAGAAGCTGAGCTCCCCTGCAACGGCGCGCTCAGGGAATCAGCTTGCCGCACTCGGAATGGGCCTCGCGCTCGCCGCGACGCTTCTCGACCGCCAGATCCTCTCGTTCTGGATCATCGGTGCCGGCACGCTGATCGGGGCGGGAATCGGGACTTATTTCGCGCGCACTGTGCAGATGACCGCGATGCCGCAGATGGTTGCCCTGTTCAACGGGATGGGCGGCGCTACGGCGGCCCTCGTTTCCGTCGCCGAATACATAAGGCTCGCCCGGATCGGAGAATCGGCCGGCGCGGGTGAAGCGACATCGATTGTGCTGGGAACGATCATCGGAGCCGTGTCGTTCACTGGAAGTCTTGTCGCTTTCGGCAAGCTGCAGGAGCTGCTTTCCGGAAAGCCGCTTCAGTTCCCGCTCCAGCGGTTGGTCAATGCCCTGCTTCTCCTCGCCAGCTTCGCTCTCGCTACGAGCATCGTCATCGGGGCAACCGGGGTCACAGCCCTGTGGGGGCTCTTCGCCCTCGCCCTTATCCTCGGCGCCATGTTCGTCCTGCCAATCGGCGGCGGAGACATGCCCGTCGTCATCTCGATCCTGAACTCGCTCACCGGTCTTGCCGCAGCATTGACCGGCTTCGTCCTTCACAATCAGATGCTCGTGGTGGCGGGAGTGCTGGTGGGAGCGTCGGGTACGATACTCACGCTCCTGATGAGCCGCGCAATGAACCGTTCCGTTGGCAACGTCCTTTTCGGCGCGTTCGGCGCGTCATCAGCCTCGGAAGCATCACCGGAAGACGGGGCCCAAAGGTCGATCCGCCAGACGACGGCGGAGGATACGGCGATCGCGCTTGCCTATGCGAGGAGCGTCGTGATAGTGCCGGGATACGGACTGGCGGTGGCTGAAGCACAGCATACGGTTCGCGAGCTTGCGACGGACCTCGAGAAGCGCGGCGTTGACGTGAAATACGCGATCCACCCGGTGGCCGGCCGAATGCCGGGACACATGAACGTGCTTCTCGCAGAAGCGAACGTGCCGTACGATCAGCTGCTCGAGATGGACCAGGTGAACGGGCAGTTCGCGCAGACTGACGTCGTGCTCGTGGTCGGCGCGAACGACGTCGTAAACCCTGCGGCACGCGACGACCCTTCGAGCCCGATTTACGGAATGCCGATCCTCGACGTCGACAGGGCGAGAAACATCATTGTGCTCAAGCGAAGCATGGGTCATGGATTCGCCGGCATCGAGAACGCGCTCTTTCATCACGAGAAAACGCGGATGCTGTTCGGCGACGCGCGGAAGTCTCTCACTCAGGTTGCCGAAGCGCTGAAACAGGCCTGACCTGGAGGGGCCGCCGTCAGCCTTCGTACGGCTCCATGTGCACGAGCACGCCGGCAACTTCCGGGATTCGTGCCCTGATGGCGCTCTTCACTGCGCCACTCAGCTCATGAGCTTCCCTTAGCGACATGCCGGGATCGGCCTGCACGTGGATATCGACGTAGTAGGCCATCCCGGCCTTCCGCGCGCTCAGCTTCTCGACCGCCTTCACCGACGCGACCTCGGAAGCAGCGGTCCTGACTGTCCCGGTAATGTCACCTTCCGGCGTCTTGTCCATCAGGTCGTGAATCGCCGGCCTGACGAGCAGCACCGCATTGTAGAGAATCACTACCGACGCGAACAGCGCGGCCCAGTCGTCAGCGTCCTCCCAGCCCGGGCCGCCCCAAAGCGCGATGGAGATTCCGATGAACGCTGCCGCGGAGGTTATTGCATCGCTCGCATGGTGCCACGCGTCCGCGCGCACTGCCGTGCTGTGGGACTCTTCGCCGATCGACCGCACTCGCCTGAACATTCCGTATTTCACCACAAGCACGCCGACCAGAACGAGCAGCGTCCACGGAGCTGGCGTGTTGTGCGGGGTCCGGATCTCTCTCACGGCCTCGATCCCGATTCCCACCGCTGCAGCCATCAGCATCATCGACACCACCGCTGCGGCGACGGACTCCGCCTTGCCGTACCCGAATGGATAGTCCGCATCGGGGTCCCTGCTCGCGACACGCAGGCCACCCCAGACTACCAGAGACGCAAAGATGTCGGCAGTCGACTCGACCGCATCTGCCACCAGCGCGTACGTGTTGCCGACAAGCCCGGCCACGAGCTTGACGATTGCGAGAGCGGCGTTGACGAGCATTCCGAGCTGTGCGGAGCGGATTACCCGCGAGGAACGAGTCACCTGAGGCACACCGGTTAACTTGATTGTGCTGTTACGGCTGCATACATAAGGTATTCGCCCTTCGCCCGCCGCGTCGCAACAGTCTGTTTGCGCATGCCGTGCTGGCGGGTACATTCAGCTTTCCCGTCATCCCGCGCCCGCGGAGGATTCCCAATTGCCGGCAGACCTGGAAACGAAGCAGCCGACACCTCCGGCGACTGTTCGGCGGACTCCGCTGGCTCGCGGCCTTATTCGAAGTGCCACCACTCCCCGCAGGCTCGGGCCCGTTGCGCGCTACGCCATCGCTGTTGCGCTTGCGATTGTCGCTATGGCTATCACCCTTTTGTTCCAGGCGTGGTTGGACCGTACCATTTTCATGATGTTCTGGCCCGCGGTGTTCGCAAGCGCCTGGTTCGGCGGCCTTCGACCGGCATTGCTGACCACATTGCTCGGGGCCATTGCAGTCGATGTTCTCCTGATACCGCCTGCCGGCCAGCTGAAAGCCGACAGCCCTGACGAGTTCATGGGCCTCGTCGGCTTCCTTGCGGTGTCGGGTCTGTCGAGCTGGGCATTTGCGAGAGTCAGGGACGCCCGGACCAATGCGGCAGTAGCTGCCCAGGAGAACGCGAGTCTGGCCGAGCGGCTCGACGATCAAGGTGCCGAGCTCGCCCAGCAGCTCGAGGAAGCCCAGTCGATGCAGGAAGAGCTGGAGGCCTCGACCGAGGAGCTGGCAGAGCGCACACACGAAGCAGAAGCTGCCGAGCATTTCACCAGGAGTGTTCTCGACAGCATCTCCGACCCTTTCGTGGTTCATGACTCCGATTGGCAGTTCAGGTATATAAACCAGGCGGCCCGCAGCCTGTTCGAAGCCGCCAGCCGAGCGGGCGATGACCTCATCGGCAGGAACGTCTGGGACGTATGGCCGGAGCTTGAAGGAACGCCGGTGCAGGCCGGGATGATGCGCGCTTCCGAGCTGCGTCAGCCCGTTTCCTTCGAGGCATTCGAGGCGACGAGCGGCACCTGGTCCGAAATGTTCTGCTATCCACTCCCGGACGGCGGCCTCGGCACGCAGTGGAAGGACATCACCAGGCGGAAGCAGGCCGAGGAGGCAGCGCACTACCTTACGAAGGCGAGCGAAGTGCTCGCATCGTCTCTCGACTACGAGCAGACGCTCTCGGATGTCGCCGCGCTGATAGTCCCGGATTTTGCCGACTGGTGCGCAGTGAGCGTCGTCGACGAATCAGGCGAGCCGCGCCAGCTTGCTGTGGCTCACGTCGATCCCGAAATGGTCAAATGGGCGAGCGAGCTCAATCGCAGGTATCCTCCCGACCATTCTGAGAAGACGGGCGTCGGCCAGGTCATACGGACTGGAAGACCGGAGCTTTATCCCGACATTCCCGACGAGCTTCTCGTGGCTCGCGCCAGGGATGAGGAGTATCTCAGAATGATCCGCGAGATCGGTTTCAAGTCGGCGATGATCGTGCCCCTCTCGACTCTCGACCGGACTCTCGGCGCGATAACCATGGTCTCGGCTGAATCGGGACGCCGGTTCACGGAGCAGGATCTCGACTTCGCGATGGAGCTGGCGCGACGCGCTGCATTTGCAGTCGACAATGCGATGCATCACAAGGCCGAGCTCGACGCAAGACAAGTCGCGGAAGGTGCAAACGCGGCGAAGACCCAGTTCCTTGCAGTGATGAGTCACGAGCTGAGGACGCCGCTTAACGCGATAGGCGGATATTCCGAGCTTCTGCTGATGGGGCTGCGCGGCCCGCTGACGCCTGACCAGCGCGGCGATCTCGAGAGAATCCAGAGGAGCCAGCGGAATCTTCTTTCGCTTATCAACGACATCCTCAACTATGCGAAGCTCGACGCGGGCCGCGTGGAGTTCGCGATGGCAGTGGTGCCGCTGCATCCGGTGCTCCTCGAGCTCGAGCCGCTCATCAACCCTCAGCTGCGCGCGAGGAAGCTCTCGTATGAATATGCGGGATGTGATGAAACTCTCTCCGCATGGGCAGACCCCGAGAAGGTGAGGCAGGTACTGCTCAACCTGCTGTCGAACGCGATAAAATTCACCGACGCCGGCGGCACGATAACCATTGACTGCACCGCGGACGGTCCGATGGCACGGGTGATAGTCCGCGACACCGGACTCGGAATTCCCGAAG
>JBPCJP010000031.1:0-30897 GCA_051005175.1 Gemmatimonadaceae bacterium | reverse complement strand
GCGTTCCCGGCGAACGCGCTGTTCCGCATGCTCGACATCGGCACACTGACCGCGCAGAAGAAATATGATTCGCTGGAGAAGCGCGCCGCTTACATGGTGGCGAACGATCCGGACCCAGCAAATCGCGCCAATGCCGGTTATTACCTGCGGGAGATCGCCTTGCTGGGCGGCCGCGGGGCGGAGGGTCTCCGCCTGACCGATAATGCGTATGCACTCGATGAGGCAAGGGGGAATCCGGTGCCGGCTGTGGTGCGCGCGGTCAACAGTGCGCTTGTCGACGTATGGCACCTGGAGCAGTCGGCACGCGCGGTGCAGAGCCTTGACGTTGCCCGTGCCAAGCCGGACGTGCGATCGCGCCCGGCTCAAGAGCGGCAGCATCTGGATTTGTCGATCCTCTACTCTCAGGCCGGCCGACCCGACCGCGCGCGCGCGGTGCTCGTCGAATATCAATCTGCCATCGTGGCCGATACCGCCCTGGGCCGGCGGAGTGCGCCGAATTATCGCATGGCGCTCGGCGAGCTTGCCCTGGCGGAGCGGCGGCCCGCCGATGCCGTCAGGGAATTCACGCTTTCCGATCGTCGGCCTGATGGACCCCGGGATGCGTGTCTCGCATGTTCACTTCAACCGCTAGCGCGAGCATTCGACGCCGCGGGAATGCGGGATTCCGCCATCGTTACATACGAGCGCTATGTCACGACTCCGTCGACTTTCCCATGGCCGGACAACTATGGCCTTGCGCGCGCGCACCTGAGGCTTGGCGAGCTCTACGAGACGAAGGGTGACGCAGCGAGAGCTGTAAGGCACTACGAGAGGTTCGTAGAGTTGTGGAAGAATGCGGATCCCCCGCTTCAACCGAAGGTCGCTGCGGCGAGGGCCCGGCTCGCCGCGCTCAGGTGATCCTGGCGGCCGCCTGACCCGTAGTTACTCCTATATTGAGCTGCAAATGATTCAGGACTCCGCACGATGACGAGCCCATCCCGCCCGTTTCCCCCTGCCCCGCTGGCCCCCCGGCGAATCATTCCTGAGGGTCACGTACCAGAGCGCTCAGGTGCGACGGTCTGGCTCTCGAACCTCGAGCGCGAGGGCGACTGGATTCTTCCGCGGATATACCGCGTTTTCACGTTCATGGGAAACGTCGAGCTCGATCTTACTAGTGCGCGAATTGGCGCGGGCGAGTCGCAGATAGAGATAAGCTGCACGCTCGCCAACGTCGAGATAACGGTCCCGCGTGAGATTCGCGTCGACTGCGACTGGGACGGCTTTGCGGGAAACTTCTCGATCGAGCGCGTCGGCGACACGACTCCGCCTGACGATGCTCCGCTGCTCATGGTGACCGGGAGCGTTTATTTCGGGAGCGTAACTGTGAAGATCGTCGGGCCCAGGCCGCCCGGCTTGAAGGAAAAGCTCCTGGCGACATGGCGCGACCTCAACTCCTGATTCCATGGTGAAGTCGATGTTTGATCTCGCGGAGAGGTTCCGGTCAGTAATCGTCAGTTATCCCGACTGGCCGAAGCCGGGCGTTACGTTCGCCGACCTGTCGCCCGTCTATGCCGGCCCCGATCTGCGTCGTGAGTTGACGGCGCACTTTTCGACAGCTCCACGAACTGCGGCAGGTTCTGCGTCGGCTACTTTCGCTTTCGAATGAATCGGACTCCGGGTATCCCCTCGAAGTCCTCATCCTGTGTCCAGAGGGTCGCGTCGTTGGCGCGCGCGGTAGCGTAGACGATGCTGTCGGCCAGCGGCAGCTTGTGGGCGAGCCCCTCGACTGCGGCGGAAATCGCGAGATTAGCGTCGAGATTCACGACTCGTCCCTGGCTCATGAAGGCGATCGCCTGCAACGCGTCGCCTTCGCCGCGCTGCCTGGCTATCACCTTGAACACTTCTGCAAGGCATATCGAGGGAATCACGAGTGCATCCGTATCCTCGATTGCATCGGCAAACGAGCCCGCGCCCGGTTCGTTCGCGAACCATGCGAGCCATGCCGAGGAGTCGACGACGTTGGACCTGGAGGTCACGCGGTCAAACCCGGTCGTTGTCCCTTTTTAGCCGGGTGTCGAGACCTTTGACGAATCCGCGCATCGAGCTCGCCGATTGAACCGGGATGAGCTCAACCCTGTCCTCGAAGGCGATGGCGTGGATCTGCTGGCCAGGCTTGATTCCGAGCTTTTCCCTGATTTCCCGGGGAATCACGACCTGATACTTGGGGCTTACCGTTACCGTGACCATTAATCGATCTCCATTTAGTATGCCAAAGATAGTATCGATCAAGCTATCGTACAACGGTTGGGAGACAGCGCAGGGGTCAACGTAACCCGCCGGGCTCGACAACTGCGTTGACACACAGATAACACAGATGGGGCACAGAAGACACAGATGAGCCGCTAGATGATGAAGCGCCGGATGCCAGACTTGAAGGGAACTGCGTGAAAGTTGATGAGAAGGCCGACTCGAATCCCTGAAAGCCGAAGGTAGGTGAGTATCTGGGCCTGATGCACGGGGGCAAATGCCGTGACGGTCTTCAGTTCAACAATGACCTGGTCGTTGATGATCAGGTCCGGCCGATATGCCAGCTCCACGCGATAGCCGTCGTAGATCACCGGCAATGTGGGCTGGCTCCGGAACGGCAGGTCGATCTTCCGAAGCTCGATGCAGAGGAATTCATGGTAGGCTTTCTCGAGCAATCCACACCCCACCCGAGTCCGCACCCTGATAGCCGCACCAATGATGAGTTCTGTCAGGGGATCGCGTTCAGGCATGCTGAGAACCTTGCCGCAATCCGCCGATCAGCCAAAATCATTCTATATCAACTTGTAATCATTTTCGTTTGCATCTGTGTCTTCTGTGCCCCCATCTGTGTTTTCTGTGCGGCAGAGCTGTTCCGCGCCCGCGCTACGCGCGCTGGTCAACCACCTGCGCCGCGTCCGGCAGTGATAGTCAGTTATCTCGACATCGACCGCGCCCTTGTCGGTCCAGACGAAGCAGATGCGGTACTTGTCGTTGATGCGAATTGCATGCTCATGTGGCCCGCGGCTATGGGCGCATTCAGAATCTTTGTCGGAAGATCATGACCCCTTCACCAGGGCGCCGAGAATCACGAACCCGAGAATCAACGAACCAGCGGCTAGCGATCGCGGATATCGAGTGGCGTACGGGACGGTCGTTTGTGCGAACCGCTGATGCCATCGCCATGGAACCACTGCAAGCAGCACGGAGGATACGGCGAGTATCCAGCCGAAAACACGAAACGCGGAAGCGAGGGCCATCTGCGACGCATACGCCAGCAGTGCGATGCCGACCAGAGTCCGCGCGGCGAGCTCCAGGTAATGCACGCTGGCAGAGCTCGCAAATCCCCCGAGAAAGCGCACCGCGCGCTGCGGAGCAACGAACGCTACGGCGGCGAGGCACACCAGGTACAACCCCGCGAGGGCGACGACGACGGCGGCTGACATCAGGATCATTGGTCGCTAACCGTTGCCTCTCGGGCGGACGGCAAACCATCCGAGCGGGATAAACAATGCGAAACTTCCAAACAGGATCGCCAGCAGGATTATCACGCTCTATTCTGCCGTTCCCAGCAGGATGATCGGTCCCGTCGGAGCCGGGACACCAGCTTCCGGCTCCTCAGTCACAGCGATCGCCTTCAGGTCCTCCGGTTTCATCTCGTACACGGCAGTGAATGTCACCGAGCCATCGGCGCCCGGCTTGAAAGTGCCTGCGGGGATCTTCGTATCGGCAGTAACCAGCCACAACTCATACGCCCGGCCTGGCTGGAGCGCCGGCAACCGGTGCGCGTACATGGTCCACCGATTCGTCGCGCGGTCCCAGAACATTCTCGCCGACGGTGCGCGGGTCGCGCTGGAGCTCAGCTCCACCACACTCACATTCGGGCCCGACATCGCCGCAAGCTGATCCTCCTTCTCGCGAACCGCCCGCGTGAGACTGTCCGCCGTCGTTTCCGCCGCGGCAATCCTGCCTCCCATCGTGATTTTCTCCTGATACTCGCGATACCACGCCGCACCGAGTACCGCGACAGCGATCGTCGCTGCGATGGAAAGCGGTTTCCAGAAATTCGGCGTTGGCTTCGCAACGGATTGCCTGCCTGCCCGCTCCACGAGACCGGCCCTGAGCGCAGCGCTCCTCTCCGGTGCCATGCCTCCCGCCGACGGCCCGTCTGGCATGCTCGCGGTGAGCTCCCGCAACACCTCGAGCTCCTCGCGGCATTCGGGGCACGTCTCGACATGCGCCATCACATTGCGCTCGTCACCCGCGTCAAGCGCGCCGAGGGCGAGCGCGCCGAGCTCGGCGAAAGTTTCGTCGTGGGAGAGCACGCGGCCGGATGTCTCGCTCATGAGTGACTCCGTTCCATTGGCCCCAGCACCTCGCGGAGCTTCTGCATCCCGAGCCGGACTCTCGTTTTCACGGTGCCAAGGGCCTCGCCCGTGGAATCGGCGATCTCGGTTTGTGAGAGACCACCATAGTATGCCATCTCGAGCACCTCGCGCTGCGCCGAAGGGAGGAGCTTCAATGCGACGGCAACCTGCCCGGCTCTCGTCTCCTCGTCGAGACGCTCCTCCGCATCCGGGGTGACTGCAAACATCGCGGATGGAGCTGCCTCCAGTGCCTCCTCTCTTCGGCGCTTCACCGCTTTAAGCCGGTCAAGCGCACGCGACCGCGCGATGTTGAGAATCCACGAACGAACCTGGCCCCGCGACGAATCAAATCGCGACGCCTGCTGCCATGCCTGCCAGAAGCAGTCGTCCACGATCTCCTCGGCATCCTCCGCCGAACGCACGATCGAGATCACCGTCGCGTAAACCTGCGCCGACCACCGGTCGTAAAACCGCCCGAGTGCTGCTGCCTCTCCGGCGGCGAGTTGCCCTACCAGCCGAACGTCATCCAGCACTATGTCCCGTGAATCGTCCAGCCGGCCATGAAGCATCACCAAACTTAGGTCGGCGATGAGCCGGTCGCCAAGGCCGGTTTGACCCTGCCTGGCGTAGTTCCGCGCACGTGGCTGCTCCATTGACTGTTGCATGTGTCACGCCTCAATACGCCGCGCAACAGGGAACGGATCCGCCTAAGCGCGGGATCTTGCCGCCGGGACAAGCAGCATGAGAGTGACCATCACCCCACCAGCTGCCGCAACCAGCAATCCTGGTCCGGGCTGGGCAAGGGTCATCGGATTCCGCGCGAGATCCGCCTGCATCACTTGCATGCCACCAATCAGCCACGCCGTCATCACCGTCACCGCCGCTCCGGCGAAGCCGAACGAGGCCGGCAGCAGGTGAGTCTTCATCGGACGAGCGATGAGTGTGACCCCTGCGAGGAAGCAGATCGCCCCAACCCCGAAAAGAAGTTTCCCGTTGAGCCCGATTATCCCGCGCAGGGGGTGCAGTCCGGCGAGGAGAGTCATCCACGGTAGCACCGCTCCCGCCATGATGCCCGTTCCGCCGAGGAGCAGCGGAAGCCCGGAAAATGCCCGGGCCATGATCGATCGTTTCATATCGAGTTCCAGGTGAGCTTCCGCATCCGGGCACATCATCATGCCCGGATACGGACGCAGGTTGTCAGGGACGTACGCTGAAGAAGAGGAACAGATTGCTTGGGATGTCGCCGGTGATTGCATCCGGGCGCGACGCCTGCAGCTCGCGAACAGTCGCCAGGTCCTTTGCTTCCGCGATCCGGCTCCAGACGGCCGGGTCGAAAACGCCGACTACTTCGATCTCCCACCATCCGCCGCTCTTCACGTCAACGATGTGGCTGTGCGGCGGGAGGGGAATCTCTTCCGCGCCCGCGCCGAAAACGCGCGATGCATCGAGAGTGGACGGGTGGTTGATGCAGCTTCCAGCGACAGGGCACTGAAGATTGCCCGGATCGAACCCGATCGGGGTCATCACGTACAGCACGGGGATGTTGCCGCCCCGCGGGGCCGTCTCAGGCTCCGCGCCGATCTCGCATCCGCTCTCCGCGTCACTCGACGGCGCCTCCCTGCAGAAGAACTCCTTGTTGTAGAAGAACTGGACAGTCTTCCCTTTGAGCCACCCACCGGTGAACCCGAACTCGGCGTCACCTTGTGCGTTGTGACCGGCGGCGACGTGTGGATCGTCGGCGAGCGCGGTAGGCATCGATTCGTCCGCGCATGCGGCCATCGTCAGGACCACGGCGATCGTGGCGGCAACCTTGTGAATTCCAGCGAGCATCCCTTCCTCCCTGTCTGTGATAATTGGGTGTTGACTGCCCCAACTACGACGGGTGGGAAGAATCGGATCTCTATTTATTCCTTTCAGCGAATCAGGTCAGCGAAAATGGTGCAGCGCGGGGCGCTGAAGCGGGTCTTGCGTTCATGTATATACACGCGCATATTACCCTTTGTGCGCTTCACCTGGGATTCGCGCAAGAGTGCCCGTAACCTTGCGGAACGCGGTTTCGATTTCGCGTTCGCTGCGGCGATCTTCATGGGCCCAACGGTTGAACGCATTGATGACCGACGAGAATATGGTGAGGCCCGCAGGGTGGCTATTGGCCGGATAGCGGGAATCTTCTTGACGGTGGTTTATACAGATCGCATGGCAAGCGACGGCTTGCCAGAACGCCGTATCATTTCAGCCCGTGTGAGCAAACGCCGTGAGCGAAAAATCCACAAAGAAGCGTATCCCGAAATCTGAGGCCCGAACGCCGGGTCGATCGAATCTTGCCAGGCTTCGCCGTATGACTGACGCGGAGATCGAGCGCACCGCGCCGCCTGAGTTGGCAAATATCCCCAAGGATTTCTGGAAGTCCGCGGAACTTGTTCCAACAGTCCTGAAGGAGCCTATCTCGCTCAGAGTCGACGTGGACGTGCTCGATTGGTTTCGCGCTCAAGGTCCGCGTTATCAATCCCGGATGAATGCGGTGTTGCGGACGTACATGCGGGCGACAGCTCGATCAACCAAAAAACACCGAGCGTCGTCGCGCGACGCGGGCTAGAACACGCTCATGCTGACAAACGATTTAGGGTTGCTCGCAGCATAGCTAAAGGCGTTTATGCGGCGCAGGGCCGAACACCACGTCATGCGGATCGCTAGCGCGCTGCGCTGGGATCGGAGCACGACGACGCGCTTCCCGCCTCACGCCATCCATGCCTGACGTGCGAGATCGATGACACTGACCACACTGCTCCTCTTCATCGTGGGTGGCGCGCTCCTGATCGGGGGCGCCGAGCTCCTGGTGCGCGGCGCCTCGCGCATGGCGATCGCCGCCGGGATCTCGCCGCTCGTCGTCGGGTTGACCGTGGTCGCGTTCGGCACCAGCTCGCCGGAGCTGGCCGTGACGGTCAGCTCCGTGATCGCGGGCGAGGCTGACCTGGCCGTGGGCAACGTGGTGGGGAGCAACATCTTCAACGTGCTCTTCATCCTCGGCATCGCCGCGCTCGTGGCGCCGCTCGTCGTCGCGCAGCAGCTCGTCAGGCTCGACGTCCCCGTGATGATCGCCGCCTCGGTACTCGCGCTCATGCTCGCGCTGGACGGCTCCGTCGGCCGCCTGGACGGGCTGCTGTTGTTCGCCGGCGCTATCAGCTACACCATCTTCCTGATCCGTCAGAGCCGCCGCGAGTCAGCCGGCGTCAGGCAGGAGTACGACAAGGCGCTCGGCGGCGAGGCGCCGAAGCGGTCGTCACCGCTGGTGAACATCGGGCTGATGCTGATCGGCCTCGCGATGCTGGTGTTCGGCGCCCGCTGGCTGGTGGACGCCGCCGTCACCACTGCGACCGCGCTCGGCGTGAGCGAGCTGGTCATCGGGCTCACGTTGGTCGCGGCCGGCACGTCGCTCCCCGAGGTCGCGACCTCGGTGCTCGCGACGATTCGCGGCGAGCGCGACATCGCCGTCGGCAACGTCGTGGGGAGCTGCATCTTCAACCTGCTCGCCGTGCTCGGCCTGGGCAGCATCGTCGCGCCGAACGGCGTGCCGGTCTCGCCCGGTGCACTGAGCTTCGACATTCCCGTGATGGTCGCCGTTGCCGTCGCGACGCTGCCGATCTTCTTCACCGGATACCTGATCGCCCGGTGGGAAGGCGCCGTCTTCCTCGGCTACTACCTGGCCTACACCACGTATCTCGTCCTGGACGCGGCCGGGCACGCGACCGCGGCGTCGCTAGGCACGGCGATGATCTGGTTCGTGCTGCCGCTCACCGCGCTCACCCTCGCGGTGGTCTCGGTCAGGGCGGTGCGGGGCGGGCGCACGGTTGATCGCGCCGGCTGATCACCAACTCCTCCACCGCACCATCGACGACGTTGAACCGGAAGCGGAGCGATGGATCATGCTGGACGGCGAACGCTTCATCCTTCTCATCGCCGCAATCTCGCCCCATGACTTGTGGTCGACGGCTCGTCCAAGAGCTGTTTCGAAATATCACCGTCAGCACCACGAACGCCCTCGTCACGATCAGTGGCACGCAGGTTGAAGGACCTGACTTTTGCAGCCGCCGCATCTATTGCTGGCGATCTCTGCGATCCACTCAGAACAGTGTCGCAAGGGCGAGCGGGGACCTGGCGTCGGTCATGTTCAGCTATGGCATTCAGGCTGAAATCGGCACGCGTGTTCTCGATCAGGTCGGCCGGGGCACCGCCATTCTCGAGCCGCGCGGTCAGCGATGGGTCGTGCGGCACACCCGGACCAGCATCTCGCGCGGCGCCCAGGTGATCCACCATTTCCGAAATGAGCGCGTAACGCCCGGGTGATTCTCGCCGCATGACCTCCGTTGAGCCTCGATCGGCGCCGGCGGCCAGGACGGTTACGGACCGGTTGACCGCGCTGGCCGACCGGCCCGTCGGCCCTGTGATTCTCGTCGTACTGGCGTTGCTCGAGGCCACGGTATTTCCCGGGCCGACGGAGGCCATGCTGGTCGCGCTTACGCTCGGCCGCCGCGAGCGGGTCGTGTGGTTCGCGGGTCTCGCGATATTTGCCTCGGTCATCGGCGGAATCGGCGGATACTTCCTCGGGGCAATGGTCTTTAACGACATCGTTCGACCGCTGCTCGACTCGTACGGCATCGCTCAGCACATGGACGCCGTGGCGCGCGTCTACACTTCGAATATGCTCCTCGCGCTGGCCACGTCGGGATACACGCCGATTCCCTACATGCTCTACACATCGATGGCCGGCGCGGCGCACCTGCCACTCGGCACCTTTATCGCCGGGTCGCTCATCGGGCGCGCGTTGAAATACGTCCCCATTGCGCTGATCGCGTATTTCCTCGGTCCCCGGGCCCACCGGTTCCTGCGGCGCTTTGGAATCGTGGGCCTCGTCGTGGTCCTCGCGATCATCATCACGTGGACGCTGCTATAGGCGCCGCGCTATCAGCCGCGCTTGTAGTTGATCACCGCGCGGGATAGTCACGCTTGACATGATCACGCGGCGCGTTACTATTCTGGATGATCGTCTCGTTCCGCGATTCCGACACCGAGGCGCTGGCGGCTGGGCGCCGCGTTGGCCGGTTCGTGCGTGTCGAGAACGTTGCGCGTCGCAAACTCCGACAGCTGGAGATTGCCGGCCGACTCGATGACTTGCGAGTGCCACCAGGTAACCGTCTCGAGGCGCTGAAGGGTGATCGGAAAGGGCAGCACAGCATCCGGATCAATGATCAGTTTCGAGTCTGTTTTCGGTGGACCAAGGCGGGGCCGGCAGACGTCGAAATCGTCGACTACCACTAGAGGAAGGTTGGAATCATGGCCACGCTCAAGCCTGTGACACCTGGCGAGTTGCTGTTCGAAGAGTTTCTGATGCCGATGCAGATCTCACAGTACCGTCTGGCGAAGGAAATCGGAGTACCGGCTCAACGCATTGGCGAGATCGTCGCCGGCAAGCGGGCCATAACGGCCGACTCCGATTTGCGGCTCTGCCGATTCTTCGGCCTCTCGAACGGCTACTGGCTGCGCGCTCAGGTGGCGTATGACACGGAAGTCGCGGCCAAAGCGCTGGGGCCGGTACTCCGTCGGATCAAGCCGTGGACCAGCACGGCGGCGTAACGGTGCCCGTTCGGCCAAATAACGCAGACATCGATCGCCGCTCACAAGCATACACGATCGGCGCGAAAGCGAAGCGAACAGCACAATCTTCCGGCTCGCAGAAGATGCGGTCAGCGCCTATCATTCCTCGTCTTCGACAACAGGGAATGACCATGCATCGGTGGACTGCCTGAGCACCAGACTCACGGAAGCACTCGCCGATCGCTACCGCATCGAGCGGGAAGTCGGCCAGGGTGGAATGGCGACGGTGTATCTCGCTCACGACATCAGGCACAACCGCGACGTCGCTGTGAAGGTGCTCCACCCGGATCTCGGAGCAGCGCTCGGAGCGGAGCGATTCCTGAGCGAGATACGCACGACCGCGCGACTCCAGCATCCGCACATCCTGCCGCTGCTCGATTCCGGCGATGCGGCGGGACTGCTCTACTATGTAATGCCGCTCGTCACGGGCGAGACGCTGCGCGCGCGGCTCGAGCGCGAGCGACAGCTTCCCGTCACCGATGCAGTCCTCATCGCCCGCGAAGTCGCCGATGCCCTCGGCTACGCCCACGGGCTCGGGGTGGTGCACAGAGACATCAAGCCCGAGAACATCCTCCTCCAGGGAGGGCACGCGCTGGTTGCCGACTTCGGAATTGCGCTCGCCGTGCAGACCGCGGGCGGGCAGCGGATGACGCAGACAGGCCTCTCGCTCGGAACGCCGCAATACATGAGCCCCGAGCAGGCGATGGGAGAGCGCACAATCGATGCGCGGAGCGACCTGTATTCGCTCGCCGCCGTCACGTACGAGATGCTGATCGGCGAGGCACCGTTCACGGGTCCTACGGTGCAGGCAGTCGTGGCGCGCGTCATGTCGGAGGAGCCGCGCCCGCTAGTCACCCAGCGGAAGGCGATTCCCGATCACGTCGAGGACGCGGTGCTACGGGGGCTGGAGAAGCTGCCCGCGGATCGATGGGCGTCCGGGCGCGAGTTCGCCGAAGCGCTCCAAGGCGCAGCGTCGTCCGCGATTCACAGCAGCGCGATAGCCCGTCGCGGAGGGGTATCCCGGAGAGCAGGAGGATGGAAGGCGCGCGTCCGGGATCCGCTGGTGCTCGCGCTTGCGGCGATCACAGTCGCAAGCGTGCTGTTCGCAGCCTGGTCACGACGACCGGTGTCCGGCGGCACGGATGAGGTCATACGTTTTGCCATTCCCGTGGCGGGCGGCGGAAGCTCCAGCGTGCTCGGGTTAAGCAGCCTCTCGATTTCACCGGACGGCCGGACGCTGGTGTTCATCGGCCGGAACGAGGCGCGCCGCCCACAGCTCATGGTTCGACCGATCGGTGACATCACCGCGCGCGCTCTGCCGGGAACCGAGGACGGCGATTCTCCGGTTTTCTCCCCCGACGGCAGGTCGGTGGCCTTCATTCGCGGCAATCAACTCTACCGGACGGCGGTCGACGGCGGCATGCCGCAGCTCCTGGGGACGGCTCCTGGCACGTTCGCCGGCATGGGCTGGTCGTCGAAGGGTGTCATCATCACCGCGGGGAACACCGGCCTTTTCAGCATGCCCGAGTCGGGCGGGCAGGTACGGGAGGTGACGAGGGCCGATCGCGTCAAGGGAGAGATCTATCAGTCGGCCCCGGTAGTTCTCGACGACGAGGGCGTGGTGCTCTACACGAGCTGGAGCGCAGCGTCGCTGAGAACCGCCAGCATCGCCATTGCCTCACTGGAGGATGGGTCGACCACTATACTGGATCTCCGCGGGGTGCAGCCGGTTGGCGTCGTCGATGGAACCCTGCTGTACGTCACCGCGACGGGCGGCCTGATGGGAGCTGCCATCGACTTGAAGAAGCGGCGACTGGTTGGCACTCCCGTTCAGCTGCTCGGCGACGTGATGTTGAACCCGACGGCGGGGCTCGCGCGCATAGGACTCTCCCGCACCGGAACCCTTTTCTATCAGTACGGCACGCAATCGTCGCAGCTCGTCATCGTCGGCAAAAGCGGAGTTGTCCAGCTTCCGCTCGAGGCGGCACAGTATGGCTTTCCGAGGTTGTCTCCCGATGGGACCCAGCTCGCGATGTCGATCGGGGCAGGGGACCGCCGGGATGTCTGGCTGTTCGAGCTGAGCTCCTGGACGAGGACCCGGCTGACCACCGAGGGCACGGTGAACGAACGGCCGGAGTGGACACCTGACGGTTCGCGTGTACTGTACCGGACTGACCGCGCGGGCAGAAATGCCATCTGGTGGCGTCCAGCGGATCAGAGCACTCCTGCAGTCCCACTCCTGGCCGGGGAGCGAGTGGATCTCTTCGAGGGAGTCATTTCCCCCGACGCGCGGTACATCGCGTACCAGCTCGACACCGCCGGCGCTGACATCTACTACCGGGCGCTGGCAGGCGATACGACGCCGGTGGCAATCGCAAACAGCGCAGCGATCGAGTCGATGCCGCGCATTTCGCCGGACGGCCGCTGGATCGCGTTCACCACTGACGAGTCGGGAAGAAATGAAGTCGTCATGCAGCCATTCCCCGGGCCAGGCGGAAGGGTTCAGGTGTCAGCGAACGGTGGCGTGGAGCCCTTATGGTCGAGGGACGGCCGACGGTTGTTCTATCGGGGCGGCGAACAGTTCATGGCCGCAACGCTCAGGACCGGGCCAGCCTTCGCGGCGGTTGCCGCACGCGATACGCTGTTTGCCGATGAATTCGTCTACGCCAACAACCCGCATGCCAACTACGACGTGTTGCCCGATGACGAGCGATTCATCTTTCTCCGAGCGGTCGGCGATGGGAACATGATCGTCGTCGCAAACTGGACCTCGGGACTGCGCGCGCGGATGCAGCCGCGAAACTGACGCAGCTTTCCCCGGATCATCTCAGGCGTCGCGCGCACCGAGTTTGCCGCCCAGCCAGGCTGGAGGACGAAGCTCAACCGGCAGCAGGCGGCGAAGCCGCATCGTGCAGCCCGGCCGATCGCTGCGCCAAGCACGATGACTCGGTCCTACGACTCCGAGCCATCCGAACCATCCGAACCCTTTCGACACTGGCGGCTCGGGAAGATCGGCTTCCTTCCACGGATCGTGAAATCTCCGTCAGGCGGAGGAACGGTGCTGCCGAGCGCGCGTTAACCCCTGCCAGTTCCGCGCAGATGGTCCCATGCATCTCTTGGCGTAACCACCGGTAATGGCGCCTTCGCGGCGATAACCAGCAAATCCTTGTCGCCTGTCACCAGCATGTCGGCGCCACCAGCGACCGCCGACGCCAGGACCCAGGTATCGTGCCCATCGCGGACCTTGATGGCGGGAAGCGCATTGGGCTTTGCAACTATGGTCTGGTCACTGAGCAATGTCACGATGCGATCGATTTGCGGAGTAGAAGCCTTGAAGCGATCACGCAGGACATGCCGCAACTCTACCAGGTTCACCGCCCCTGTCTGCAACTCATGCTCAGCGAGGACTAACCTCATCAGGTCCGCGCACAAGCCGCGCGCGGCGAACGCGCTGATGAGGACATTCGTGTCCAGGAATACCTTCACGAGACGTCGGCGAAGACGTCCTCATCGGTAAGGATTCCCTGCGCCTCTGCCAGCGGCAGCACGCCGCGCCGCGCCTGCTCGAACTGGACAAGAGCCAGCTGGCGGCGGAGGGCGTCACGCACGAGATCGCTTCGACTCCGTCCGAGCTGGCGGCTCAGCCGGTTCAATTCGCGCTGCAGCTTGGCGTCGAGGCGGATAGTAACACTGGCCGATTTCATGTAAGACAATGTAGTGCACGTGCGCGTTTTTCGCTATCGTTCATCATCGAGGGAGTCGTTCCGCCTTACGGCCGTCATGAGACTTCATCTGTACCGCGTCAGCGCTCTTTAAGCCGGTTCGAATCCAGTGGCATCATTGTCTCAACTCGAAAGGCGGTGACGCGCGCCGGGATTCCTCGAGCAAATGCTTCCCGGCAGGATCACGGGTGACATTGTACAGGAACCGATATGTGCCCGGCTGGTTCCCAACGTAAGCGAATCTCATTTCAGGAACGCTTGTGATGGCCCCGGGTTGGACGGCGAATGTGGGACAGACTCGACGATTCCATCAGACATCGCTCTCGCGTTGCAGGCGCTGACTGGGTCATTCGCATGCTCGCACGCACCAAGCGCAAGAACAGGCAACAGGACGGCAATTGCAGAAACAGAACGAAAGCTCATCGCTTCCTCGTAAGAGTGGCGCGCAGAGATTCTCCCGGCGGGAGAATTCTCGTGGAATGGGATTGCCGGGACGTTCCCCTCATCGGCGGCCCTACCATACCAGTGCTGTGGCACGGGCGCAAGAAGGGCCGCTGGCCTTCGCAAACCCGGCCGGATCCGGCACTCACTCACTGTTCGGTAGTGTTGTCAGGACGCCAGATTGAGGACACAGGATAACGCCATACCGAGTATGATCAGCCCGTGATCAACGGCGTTAGTTACCGCCGGGCGGTGTACGCACGCGGGGTGCGGGAATTGCACCGAGCGGGTCCGCCGGTTCTCCGGCTCGTTTCCCCTTGCCCGGTATCCCCATGACCTCGGTTTCTACTGCGTCCACGTCGGCTCGCGATGCCTCCGCCGGCGAGCAACTCGCCGACCAGCTCATGCAGGGGCTGGGCGGACAACAACCCGACGCCGTCGTGGTCTTCATCTCGCCAGACAACGACTATCAATCGGTGTTGACCGCCCTGCAGCGTCAATGCACGACACGAGCGATCATCGGTTGCTCGTCCGCGGGGGAGTTTACCGCCGATTCCTCCGGCACCAACATGTCGTCGGCGTTCGCTATTCAGAATCCGGCCATGCGCTTCAACGCGACGATGACGGTGGATCTCTCGCGCGGCCGCGATGTCGCCGCCGGTGAGTTGGTGGGCGGGTTCAAGGGACTGGAGACGTCCGATTTCCGCTACCGTACGGCCATTGTTCTCGTCGATGCTCTCGCCGGACTCGCGGAGGACCTCGTCGACCAGCTCACGCTCGCGACTGGTGGGATGTACCAGTTTGCCGGTGGCGGCGCGGGAGACAACGGACTCTTTCAGAAGACTCATGTCTTTTGCGGTACGCGCGTGGCGTCGAACGCTGCGGTCGCCCTCGAGGTACTTTCCAACAAACCGGTGGGCATTGGTGCCCGCCACGGCTGGTCGAGCACGGGGCATGCGTTGCGCGTGACAGATGCCGCGGACTCGTGCGTTGTGTCCATGAATGTGTCGCCCGCCGTGGACGCGTTCGAGGATCACGCCATTGCAACGAACCAGCGATTCGATCGCGCCGACCCGTTGCCGTTCTTTTTGCACAATATTGTCGGCATCAAGGCGCAGGACGGACACAAGCTGCGCGTTCCCCTCGGGGTGAACGCGGAAGGCGGGATTGCCTTCGCGGCCGAAGTCCCCGTCGGATCAACGGCGCAGATCATGTCCACCGGCCCCACGTCGGCGGCGGACGCCGCGGCCATGGCGGTGACGGATGCCGTGAATCAAGTCGAGCGTGCGGGCGCAAAGCCCAGCGGCGCGCTTTTCTTCGACTGTGTCGCGACGCGTCTCCGTCTAGGTGACGGTTTCAACCAGGAGCTCGCAGCCGTTCGCAATGCGCTCGGCGATGCCAAGTTTGCCGGCTTCAACTCCTACGGGCAGATCGTCCGGGCCGACGGCCAGTTCAGCGGATTTCACAATTGCACCGCGGTCGTTTGCGTCTTTCCGGACTGATCGGCTGCCTGACGTGACCGCGTCCGCCATCGGGCCGCGTTCGGCGCTCCTCCAGTTTGCGACGGCGCTGGCGATTCCGGAAACGCGGTCAGCGGCAGCGTGTGCGCTCGCGCGCGAGTTCGGCGGCGACACACTCATCTTCTTCGCTCGGGACGCCGAGGTGAACCTGTTGCTGCCGGCTCCGGGGTTTCCAAAGACATTCCCGAATGGGCGGCTGTGGACTGCATTCCTCGAGGAAGCGGTTGGTCATGGCGTTCTTGCCGGGAAACTTCCCGTTGACGTGGTGGACCGGCTCGCGCCGGTGCTCGCTTTCGGCCATGGCCCCGATATCGTGTTCGTCATTACCGGCACCGATTCGCCGGCCAACGACGTTGAATGGTTTCGCACGTTGTCGCCGATGTTCGCCGCCATTTTCAAATCGGAGCGATCGGCGGCCGCGGCGGTCGCGAAAGAGACGCTCGCCCGGGAAGCCGCCGCCCGAACGTCCATGCTGGCCGCCGTCGTCGACCGGACGAGGCGACAGCTCGAGGACGCCCTCGCCGAGTCCCGGAATGCGCGTGCCGAGCTCGAGATCGCGAACGGACGATTGCAGCAACAGGCGGAAGAACTCGAGACGCAGGCCGAGGAGCTGCACGCGCAGACCGACGAGCTCCAGGAGACCATCGAGCTGTTGGCAAGCGCGCGTTCGATCGCCGACTCAGCCAACAAGGCAAAATCGGAGTTTCTGGCCACGATGAGCCATGAGCTGCGCACGCCGCTCAACGCCATTGGCGGCCACGTTCAGCTCATCGAGCTTGGTGTGTACGGGCCGATAAATGACGACCAGCGTCAGGCGTTGCTCCGCATCGATCGGAGTCAGCGACACCTTCTTGGCCTGATCAACAATATCCTCAACTTGTCTCGCATCGAAGCGGGACGTGTCGATTATCGCATCACCGCGGTCAATGTCACCGAAGCGCTGGCTGACCTCCGGCCGATGATCGAGCCGCAGTTCAACGGAAAGGGCATCACCTACGAGGTTTGCGACAGCTCGCAGGTTCTCCACGTGCTCGCTGACCCGGATAAGCTCCAGCAGATTCTGCTCAATTTGTTGTCGAATGCGGCGAAATTCACCGACGCCGGCGGGAAAGTCTGGCTCGAGTGCGTCGCTGGAGATGGGCCCGACCCGAAGGCGTTCATCCGGGTTATCGACAACGGGAAAGGTATTCCCGGCGACAAGCTCGAATCGATCTTCGAACCATTCACCCAGGTCGATTCCAGTCACAGTCGCGTGGGCCAGGGCAGCGGACTCGGTCTCGCGATCAGCCGCGACCTGGCCCGCGGCATGGGCGGCGACCTGAGCGCCCGCAGCGAGCAGGGCGTCGGATCGACGTTTACACTGACGCTCGACCTGGCGAACGTTTGAAGCGCGCTCGCGTGCCGAGCGAAAGTGATTGAGCGGCGATGTGGCGGGTGCGGCTGCGTCGCCGGCTGACGGGGATCATCATCGCGCCGTAGAGTCAGTCAAGGGTGCTTCTCCGTTGAAGCCGCGGCGCCGAGTGTGGGTGCCCCCACCGAGCTGGAAGCCATAAAAGGCCAGAAACGGTTGCATGTGGGCGAGACTAGCGCTGTCCGAGCATCCAGTCGGTCGCAAGAGAAACAGTTCCCCATGCGATAACCAGTTGCCCGTGCGGTGTGCCTGGCTCACGCGATGGAATCAGCCACATGCTGAGTGTCTCGACCGGACTCGAAAGTGTGGTCTCGCGCAGATCCACCCGTGCATGATCGTTCGCAGGGTTGTAGGACATTGCTGCCGCCATCGGCGACTGCCCCATATCCTTCTGGATCAGAAGCTTCCAACCCGCACGCGAGGGCATTGTCTGAATGACATACGTCCCTCGCGGTACGCTCGACCCTCCAATGACGAGATCCACGTCTGTCGTCAGCATGGTCGCGCCGTTGGCACCCGTGCGCCACGCTTTGTCATACGGTACAAGGCTGTCAGTCAGCAGTTTCCTGCCGCGAAGGCTGGGCTGGCCATAGTCAATCCTGATCTTCGATGGCTGTGCCGCCGCTCGCGCGGCGCTGTCAACAAGCGTGAGCGTGACCTCTGTCGTACCCCGGCCACTCGGAGCAACGCGCATGGCAGATTGCGCACCCATAAGGCCGGGAATCGCCAGACTGAGGGAGACCGACAAAACTATCGCGTGATATCGCATGATGAGGTACCGGGAAAGGCGGGAAACGCAAGCTGCAGAAAAATATTGCACCAACTCTACAGCTTATGCGTCAGATGACGCCTGCGCCACCCGTGGCCGCGAACCGGATTTCAGGACGAACAGCCGCCCCGGGGTGCGCGGATCGAAGCGATCGCGAAAGCCATCCCCGACGACATTGAATGCCATGACGGTCAGAGTGATTGCAAGTCCGGGCCAGAAGGCGAGCCGGGGTGCCGAGAGGAGGAACGGACGCGCGTCGCTCACCATCGCGCCCCATTCGGCATTCGGGGCCTGGACACCGATCCCGAGAAAGCCGAGCGCGGCAACAGCCAGCACGAGATCGCCCATCTCTATGGTAGCGAGCACGGCGACTGACGGCATGACGTTCGGAAGTACGTGATGCACCAGCACATGCAGGTCGCTCCCACCGAGCGATCGCGCGGCAACAAGGTAGTCGTGGCTGCGCAAGGCGACCACCAGACCCCGCACCATTCGCGCGTAGCTCGCCCACCAGACACAGACAAGTGCCATAAGCACGCTGGTAAATCCTGGTCCCAGAAGACCGCCGATCGCCAGGGCAAGGAGCAGGCTGGGGAGAGCAAGAAAGACATCCACCAGACGCATCAGCAGATCGTCGACGATGCCGCCGAAATATCCTGCGATAGTGCCGACCGCCACGCCAATCGACATGATGAGGACAGTGGCAATGGCGACTGTGCCCATGGACCAGCGTGCTCCCCAGGCCAGTCGGCTCAGCACATCCCGCCCGAGGTTGTCTGTTCCGAGGGGATGCCTAAGACTGGGAGTGTCAAGCCGGTGAATCGCATCGATTGTGTTGGGGTCGCTCAGCGGGAGCACGGGGGCAGCCACGGCGACGATCGCAATCATCACAATGAGTGAGCCACCGGCAATCGCGAGCGGATCACGGAGGCGCAGCACTGATCCGATTCGTGCGACGGCATCAACCGGGCGCACTGCGATACTCCTTTTCCGAATCCAGGCGCACGCGGGGGTCGAGCCGGGAATACACGACATCTACTATAAGATTGCTCGCTACAAACACCGAGCCTATGAACAGGATGAAACCCTGAATCATGCTGTAGTCCCTGTCACGGATTGCGTCGATCATGACAGTGCCAAGCCCGGCGCGGGAGAAGACTATCTCAACGATCACGGCACCTCCCAGCAGTCGCCCGAATCGCAAACCAAGCAGAGTGACGACAGGATTCAGTGCGTTCCGCAGAGCGTGCCGAGTCAGCACGCTCGCAGACCGCAGGCCCTTGGCGCGGGCCGTCCTGACGTAATCCTCCCGGAGTACAGCCATCATCGAAGAGCGGGTCAGGCGGGCAAGAGCCGCGCTTTCGGCAAGTGCAAGGGTCAATGCCGGAAGTGCCAGATACATCCACCCGCCTGACCCGGAGACAGGGAACAGCCTGAGGTTTACGGCAAGGAAGAGGATGAGAAGATATCCCAGCACGAAGGCGGGGATCGACGCACCCACAAGTGAAACGAATCGAAGAGAGTGATCGATAGCAGTGCCATTTTTTGCGGCCGCTACGACGCCGAGCGGCACGCCAAGGATGATTGCGAGAATGAGCGACGAGAGCGCGAGCTCGAGGGTCGGCGGGAGGTTCATTATCAGTGTACGCGCGACAGGATTGCCGGTGCTGTAACTCACACCCAGGTCGCCGCGCAACGCATCGGCGAGCCATCGGCCGTATCTGACGGGGAATGGCTGATCGAGGCCCATTTCCTGTCGCAGGAGCGCAACCTCTGCCGCCCCGGGCGGTTCTCCGGTCTGCTGCCGGAGCATAACTTCCGCCGGATCACCAGGTGCAAGACTGGAAAGACTGAACGCGAGGAGCGACAGCCCGAGCCACACAGGAACGATACTCAGGATTCGGCGCGACACGTATCCGGTAACTGCGACGCTCATGTGTCTACCTGTCTATCCAGACGCCGGCCCAGCTCTGATTCAGTCTCGACGGATGCGGTACAAATCCTTTCACCCTGGAGCTCATGGCATAGATGCGCGAGATACCCGCAAGTGGAATTGCGGCGACTTCCTCGTCTACAAGGACACGCATCGCCTCCGCAGCTGCTTTCTGCGCCTCAATCCTGTCGATACTGGCAAGTGACCGGTCGACCAGCGAGTCGAAACGTGGGCCGGCGAGCATGAACGGGGCGCTTCTCACATTTGACTTCGAGTACCACCGAAGGGCGAGAAGAAATGCAGGATTGGCGTCGTTCTGATTCGGCACCTCGATATCAATGTCGAACTTTCCGCTGTTGAGCCGGCTGGCGTATCCTGCCGGATCGAGGTCCTCGATCTTTGTCTCAATGCCGACCTCGGCAAGCTGCGCCTGGACGTATTGAGTTATCGATCTGTCGACGGCTCCCGGCTGGGAGATGAGCGTGAGGGTCAAATTCCGGCCCGCCTTTCGTCTCGTGCCACGCCCGATGGATTTCCAGCCTGCCGAATCGAGCAGATACCTCGCCCGCGCCGGATCGTATGGTATGCCTTTGACCATCGCGGCAAAATCCCCGAGCACGGACGGCGGATTCACAGTTGCAATCTCGGTGGCGTAACCTTCCATGATGTCACGGACGAGTGACCGGCGGTCCAGCGCGAGGGCCACGGCCCGCCGGACGACAGGATCCGACATGGCGGTATGCGGCGCAGTACCGCGTGTCGCGATGTACATGAGGACCACGGCACCAGGCGGGGAGACCACGACGGTAATGCCTGCCGTCTCTTTCAGATTCGCGACAATGCTTCTGTTGACATCGAAGATGAGGTCCACGTTGCCTGCCTTCAGCGCAAGAGCGCGCGTGTTGTCGTCGGGAATAAACCGAAATGTGAGACGGGAGAGCTTGGCCTTGTCGCCCCAGTACGCATTATTCCTTTCAACGGAAAGGTGGCTGCGTGGCACGTACTCGCTGAAACGGAACGGGCCTGTGCACACCGGATTGTCACGAGCTTTCGTTCCAGATGCGATCGTTCCGTAGCTGAGATGCGCCATCTGATCGAGGAGTCTCAGGTTGGGCTTCGCTGGGCGGATATCGAGCGTGCTGTCGTCAACAACGCGGACCGAACTGTCATCCAGGAAACTGTATTGCGTGCGGTCCCTGGTGCCCTGATCGAGCGTGAACTTGACGGAAGCTGCATCGAGCGGCCTTCCATCGTGAAACCGCGGAGTGGTGAGCAGGAAAAATCTGTAAGTGTTGTCGTCTCTATACTCCCACGCACGGGCGAGCAGTGGCTCAAGATCAAAGCCGGGTGTAAGTCGCAACATCGGCTCGCAGATTCCTGCATTGAGCGGATACCTTCCGAGTCGCTCGCGATTGACTTTGAGGCCGAACTCATCCGCGCCAGCACCGATCACGAGACTGTCGGCTGCGGCTGGCATCGCACCGCTGTTACCGTCATTGCCGCAGGCAGCAACGGTGAAAAGGCTCACGACAATAAATGCCTTCATCGGGACTGGCATCCTCCGTTCAGCGTGAGCTCAAGGTCATCGCGGCCTGTCCGAGACAGATTCCTCCGTCGTTCGGAGGCACGACGTTGTTGGTCCACACCCTCATGCCCGAACGTTCGAGCGCGCCGAGAGTCTCAGACAGCAGCAGGTCATTCTGGAAAACCCCGCCCGACAGTACTGCCGTGTCGACCGAATGCTCGTTCGCCAGTGAGGTGAGCGCCGTGGAGATTCCTTCGGCCATGGCCTGATGAAACGCGCGCGCGATGGCATTCGCGTTCACTGACCTTTCCCGCATTGCCACGATCGACGCCAGCGCTGGCCGAAAATCCAGCTCACGTCCAGCAAACGGAATCTCCATTTCAACGGTTGCCCTGCCTTTTCGCGCCAGGTTCTCGAGCCACATTGCGGCCTGGCCTTCATAAGTCGACTCGCGCGTGAATCCGAGGAGTGCAGCGACCGCATCGAAGAGGCGGCCAGCAGACGTGCTCGCAAAACATCGGACGTCGGCATCGAGGAGGCCGCGGGCGCGAGCATACCGCTCTGGAAACAGGAATGGCTCACGCATCATGATCGCGGGTTCGCCAATGCCTGACGCTGCGAGGAGACCCGCGGCAGCCTGTACCGGAAACCGCGCTGCTGCGTCGCCACCGGGAATGCGGCATTGCCGAAGATGCCCGACGCGATCGAAGCCATCGACTACGTTCCCCACGAAGAACTCTCCTCCCCAGATAGTCCCGTCATCCCCGAATCCGGTGCCGTCGAAAGCGGCACCGACTACCCGCTGGCGATATGCACCTCGCTCGGCAATCACGCTTGCGATGTGGGCACGGTGATGCTGCACCGCAATGCGACGGCCGCAATGGAGCTCGAGCGCCTTCGCTGTGGAGTGATACTCAGGATGCAGATCGTGCACGATCTGCAACTCATCGCGATCAACACTGTGCATCGCAAGGAGATCGTCGATTGTCCCGGCAAGCGCCTCTCTCGTTTCCATGTGCTGGAGGTCACCGATGTGTTGACTCAGGATCGCCTCGCCATTGACGATGAGGGCGATCGTATTCTTGAGGTCTGCTCCAAGTGCCAGAGCGGGAGAGTCCAGCTCCATGCGGACTGCGCTCCGTGGCGCATAGCCCCTCGACCTCCGCAACAGGCATGGGCCCGCAGCCCCGATTCGGGCGACTGAGTCATCGACACGACGAGCGATCGGTCGCTCGCCGACAAGAAACACATCGGCAATCTCTCTCAGCCGCTCGCCCGCCTCATCGTCGCGGTACGCGATAGGCTCGCTCGACCGGTTTCCACTGGTCATCACGAGTCTTTCGGGTGCTCCCGCGACGAAAAGCAGATGGTGGAGTGGCGTATACGGCAACAGCACTCCGATTTCGTGCGTGTCAGGAGCGACACCGGGCAGCTGCATGAGCCGCGGTCCGAGTACTATGGGCCGGGCCAGCGAAGCGATGAGAACCTCGGCTTCGGGCGAGAGTCGAATCGTCTCTCTCGCCACATCGATGTTGCGGGCCATGACGGCGAAGGGCTGTTCCTTCCGGAACTTCCTTTCGCGTAAGGTCTCCACTGCGGAAGGGTTGCTGGCATCGCATGCCAGATGATATCCGCCGATTCCCTTGATGGCGACGATCTCCCCTGCGCAAAGCCGCGCAACAGCCGCAGCAACCGCGTCAGTGCCTCCGGCAGCTATCCCGGTTGTATCGACCAGCCGATACGCCGGCCCGCATTGGGAGCACGCTATTGGCTGGGCGTGGAAGCGTCGGTCCGCCGGATCGTGATACTCGACTGAGCAAGCTTCGCACATCCGCCAGTCCCGCATCGTTGTCGCTACGCGATCATATGGCATTGCGCAGATAATCGAGAAGCGCGGTCCGCATGCGGAGCAATTGATATACGGATAGCCTGTCCTGCGGTCGGCTCCGTCGAGCATCTCCTGAAGACATTCATCGCAGGCGGGCAGATCCGGGCTGATGCCTGCCGTAGCGGGCTCGGCGCCGTCGCTGCCCCCGATCGTGAAAGCATCGAAGGATCGGAACTCTGCCTCCTGAGCATTTACGGAGTAGACGTTCGCGACTTCCGGAGCGCGCGACACAAGATCCCTTTCGAAGGCAAGCAGCGAGCTCTCATCGCCTTCGGCATGGACACGGACACCATGAGCATCATTGATGACATGGCCCGCAAGGTTGTGTTCGCAGGCGAGGCGATAGACGAAAGGGCGAAACCCCACGCCCTGAACGACGCCCGTAACCGTGAATTCCCTGGCAACGCGCCGGATCAGGAATCCTCGACCATGCAGCCGCGCCCGTGCCAGCCTACCTGTGATACGCGACCACCCGAAACGAGCACGGGGATGGTTCGCTGGCCTCCCGTCAGCGCCATCATACGCCGGCGTGCGTCGGCGTCAGTCTCGACATCGTACTCGGTGAACTCTTTCCCATCGAGGAGCAGCTTCTCGCGAAGCTCCGACGTGTACTGGCAACTCGCTCCGCCGTACAGCTCGAGTTCCCCCGTTGAACCTTTGTCGCCCGGGAGCATCATGGCCGCGATCATGTCGCGCATCACATGATAGACCGATGCCTGCGCCTCCTGAATTCGCGGCACGTAATCAGACCGAACGACTATCGGAAAACCGGCGAGGCCGCGCCGGGCGATCTCACCTCCGTCGTATCCCAGGATCGCGACGACTGGCAGCTCCCGCTTTCCTGCCTCCTCAAGAGCGGCGAGAAGGCTGGCGGAGCTGCCGCTGCTCGAGATGACCAGGACAATATCCGCGGGGGATGCGAGCGCAATCAGCTGTCGCAGAAAAATCGCATCACTGCCTACATCGTTCGCGATCGCGGTAATGCTGGCAGGCTCGCCGGAGAGCGAAATCGCGGGAATGCCAGGGAAATCTTTTGGCGGATGAACGCAATCGAAAACGAAATCGTTCGCGTCGGTTGCCGAGCCTCCGTTGCCAAAGGCGATGATTTTGCCGCCTCGTCGGACGGCCGAAACAATCGCAGCGACTGCATTTGCGATCGCGCCGGCCTGTTCCAGCGCGACCTGATCGCGAAGGGCTGCCGTCTCACCCGCTTTGATCCTGATGGATTCGGCGACGCTTTCGACTACGGAGTCAGTGTTCTGCCGCTCACTCCCGAGAAAGGGATAGAGAAACCCCGCCTCGCCAACGTCGTGGTTGAGCTGTGCGTGCTCGAAGAATACATGCACGGTCTCCCACAGCGTGTGATACAGAATCTCGACGATCTCCTGATCGACGAAAGGATCCCCCGACGGCGAATCGAAGGAGCAGCGTGCACCACCCGCGCAAAGTCCAATTGTCAGAACACCACTCGCGGTCAGGTGTGCGAGCGTTTCGGCGACTTCCTGATCTCCAGCGGGACCTGAGAACCCGATCGCAATGTCGCGCGGATGCGAGATGACACGGGCCCACTGAACGAATGCAGCGGAGAGATCGAGCGCCGGGAGGGCACGCTTGCCGACGATCACGGGATGGATGAACTCGACGACTACATGCTGGGCATCCGTCGCCGACTGCACGCGACCGAATGCCAGCAGGCGGCCGCCATCCTCGAACCGCGCCGACATCTCGCGGCAGGCAACAGCGAGACGCCCCGATTCACGCGCAAAGAATTCTTCCGATACGGAGTTGCGCGCCCTCAGCGCGGCAGCGATAGCCTCGGCAATTCCGGACGCGGCAGTCACAACATCAGATCCTGTCGCAGAAAACTTCACTGCACGTCAACAGATGCGCGGGAGCGGATCGCCCACCAGCATGTCGACGACGCGCGTGCCGCCGTAAGCCGAGCAGGAGATAACGGTCCTGGCCGGGGTCTCGCGGACTTCACCTATTATCGCCGCTTCGTGTCCGCCCGGTGCGCCACGAACCGCAGCAAGCGCCATCTCCGCATAGTCGGCCGCTACGACTGCTACGAACTGGCCCTCGTTGGCGATGTGCAGCGGCTCGAGGCCCAGCAACTCACATGCGCCGCGAACCTGCGCGCGCACGGGAATAGTTTCCTCCGAGAGAGCGATTGCAACATCCGCGTCGCGAGCAAGCTCGTTGAGGGCGCTTGCTACTCCTCCGCGCGTCGGATCCCGCATCCATCGAACACCGGGTCCAGCGGCACCGGCGAGCGCGTCCACCATCGGTAGAATGGACCTCGTATCGGACTGCAGATCTGCATCAAGGTCGATTTCCCCGCGGGCGAGCAGGATAGTTATTCCATGGTCGCCAATGGAACCCGACAGCAATACCTTGTCGCCCGGCCTGACGAGGCTGGAGGAGCAGACGAACCTCTTATCGAGAGCTCCGATGCCTGCCGTGGTGATGTACATGCCGTCCGCCTTGCCGTGCTCCACGACCTTGGTGTCACCGCCAACGACCGTCACTCCCGCATTCAACGCCGCAGATGCGATTGCACGCAGCTCCATTTCGAGCGACTCGGCAGACAACCCGGCTTCAAGGATCAACGTTACCAGAAGGGCAACCGGCCTTGCGCCCGAGACGGCGAGGTCATTCACAGTCCCATTGACGGCGAGGTCTCCGATGGACCCTCCTGGAAAGCGGAGAGGTCGCACCACGAAACTGTCGGCGGTAAAGGCGAGTTGCACGCCCTCTACATCGACGATCGCTGAATCGCCGAGGGGAGTGGCAAGCGGGCCAATCATGAGGGGAGCGATGAGACCCTCGATCAACCGCCGGCTCGCCTTGCCTCCCGCGCCATGCGCCATCTCTATCTGCGCATCTGCAAAACGAATCTGTTGGCTGGCCGGCATTATTACGATCCGGTCGAAGCAGCCGTGGTGGCGCCGGTCCTGACGGCATAATTGTGAAATGCGGCGCAGGCACCCTCGGATGAAACCATCAGCGCTCCAACCGGTTTCTCGGGTGTACACTCGCGACCGAAGAGCTTGCACTGATGCGGCTTCAGCACACCCTTCAGGACTTCACCGCACTGTGCTGCCTTCGGGTCAGTCACGCGGACGCCGGGAACGTGGAATCGTTTCTCCGCATCCCATTCCGAATACTCGTCCCGCAGGCGCAGCGCGGACTGCGAGATGAATCCGAGGCCGCGCCACTCGAAATACGGTCGCAGCTCGAAGACTTCCGCAAGCGCCTTGAGCGCGGGGATGTTGCCCTCCCATGGCACGACGCGCGCGTATTGATTCTCCACTCTAGCGATGCCTGAATCGAGCTGCCTCAGGATCATCACGATTGACTGGAGAACGTCGAGCGGCTCGAATCCGGAGGTGACGAGCGGCTTGCCGTAGCGCGTCGTAATGAACTCATAGGGCCGGCAACCGATCACAGTGGACACGTGTCCCGGTCCGATGAAAGCATCGATCCGCATGCCTGGCGAGTCGAGAATCGCGCGAATCGCTGGAATAATCGTGACGTGGTTGCAGAATACCGAGAAGTTCCGCAGTCCGAGCGCACGCGCCTGACGGAGCGTGAGAGCAGTGGAAGGCGCCGTAGTCTCGAATCCGATGGCAAAGAAAACAACTTCGCGGTCCGGATTCTCCCGGGCGAGCTTCAATGCGTCGAGCGGAGAGTAGACCATCCTGATGTCTGCGCCGCGCGCCTTGTGTTCGAGCGGACTGCCAGTGCGGCCGGGCACCCGCATCATGTCGCCAAAAACGGTGAGGATTACCTTGGGGTCTGCAGCGAGCGACAGTCCATCGTCAACTCTGCCCATGGGCAGGACGCAGACCGGACAACCGGGTCCGTGCACCAGCTCGATGTTTTCGGGAAGAAGATCCGCGAGCGCGAATCTGTAAATGGCGTGGGTATGGCCGCCGCAGACTTCCATCAGCCTGAAGTGCTTGTCGGGCCTGGCGAGTTTCCGGATCTCCGCCGCTGCCTGGCGTATCAGCTGTGCGTCGCGGAACTCATCCACGTATTTCATGTCATGCCTAGTTGAACTCGTAGCCTTCGAGCTCGCTGATCGCCTGATCGGCTTCTCCGAGCATCGTCAGCAGGCGCATCTGCTCATCGGCATACTCGGCGCTGATTCTGCTCATCGCGAAACCGACGTGAATGAGCAACCAGTCCGACACTGCGAGCGGGACCTCGTCGCGCACCAGGTCGACGTTCACTTTCCGGCGGACACCGGAGACCTCGATTACAGCAAGGTGAGGCTGATCGGGGAAAAGCTCGACGATCTTACCTGGGATGGCCAGACACACGGTGCCTCCGGGGATTTGCCACAACTAAAGTTCGATGACGCCAATATACCACGGGTGCTCGACCGAGAGAGCTGCGAAAGGGGGCGGTGGTCTTTCGCCCGCCAACGGCCTGTCGTATGTATATAGTAGCAGGCGGGGGGAGGCGCGGTCGGCATCATTCTTGTTGGCGCTTGTCGCGAGGACGACCAAGGGCCGGCGCATCCGAACGAGGTTCACCGGCGTATAGAGGTTTGGAGTCTCCAACCGGGTCCGGCAATGGCACAACTATCGAGCAGGACACTGCTCAGGGAGATCAACCGTCGATTCCCGCTACGGAGCCCCACGTTGCCCCTGGGCCCCCTCAAGACCGTCCACGTTTTCTGGATCGCTGGAATGAGCTGCGACGGATGCACCGTCGAGGCAGGTGATGAGTTCATCCAGCCGATGAAGGACGCGCGTTTACCCGGTGAGGGTCGAAATGACATGTGACCTGACCGGCGAGCTGACACCGCCGGTGCTTGCAGCCGTTGACGTCGCGGTCGACCGCATTCATCGCATTCTCGAAAGCGAAAACGGAGGATCTCCCCATGTCGGATGATGGGAGCGAGATTATCGCGCGGCGGGATGAGATGCTCGAGCTGCTTTTCTGGCTCCAGGGTGAAGGCATGGGATCGAGTGCGACGCTGCCTGCCATGACCAGGTTCCTCGTGCAGGATGAAGCGACGGTGCGGCAAACCCTCGAGCATCTGATCCGCACCGGCTGGATCGTGGAAGCAGCGGGCGAACCCGCGGAGTACCTTTTAACGGAGATCGGCAAACAGGAGGCCGGGCGGCGATTCGCCGCCGAGTTCTCTGAGCTGCTCGGTCAGGGACACGGGGAGTGCAACGATCCCGACTGCGACTGTCACAATGATCCGGCGGGGGCTGCAGAATGTCATGCGGCGCGCGCCGGGGGAGGCCACAAACACTGATGCGCGTAGCTATTGTAGGAAAAGGCGGTACCGGAAAAACGACAATATCGGGGACGCTCGCTCGCGTGCTTGCCCGACGCGGCCGGAGCGTCCTCGCAATCGACGCAGACACGACGCCGAATCTCGCTGTCACCATCGGAGTCCCGGCCGAGACCGCGATGCACATGGTCGAGCTGCCACGAAACATGATGCAGCGCCAGGAACAGGAAGATGGTACAACAAAGTCAGTATTCGTCGCGGATTCGGAGCAGATAATCTCGCAATACGCGACCATCGGACCCGACGGCGTGCGCCTGCTGGTCATGGGGAGTGTCAACCATGGAGGAGCTGGCTGTCTGTGCAGCGCACATGGTGCGGTGCGCGGACTCCTCGGGGAAATTGTCGAAAGGGGTGACGACAGTCGCGATATCCTTGTGGACATGGAGGCAGGCCTCGAGCATATCTCCCGCGGCACTGGAAGACACCTCTCGCAATTCATCGCCACCATCGAGCCTTATTACCGGTCGATGGAGGTTGCCAGCCGCGTAACAGCCCTCGCACGTGAGGTCGGCGTACTCGACGTAGTTGCAGTGGCCACTAAGGTTCGGGACGACGAGGACAGGAAGGCAATAGAAAGCTTCTGTGCCGCGCACTCGATGACGCTCGTTGGCGAAATCCCCTTCGATCCATCGTTGATGGAGGCCGAGCGAGTGGGGAAGACCCCAATCGATCATGATCCCGATTCGCCTGCGGTGCAAGCGATCGAGCGGCTTGCCGATTCGCTTACGCAAGCGGCATGATCGCTTTCACACGATGAAGTCCGCGCAACGATGAAGTCAGGGCTGCTCATTATTGCGCTCGGCCTGGTATCGCCATCAGCCGCAGGTACGCAGGTACTTTCGCTGGTCGGGAAAAGCGACCTTGGCGGCGCCGGGTTGAATGGCGACATCACGGTCGTGGGAACTACGGCCGTTGTCGGAGCAGGGCTGATGCCCGCAGCGGGCGTGCACGCACACCTTTACAATCCCTATCCGTGTCCCGCGGTAACAGTCAAGCTCGTTGACGTTTCGCGACCTGCGTCGCCAGTCGTAGTGGGCACCATACCCGTACCCGAAGGAGTCGCCGCGCATGGAGTAGCGGCGCGGCGGGTGAGTACTCCGGCTTTCAGGGGCGACCTGCTCGCGATCGCCCTGCAGATGTGCGGCCCTGCTGGCTCGACTGTTGATCGCGGCGTCGCATACTACGATATCACGCGACCCGCGGCGCCGGTCCTGCTCGGCCGGTACATGGCGGACTTCGACGTCGTGCATCCCGACAGCGTTCCTCAATGCGGACCGCCGCCGGACAGAAGCGGAAAGCGGTGCGCCTCTTCGCAGCACTCCGTTGCATTGACTCAGCGAGGTGACGGTCGGGTCTTTTCGCTGTCGCTGGAGCCCGGTGCCTCTGCAGGCAAGTTTCCTTCTGGAGACCTTCGTGTCGTGGATGTGACCGATCCCCGCAAACCGGTTCAGACCGGTGCGTTCCCGCCTCCCGGCACTCCCATTTTTTCCACCAATGGCTGTCGCCCGTTCAGCGCGGGACACGGTGCCGCGTTCTCGCATGATGGCAACAGGGGCCTGCTCGCCTTCTATGACGGCGGTCTCTTCGTCGTTGACGTTCCGGTAAAGGGAAATCCTCAGCAGCTGGGGCAGTTCAAGTATCCCACCGATCGCAGCTTTGAAGGCAGTGCCGCCTACGTCACGGCGGCGAGAGTGAACGGAAGGGACCTCGCACTGATCTCCGAGACCGACTTCATTGCCCCGACTACGACCCTTGCCGTGGACGGTCCCGGTCCGGCAGCCGGTTCGATGTTCGGTTGTGAAGCAATCTTCACTCTTTACGACCCCGGGAAAAAAGCCCAGCTCTATCATCAGCCGGACATGAGCGTGCGTGCGCCGCTCGAGTACATCGGTCGCGGGTGCGCGACGAGCACCAGCCCCGACATGCATGCCGACATGGCGATGACACACGACAAGGTCGCCATCCCCGCAGATCTATACCTCGGCGATCCGAAAGGGCGCATCGCACTCATCGATAGAGGGAAGCAGCCAATCCAGGGTGAACTGCCGGCAGCAGGATCAGGATGCTCCATAGCGGCGCGGGCGCGGCGTGCGCAGGAAGCCGGTGCGCGGGGAGTGGTAGTACTCCAGACGAGTGTCGGATCGCCCGAGGCATTCTCACCCGACGGGGATCCGGCCGGAGTCAGCATTCCGGTCATGATGATCGACAGGACGGATGGTGATGCGTTGCGCACGGCGCTTTGTCCCACGCTCACAGGTGGGAGATGCGCACAGTCAACGCAGGTGATGGCTTCAATGCGTGATGCGCCTGGAGAATGGGGCGCGTTGCGGATCGTGGATGTCACCGAGCCGG
>JBPCJP010000030.1:0-23891 GCA_051005175.1 Gemmatimonadaceae bacterium | reverse complement strand
GCAATCTCGGTCCGCTTCGCGTAGTTGAACTCCGCGCACTCGGGGCAGAGATGATCGTAGAAGTGGTGGATCGAGTTGTAGTCCAGCTTGCAGATGTAACAGTTTCGCGGGTCGTCGAGTTGCCCGGGTTGTGGCTCCCGCGGTGAATCGAAGTCAGGAGCCGGCGGAAAATAGTTTGGCGTTGTGAAAACCGGCTCCCGTCGAAGCTTCCTGATCCCGGTATTCTCGAGAACACTCTCCTCGCGCCGTACGCGCTCGGCCTTTCTCTTCCGTTTGCTGACTTTGAGCAGGCGCCTCCGATCGATTACATCGGGACGTGAGACGTGGCCAGCGGCCTGGAGGAGGCGGTTCCTGTCTTCGACCGGAATTTCGGCAAGAAGAGCGCGATCGCCGACGATCTCCTCGAGCAGATCCGCCGCCGCCCTCAGCCGGACTTCAAGCGGCTGCTTGTCATCCGTTGCAGGTGAGGTGTCGTGTTCTTCGGCAACTGTGTCCATCCCTTCAATTTAGCCGACTCCCGGGCCCGGACGCGGCTGAACCTGCTAAATCGAACGCGAATCGTACGCCCAGTGGAGCAGCGCCTGGCGCTGGCGCGGACGACACTTCCAGTCGCCGCCGAAACACGCCAGGCGGAGTTGCGCGACATGGCGACTGGCGGCGCGCCACCGGCGGATCTGCCGTTCATCGTCCGCGGAGCGCCGGCCGATGTAATAGCGACAGTACCACTGGAACCACCCTCGCGGGTCGTCGGGGTGAATCCAGCCGTTCTTCCTCCAGACTGCAAGCGATTGCGATGCGTTGACCCGGAACAAGTTCAGCTTCGGGTCGTGATACTCGTGACAGAGCTTCGCGCCGGCAAACCAGCTCGCGGGGAACTCGTCCCGGCAGTCTGTCATATATTTGCCGCCGAATACTCCCAGCGCGAGCATTTCCTTCGGGGTAAGCTGGGGGCGGAACGCCGGATCGAAACCGCGACCTGACGGCATCGTGATTTCATAGCTATAGCCCTGCTGCATCAGGTCGTTCACGACAATGCGTCGTCGCTTCACGGGGCCGGGTCGCTCACGGGTGAAGCTTTTCGCCCCTTTCGTCACCCCGCCACGTCCGGCCGGCCGCGAACGTTCATGATGGTGGCAACGAGAATTGCGACATCCTTCTCGACGCCGTCTGCGACGGCTGCCACCTCTGCCTGGCAGACACTCAATGTCCGTCCCGCACGGATCACTCTCCCACGCGCGATCAGGAAGTTGCCGGCCGCCGGAGCCATGAGATTGATCTTGAACTCGACGGCGAGCACCCCCGAGTCCGGGCCCATCAAACTCAGTGCGGCATAACCGCAAGCGCTGTCGGCGATCGATGCGACTGCGCCTGCGTGGACGAACCCGTGCTGCTGTGTCAACGCCGGTGTAACGGCCAGCTGAATCTCCACGAAGCCGGGCTCGACACGTTCAAGCGTGGCACCGAGGGTCGCCATGAACTGCTGGCGCTCGAAGCTGCGCCGGACACGGCTCTCAAATCCCACATCTTCAGGAGTGAAAGAGTGCACCGTCATCAGGCGAAGCTGCGTTCAGGAGTTGAGCGTGCATCGGGCCGCTAAATATGCGCTTTTCCTTCGCACCGCGTCCTCGCAGGTCGCGGATACGCGTACGGAGATTGCATATTTCGTTTTCGCTCATCAGTCCCCGCCCCAGGTTACAGAGGAAAGTCATGAAGCAAGCCCGCCTGATCATCGCCCTCATTGCGGTCACCGCATGCACTTCGGCTGTTCGCGGGGGATCCGGTCCCGCCTCCGCTGCCGCCAGCGCCGAACGGATCGCGGCGGACGTTCGCACGCTCGCCTCCGACGCGTTCCTCGGGAGAGCCCCGGCGACGCCATCGGAGCAGCTGACGATCAATTACATCCGCGACCGGCTGCAGGCCGCCGGCGTCGAGCCCGGCGGACCGAACGGTTCGTGGTTCCAGCAAGTGCCGTTGAGCCAGTCTGATATCGTCGGTACGCCGTCACTGTCGGTAAACGTCGACGGCCAGGTGGTGCGGCTCACTCAGGGCCAGGAGATCGCGGTCCGCGCGTCGATGCAGAACGTCGACAGGGTCAACATCCAGGATGCGCCCCTTGTCTTTCTCGGCTACGGAATCCGGGCGCCCGAGCGGGGCTGGGACGACTTCAAGGGACTGGACGTCCGTGGAAAAGTCGGAATCGTCCTCGTCAATGATCCCGATTTCGAGACCGGTCAGGGTGATTTTGGCGGCAAGGCGATGACCTACTACGGCCGCTGGACATACAAGTACGAGGAGGCTGCGCGACAGGGCCTCGCCGGGCTTCTGATAGTTCACGAGACGGCGCCTGCATCCTACGGCTGGGACGTGGTGAAGAACTCGAACACCAACACCATGTTCGACATCGTTCGCGAAAATCCGGCCGAGGTTCACCCCCTGCTGGAGGGTTGGGTGCAGCGAGCCGACGCGATCCGGCTCTTCGAGGCTGTCGGCCAGAACTTCGAGACGCTCAAGAAGCGCGCGCAGACACGCGACTTCCAGCCCGTCGCACTCGGAAACGCCACCTTCTCGGCGAACTTCCAGGTGCGGAGGCAGACGATCCGCACAATGAACGTCCTTGGACGCCTTCCCGGATCGGCGCGTCCCGACGAGACGATTATCTACGGCGCGCACTGGGATCACCTTGGAGTCGGCGCTCCCGACTCGAGAGGAGACAGCATCTATAACGGTGCGGTCGACAATGCAAATGGAGTTGCGTCGGTGCTGGAGCTCGCGCGCCTCTTCGCAGCCGCCCCGCGCACTCAGCGGTCCGTAGTTTTCGCTTTCTGGACCGCCGAGGAGAAGGGCCTGCTTGGCTCCGAGTACTACGCAGCGAATCCTGTGTACCCGCTCGAAACCACAGTCGCCGGCTTCAACATCGACGCGCCCTACGCGATTGGGCGCGCCAGGGATATGCTGGTCATCGGCTATGGCCAGAGCGAGCTCGAAGACTGGTTGAAGGAAGTACTGGAAGCGCAAAACCGCGTAATCGCGCCCGATCCCAACCCTGAAGCCGGTTATTTCTTCCGCTCCGATCACTTTCCGCTGGCGAAGCGCGGCGTGCCGATGCTTTACACGAAGGGCGGGGCGGATTTTCTGGTCGGCGGCAAAGATGCCGGGCGCGCGGCTGAGGTTACCTACCGGCGCGACGCATATCATCAGCCCTCCGACGAGTACGACGAAGCGACCTGGGATTTCTCCGCGATAGCCGAGGATGTCGGCGTGCTGTTCCGGGTCGGAATGCCGCTTGCCCAGTCGCGCGAGTGGCCGAATTACAGGTCGAGCTCGGAGTTCAGGCCGGTTCGCGACCAGTCGTCGTCGAGAAGACAGTAGCGGTCCAGCGCGACTCCGGAACGATGACAGCTCATAGAGTAGGCGTCGTTTCGGCGATTTTCAGGTATCCGGTGAAGTCAATGGCTGCCCAGTCGCTCGATCGGGCAGAAATTGGATGGAGCGGAATCGACGGCGACAGGCGCTGGGCATTCGTTCGCGAGGGCATGGAGCGAAGCGGTTTCCCGTGGCTGACATTGAGGCAGGCGCCTGAGCTGTGGCAGTACATCCCCCGGTTTGTCGATCCGGCGAGGCCGGAAACGTCGGTGACAATGGTGCGCACGCCGTCGGGCGAAGACCTCGATGTCGTTGACCCGGCGCTCGCGCGCGAACTCGGGCACGGAGCCCGGGTGATAAAGCAGGCGCGCGGAATCTTCGACGCGTTCCCGCTTTCGCTGATCACAAGCCAGACGGTGGCAGGGGTCTCATCGCTCGCGGATGCGGAGCTCGATGTGCGGCGGTTTCGTCCCAACTTCGTTGTCGATGCATCCGATGGCAGGAGCTTCACCGAGGACGAATGGGTGGGGCGGGTTCTCCGAATCGGCGGTATGTCCATGAGAGTCGACAAGCGCGACAAGCGCTGCATAACGGTGAACGTCGACCCCGTTACTTCCGGGAAGAATCCGTCAGTTTTGCGCGCGATCGCCGAAGGGCGGGATTCGCAGCTTGGCGTTTATGCCTCGACGGTGTCGCAGGGACTGGTAACCGTTGGCGACGGCGTTTCGATAGAGGCATGAAGCCGGCTGAAGAGGCATGAAGCCGGCTGAGCCCCAAGTTCCGGGGCTCGCCGACCGATGGTGCCTCCGCTAGCTCGTCACCCGGCGGGATTCGGGACTGGCGCGGCTGCCGGCGCCGGGGCTGCATCGGAATTCCAGATGTCGCGAATGATCAACCACTCTCCGTTGGCTCGCCGATATACCGTAAGGAATTTGCCGCTGTCGACAGTTGCCCCGGACGCGTCGGTTGCGGCATAGGTGCCGCTCGCCCAGCCCTGATCGCCGGCGACCCCGGCGCCAGTGACTTCCCCACCTGCCGTTATACCGGCGGACTTCGAGGCGGCGATATCGCCCGCCATGAACTCACGAATCGCCGGACGCCCGACGGCTGCCGGAGCTCCGGGTGCCATAACGATCGCATCCTCAGCGTGAAGCACCGCCACACCATCCGCGTCACCTGCGTTGTATCTGTCCCACCATTGCGGGGCGGCAGCTCTCAGCGCGGCTTCGTCGGCTGCCGTATCGGGCGCGGCTGTCGTACACGCTGCAACCAGGGCGGCAGCGGCGAGGACGAGGATCCGATTGGACATGGTTCTCCCTTTCTGAAGGTTCGTTTTCAATCAGCGTGAGCGGGAACATACCGTGTCTGAATCCGGGCGCCAGCAGTGCTTCACTTCAGGTCGATGGCGGGGCCTCGGGCGGAATCGATTGCCGCTCGCAGGTCAGCGTCGTGATCGGTGTACTCGGCAAGTCCCGCGGCGCGCTCAGATTGCTCCGCGGCTATCATCCGCTGGCGAAACGCCCGGCCCGCCGCCGCGTCTCCGCGCGCATCAGCGACGCGCGCGGCAAGCGACAGGCCCAGCAGATGGGTGGGCCGCTCGCGCAGAATCGACTCGCTTTGCGCCGCTGCTTTCGCGAGGTCGCCCGAAACCAGCGCCACCAGACCCATGTCGTACCGTGTATGGGCCGTCATCGGCGAGATTGCCTCGAACGCCGAGATCGCCATCGGTGCGAAGAAGGCGGCGCTATCGGTCTTCCCATCGCTCCATAAGCGCATCACTCGGCTGAACAGGCGGTCAGCTCTTTCAGAAGGCGACATCGCGGAGATATCAGGCGCGGCCATCGCTCCCGAGCTGAGCGGAACTCCGCTCATCTGCTCCGGCGCGGGTCCGGTGGAGCCCACCCGGAATGCAGCGACGACAATCAATGCGCCGATCCCGGCGACTGGGACACCCCAGCGGAGATAGGGAGGGAGGGATTCTCGGATGTCAGAAGAGGGGGAGGGTCGCCCAGGCGCGGCGCCGCAATCCTGGCAGAACCGCGCTCCGGGCAACAACTGCGATCCGCACTCGCTGCAGAAACGCGGCTTCATGGAATCTGTCATACCGGCCTTGTCCACTTTCTCACCAGAGCTACCACGAGAATCAGCCCCCCTATGATCAGGACAACCGGAAGAACGTAAAGCACGATGTTGAGACCTGTCATCTTCGGCTCGAGCAGGATCCACTCACCGTATCTGGACGCGAAGTAGGCCTTTATCTCCTCAGGGCTCTCCCCGGCCCGCAGACGCTCCCGCACGACGGCGCGCATCTGCTGAGCAAGCTCGGACGGGGAATCCTGGATCGACTCGCCCTGACACACCGGGCAGCGAAGCGTTGCCGCCACCGCCGAAGTTCTGGCCTCGAGAGCCGAGTCCGTACTGACTGATGATCGCCCGGGCGCTGAGGTTCCCGTGGTTGTCTGTGCGCCGGACGCACCAGCGAGGAGCGCAGCGACGGCTGGCACCGCGAAAAGCGCGGCGCGCCTCCTCACCCGGCACCTGCGACGACACTGTCAGCCACTCCGGAGCTGACGAGAACTGAATCGATCACGCGGCGCAGCACGTCACCGGTTATCGGTCCGAGATGCTTGTGGGCAACCCTTCCGGCCGGATCGATTATGAAGGTTTCCGGCACGCCATAGAGCCCATAGTCGATCGCGGTGCGCGATTCGACGTCGGTCACAGCCGGATAACTCATTCCGCCGAGCTCGCCAATCCATCTCACTCCGGCCGACGGGTTGTCGTTGTAGAGAACCCCGATGAACTGCGTCGGCTTGTCGGAGTAGTATCGCGCGGCCTCGGAGAGGGCGTTGTGCTCGGTGCGGCATGGCAGGCACCATGATGCCCAGAAGTTCACCACGACGACCTTCCCGGCCAGCTCGCTCAGGCGGATCGTGTCTCCGGGCGTGCGCGCATGCGAACCTTCTCCCGGTGTCAGGACTGCAAGTGTGAAAAGTGGCGCCGGACGGCCCGGCAGCGGCGACGGAATCTCCGCGGGGTTGCGGGTGAAGCCGAACGCGAAAAGCGCAAGAACCGGCGCCGACGCCAGAAGCGCGATGATCGAGCGCTTCCAGTTCAAGTCAGCGCCTCGACGACTTCTTCTACCGGCGCCGTTTCGGGCGGATCCGATGGTGCATGCACCGGAGGTTTCCTCACCGGCACCGCGCGGCGGCCGCTATGGAACATTCCGATTATGGAGCCGATCACTATCACCAGTCCCCCGAACCATATCCACGGAACGAGCGGCTCGACTATCACCTTGATTGTCGCATTCGCTCCGTTTGCCTCGAAGGCCATCAGGTTTACGTAGAGATCCCCTTTGATGCTGCTCTTGACGTCAGGAGTGGGCACCGGCTGGTCGGACACACGGTAGAAATTCATTCGCGGCTCCAGCGTGCCCGACACCGACCCATCCGTTTCGAGGATGTCGAGTGTCGCACCGATCACCGAACGTTGCGGCTCTTCACGCCCCCAGACTCCTTTGAGGCGCACGGTCTTGCCCGAGACAGTCAGCGTCTCCCCTGGGAGGAGCGTCGCCTCGCGCTCTGTCCGGAACGCCGACGATGCGGTGACACCAACGGCGACGAAGAGAATGCCGATGTGAGCGACGTAGCCGCCGTAACGCCTGCGATTGCCGCGCACCAGGCGGGTCAGCGCGGTCGGCCAGCTCTCGCCGTGCGCGCGCCGGCGAGCGCGCATGCCGACCCAGTACTCGCGCAGGTTTCCCATCGCGGCGTAGCCGACGAAAGTGAATGCGAGAAGCGCGTAAATGCTGCGAGTCCCCACCGCGATCGCTATCACAGCCATTATCAACGCGCCGGCAAGCGGCGGGGCGAGGCGTTTCCGGGCATCGGCCCAGGTCGTGCTTCCCCACGGTAGCGACGGCCCGACTCCCATCAGGAAGATCAGCGCAACCATCGCCGGAATCGTCATCCGGTTGAAGAACGGTTCGCCCACACTGACCTTCACGCCCCTTATCGCTTCAGCGATCAGGGGATACAGCGTCCCGACGAGCACGGTGAGCATCACCGCCGTCAGGAAGAGATTGTTCAGAAGGAAAACAGTTTCGCGCGACGCGGCGCCTCCGAGCTTACCGGGAGTCCTGATGCGATCGGAGTGTCCGGCGACGAGCACGAGCGTAGCCGTCAGCACGACTGCGATGAGGCCGAGGAAATAGTAGCCGATCGACCCGGTCGTGAACGCGTGAACCGACGAAAGAATTCCCGACCGCGTGAGAAACGTCCCGAGGATCGTGAGGACGAACGTCGCGACACAGAGGTTGAGCGTCCACACCCGGAGCATGTTCCGCCGCTCCTGCACCATCACCGAATGCAGATATGCGGTGGCGGTGAGCCACGGCAGGAACGACGCATTCTCCACAGGATCCCAGGCCCAGTAGCCGCCCCAGCCCAGCACCTCGTACGACCACCACATGCCGGCGACTATGGCCGCGGTGAGAAAACCCCACGAAGCGAGCATCCAGCGCCTGGACAGGAGCGTCCATTCGTTGGATGTTGCCTCGTTCGACACGATTGCTCCGATCGCAAAGGCGAAGGGGACAGTCATCCCGACGTAGCCCAGATAGAGCAAAGGCGGATGCACCGCCATCAGGATGTGATTCTGCAGCAATGTGTTGGGACCCGGCCCGTCCGCAGGAACGGGGAAGACCGGGCGGAACGGGTCGGCCGGACCGACGAGAAGAATCGCGAAGAATGCCGCAACCGCGAGCATCGTCATCGTTGCGTAGGGAACGAGATTCCCCGGCTTGCGGCTGTGAAGCCAGACGACAGCAGCCGCGTACATCGCAAGAACCCACGCCCAGAAAAGAATCGAGCCTTCCAGCGCTCCCCACAGCGAAATGATCGTGAAAAGGAGCGGGGTTGAGCGGCTTCCCACCGCCGCAACGTAGGAGACGGAGAAGTCATGCGTGACGAGAGCGTAGACCATCGCCACGGTCGCAATCGTCACCAGCAGGAAGTTCGTGTAGGCGGCGCCGTAAACCAGTTGGAGCCATTCGCGCCGGCCGGAGCGAACCGCCACCGGTGTGAGAATCACGCCAAGAGCAAGCACCCCGACTGAAACCAGCAGCGCGCTGTGGGCGATGGTGCCGGTCACAGAGTGCCCTGCTGCATCAGTGTCTTGTACTTCTCGTGGGCTTCCTCACCCGGCGCTGGCGCACGGTACTCGTTCGAGTGCTTCACCATCAGGTTGGTTGCGTGAAACACTCCTCCCTGGCCCACGCGTCCCTCGACGATCACGCCCATTCCATCACGGAACATCTGCGGCGGCGCGCCGGTCGACTGTACCGGCACCTCCTTCGCTCCGTCGGTGACGGTGAACCTGAGGTCGAGAGTCTTCGCGTCCCAGACCATCGAGCCGGGCTTGACCTGGCCCCCGAGACGAACAGGGACCCCAACACCTTCAGGCCCCTTCGCCAGAAGTTCCTGAGGCGTCAGGAAGAACACCACGTTCTTCTCGAGCCCCCCGAAGAGAAGCCAGCCGAACACTGCGACCATCAAAACGAGGCCGCCGGCGATCCATTTCTTCTTCATTACGAGTCTTCCCCTGGTTTACCGCCGGCCATCCGCTCGAAATGCTTCCGCGCACCGGCACTCCTCTGAAGGAGGAGCGCGAGGTAGCCAAGCAGCACCGCCCACGTCAGGGAGTATGCGGCGATGATGAAAGTCTGATTCATCTCCGTAACGTTCAATTCCCCTCCATTGCGGCCGCCTCGGCCAGATTCTCGACTCCCCGCTCAAGCCGGGCTATCTCGTATCGCTTCCGGATGAACCAGATGGTTATCAGGAGGAACGCAATCGCATTGAGCCGGAGGCCCATCGTGTATGCGGAGTCGAGCGTAGCAGGGCTTGATGGCGGCTGATGAAGAGTCCGCCACCATTTCACCGACATGTAAACTATCGGAACGTTGATCGCCCCGATGGCGCCGACTGCCGCGCTCCACCGGGCTCTCTGCCCCGGGTCGTCCACGAAGGAGCGCAAAGAAAGGTAGCCGACGAAGATGAGAAACAGCACGAGCGTCGATGTCAACCGCGCGTCCCACACCCACCAGACCCCCCACGCGGGCTTCCCCCAGATCATCCCCAGCGCGAGCGTGAGGCCGGTAAAAATCGCGCCGACTTCAGCCGCGGACGCGGCGACGAGATCGTCGTTCTCACGCCGCCTAGCCATGTACAGCACGCTGAACACGAGAACAATGAAAAAAGAAACGAAGGCCATCCACGCAGCCGGAACGTGGACGTACATGATCTTCTGAAGATGCCCCATGTCGCCTTCCGCCGGCGACGTCACTATCGCGAACGACTGCGCCGCTACCACCGCCGCGAAAGCGACGACACCGAGCAGAACGCTCGTGCGGGGCGGGCGCGCCGGATCTGAAAGAGACGATACGTTCGGATCAGCCATGTGTCTCCGGGTCAGGCCTCGATGACATGCTCGAATGCAATGAATGTCGCAATGAGAAAGACGAGGTCATACCCGATCAATAGCCGGATCCAGGCGCCCGAGTCCTGCATGAGATCGGCGCCGAGCAGTGCCTTCGATGCGCTTGTCGCGGCGAGGAGCACGGGAACCAGCATCGGGAACAACAGTAGCGGAAGCAATACCTCCCTCGCCCTGCTTCGGCTCGACATCGACGCGTAAAATGTCCCCAGAACGACGAGTCCGACGACTCCGAGCGCGGTGACCCCGATCAGCGCCGGCCAGCGGTCGGGGAAGGTGATGCCGAACAGGACGATCCCCACCGCCATCACGACCGCGACGATCAGGCTGACGAATACCAGGTTCGCGACGAGCTTGCCGGCGAAGATTGTCCAGCGAGGGCCGGGATAGAGCAGCAGCGGTTCGAGCGCGCCACCCTCGAGCTCCACCTGGAACGATCTGTTGAATGCAAGCACGCCCGAAAAAAGTGTCGCAAGCCAGACCGCGCCGACCGCGGCATTGCGAAGAGCCTCACCGTCCGGACCCAGCGAAAGGCCGAGCAGGACGAGAATAGTCACCGCCAGCGATACGACGCCGTTGAAGCCGGCCTTCGCGCGGAGCTCCGTGGTCAGGTCTTTCCGGGCGATTGCGCGAACCCGCCGCCAGTCGTCACGCGCCGCCATCAGAACGCGGCGGCGAGCTGGCGATCGCCAGCCGATATCCGGCCATCCGCAAGCGTGAGGGTGCGGTCGAGGATCGCACGGGCGGGGGCAAGCTCGTGGAGAGCCAGCAGCGCCGCTCCTCCCGAAGCGATGACGTCGCTGATCACGGAATTCATCAGCTCGACCCCGGCCTCGTCGAGATTCGCGTAAGGCTCGTCGAGCAGAAGCACCTCGGGAGTTCTCATAATGAGGCGCGCGAGAGCAAGCCGCCGCTGCATCCCGGCGGAAAATCCGCGAACGCGCGCCCCCGCAACGTCACCGAGTCCGGCGCGCTCGAGCGTGCTCTCGACTGACGAGTAGGGTATCCCCAGCATATCCGCGGCGAACTCGAGGTTCTCGCGCGCGGTGAGATCGTCGTAGAGACCTGGCGTATGCGCCAGGTATCCGACGCGCGCGCGCACCCCCTGCGCATCGCGCCCCACATCGAGGCCCGCGACGCCTGCGCTTCCGGCATTTGGCCTGATCAGGGTTCCGAGAATTCTCAGCACCGTGCTCTTGCCGCTCCCGTTGGGCCCCATGAGCGCGACCGACTCTCCCCGCTCGACGCCGAACGTCACCCCCCGCAGCACCCACCGGATCCCGAAGCGCTTGCCGAGACGGTTTGCTTCAATCGCTGAGGGCACTGTCGAATCTTGACATTGTATGACCGCGGAGTTCAATGGCAGTGATGAGGGACGCTCTAATATACGAGTGGGCGCGAGGAAACACTTGCAGATCTTACTGATTGCGGACTGCGGACGTACTGCGGACACGGACTGTGACTACTACGGACACGGACGTGACTGCAGTCCGCAGTGGTCGGAAGTCAGAGTCCGCAGTACGTCCGCAGTCCGCAGTCAGTCTCTCTGTGATCCGGACCACTAATTGCTCCTCCCCGCACCCCGCCTACCAACATGAGGTGACGATGCAAACCGAGCTCACCACCAACGCTCATCGTTCGATGTCCGACATCGGACAGTGGTTCGCGCTGAACCAGTCCCGGCTAGTGACCGCCCTGGTGCTGCTCGTGGTCGGAGCACTTCTCGCAATCCTTCTCCGCGCGCTCGCGGTGCGGATTGTCTCTGCCGTTGACCGTGCCATGCCCGGGCACGACTTCCGGACTTCGTTCGCCGGTTTCGCCCGCGAACGGCACGTGTCGGTGATCGTCGGAGCGGTCGTGTTCTGGGGCGTTCTGCTCTTCTTCACCGCGACGGCCGCGGATGCACTGGGCCTTCCACTCCTCAGCTCAGCCGTTGCGAGCATCTCGGATTTTGTCCCCCGCGTGCTCGGCGCAGTGCTGATACTCGTTACGGGGCTCGTCATCGGCGGCGTCGCACGCAGCGCCGTTACCGCTGCCGCGGCAGGCGCGGGGACATCCTTCGCACCCGGACTCGGGCAGATAGTCCGCATAGCGATAATCATCGCGGCGGCGCTCATAGCTGTTGCCGAGATGGGTGTCGACATCACGCTCCTCACCGCGATCTTCTCGGTGGCTCTCGCCGCGATGCTCGGCGGATTCGCGATCGCGTTCGGGCTGGGTGCCCGGACCGCGGTGAGCAACATTATCGGCTCGCACTACCTGAGGCAGACTTACGAGGTCGGACAGACCGTCAGCGTTGGCGGGATCGAAGGAACGATCGCCGAGCTCACGAGCACATCCGTGATCCTCAACGCGGCGGAAGGACGTGTCGTCGTACCCGCGAAACAGTTTGGCGAGATGCCGTCGACGCTGATCGTAAAGGGCGGCGCGTCATGATCGCCGAAGCCCGGCTTGCCCGGGCATTTCTCGGATCACATCCGTCGCGCGCCGCAATGGCGCTCGAGCAGATGCCCGCCGTTGCTGCGGCGGCTGTGCTCGGAGATGTCCCCGCCCGCACGGCGGCGGGAGTCATCCGTGAAATGACACCGCTACGCGCAGCCGCCTGCCTGAGTCATCTCGAGTCGGACGGCGCCGCGGCGATAGTCGCCGAAAGTGTCGCCGATGATGCGGCGCCCGTGGTCCGTGCGCTCGACGCAGGCATTCGCGACGGACTCATCGCGGCGCTACCAGCCGCCACCCGTGACCCGCTCCTGCGCATGCTGGCTTTTCCGGAAGGCACCGCCGGCGCCGTGATGGATCCATCTGTGTTTCAGGTGCCCGGGAGTATCATCGTGGCAGACGCACGAACGCGGCTTCGATCGGCCGCGCGCGATCTGCTCTATTACGTCTACGTGATCGACGAGGAGCACCGCCTGGCCGGCGTGCTAGACATCCCAGAGCTGATGCTGGCTCGCTCCCGCGACCCTGTCAGCGCCGCCATGCACCGGGACGTCGAGAGCATTTCGGCGTGGATGCCGGTCGCACTCGTGCGGGCACACCCGGGCTGGCACCGCTTTCACGCGATGCCCGTCGTGGAGGCTGATGGCCGCCTGCTCGGCGCAATCAGGTATCAGACGCTCCGCAGGCTGGAGCGGGAGTCGGCAGACCGCTCACTGGATCCGTCGCTGCTCACAGCACGAGCACTTGGGGAGCTCTTTCAGCTGGGCGCAACGGGAGTGGTGGCCGGAGTCGCCGCAGCTACAGCCGTCACCGACCGGCGGGATGAAACGCAAACGTCGAGCGCGGAGGTTCGAGATGCAGGGTGAAGCATCCGCTGCGATGACCGCTCTCGCTCGCAGATATCTCCGCGACTTTCCACAGGAGGCCGCCCGCCATCTGGAGGACCTGCCGGTCGAGGAGATTGCGCGACTCATCCGCCGCGAGCCGGTGAGATACTCGGCGCCGCTGCTGGAGCAGGTCGAACCACGTCTGGCTGCGAAGGTCCTGCTGTCGCTGCCGGAGAAACACGCGGGCGACGAGCTTGCCGGCGTCGAGCCAGTCCGTGCGATCGCGATGCTGAGCTGGATGGATGAAGAACAGCGTGAAGCCACGCTCGGCGGTCTCGAACCGGACCTCGCCCGGGAGCTCAGGCAGATGGCAGAGTACCCGCTCGAGACGGCCGGACGGCTGATGGATCCGCGCGCAATCGGGTTGAGGCCTGGCACGACCGCGCAACAGGCGCTCTCGAAGCTGCGGCAGGTGAGTGAGCGAAGAATCTCCGATATCTTCGTTACCGACGAGAACAATCACCTGGTCGGGCGGGTTTCGCTTCAGGCGCTGGCGGTCGCGGCGCCATCTGCCCTCCTCGAGACGCTGATGCAGCAGGCTATCGCCGTAAAGGCTATCGACCCGCAGGATGAGGTCGTCGATAAGTTTACCTCCGGCCGGCTTGCCAGCCTCCCGGTCGTGGACTTCGAGGGCCGGCTTATCGGTGTAATCCGCCACGATCGGCTCGCCACTACCGCACAGGAGAATGCGGCGGCAGACATGCAGGCCATGGTCGGCGCGAGCCGGCAGGAGCGCGCCTTGTCGCCGGTATCATTTGCGGTAAAAAAGCGGCTGCCGTGGCTCGAGATAAACCTCGTTACGGCGTTCCTCGCCGCCTCTGTCGTCGGATTCTTCGAGGGGACGATCGCGCGATTCACTGCGCTCGCCGTGTTAATGCCTGTGGTCGCCGGTCAGGCGGGAAACACCGGAGCGCAGGCGCTGGCGGTCACGATGCGTGGACTCGCGATGCGCGAGATCCGGCTCGCGCAGTGGCCGCGCGTTGTCCGAAAAGAGGCAAGTGTGGCGTTTTTCAACAGTGTCGCAGTATCGCTAACCACAGCCGCGGGTGTGTTCGTGTGGAGCCGCTCGCCCGGGCTGGCGCTGGTGATCGGGACTTCGATGGTCCTATCAATGATCGCAGCGGGCACGGCGGGAGTTCTCGTGCCGACGACTTTGACCCGTTTCGGGCAGGACCCGGCACAGTCGTCGTCGATAATCCTTACGACAATCACCGACATCGTCGGGTTCGGGAGCTTTCTCGGGATAGCCACCGTGTTGTCGAGGTTCCTTTGATCAGGTCAGGTCAGGTCAGGTCAGGACTGACTGCGGACTGCGGACGTACTGCGAACTGGGACTGCGGACTGCTACGGACATCGACATAAGACCGTCACGGCCTTCGCAAAAACCCGACTCTAGACCTCCAAGGGTCTCAGTCTTCGTCCGCCCCTGTTCGCAGTAGTCCGCAGTCCCAGTCCGCAGTACGTCCGCAGTCCGCAGTTAGTAAAGACGCCCTTTAACTACCAAACACCCGCCCTGCGACCAGATAAACAAAAACAGGCAATAGCATCACGAAGAACAGATTCAACCAGATACCCGCAGTCGCCATTTCGGGGATAGTCAACCGGCCGGTTCCGTACACGATTGCGTTGGGAGGAGTGGCAACGGGCATCATGAACGCGCAGCTCGCCGCGATCGCTGTGGGTATCGCGAGAAGCATCGGATCCGCACCCATTCCAACAGCCAGCGATGCGACAACAGGCAGAAAAGCGGCCGCAGTTGCAGTGTTGCTCGTGAGCTCGGTGAGGAATATCACGACGAGAGTCACGATCGCGATCACGGCGAACACCGGCCAGCCTCCAATGGCGCCGAGCGCCGTCCCGATCCACTCGGCCAATCCTGTCTGCTGAATCGCGGCAGCCAGTGACAACCCTCCTCCGAACAGGATCAGGACGGCCCACGGCAGCCGCTCTGCCTGCTTCCAATCGAGCGCAAAACGAAGCGGCCGCCAGCTGAACGGAATAATGAATACAAGGAGAGCCCCGGCAATCGCGATTCCCGTGTCAGTCAGCGCCGGAACCCACCGCTCGAACAGCGGCCGCGTAACCCATGCAGTCGCGGTGAGCGCGGTGATGCTGCCGACTATCCATTCCGCTCGAGAGAGAGGACCCTGTGCGCGGCGCTCGTCATCGAGGAGCGCCGCCCCTCCGGCGATCTCCTCGGTGCCCACCCGCTGCAGGACTTTCGTCAGCAGATACCACGTTACCGGGAGCGAGATTATCACCAGCGGGACGCCAAGCAGCATCCACTGCACGAAACCGATCGTTATTCCGTAGGACTCCAGCATGAATCCCGCGAGAAGTGCGTTTGGCGGAGTGCCGATGAGCGTGCCCAGGCCACCGATGTTCGCGGCGTAAGCGATGCCGAGCAGCAATGCCACCTCGAAGGGCCTGCTCTGGCGCTCGTTCACCATGTCGCCCCCGCGGGAAAGCGCCATGACCGAAGTCGCCATCGGAAGCATCATCACTACCGTGGCTGTGTTGCTGACCCACATGCTGATGAACGCAGTGCCCGCCATGAAACCGCCGATGAGGTTCGCAGGGCGTGTTCCGACGATGGATAGAATCGAGATCGCCAGACGCTTGTGAAGCCCGCAGCTCTCCAGCGCCATCGCCAGGAGGAATCCTCCCAGAAACAGGTAGATCACCGGATTTGCGAAAGGCGCAGTCGCCGCGCCGATCGAGGCGATGCCGAGAAGCGGGAACAGCACGAGCGGCAGGAGCGCAGTGGCAGGAATCGGAATCGCCTCGCTGATCCACCACGTCGCCATCAGAACGCCGACTGCGGCGGTGCGCCACGCCATCAGCGACATTCCGTCGGGAGGCGCAACGACAAGCATGAGACCAAATGCGACCGGCCCCGCCACCAGACCGATTCGGGCGCGCATTCCTGAGGTGCCAGCAGTTTTCGAGGAGGAACTCAATCTGAAGAGTGAACCGGGAGACGAAGTGTAAATGAGCTGCCGGCGCCCGGCTCGCTTTTGCACGAAAGGCCACCGCGCATTGCGCGCGCAAGCTCGCGGCTGATCGCCAGGCCCAGGCCAGTTCCCGCGACCGTCGGTGCGGCCGGTGCGCGCAGCTGTACAAAAGGCTGAAAAACTTCCTCGAGCTTATCTGGTGGAATTCCCGGACCGGTATCGCGCACATGAAGGAAAACTTCCGCTTCGCGAACCTCAGACCAGACAGAGATCGTGCCCCCTGATGGAGTGAACTTCACGGCGTTGGCAAGCAGGTTCAGCACGATCTGCTCAACCCGTTCCGCGTCTGCCCTCACCTTAGGGTTACCTTCGTTCGCGCCCACCTCGAACCGCAGCCCTCCGGCGCTGAGCTGCGGCTCGATCATCTGCCGAACGTTCTCCACGACCCCCCCGATGTGCACGACTGTCGGACGCATCCCGAACTGACCGGACTCGATTTTCGCCAGGTCAAGAAGCTCGTCAACCAGCCGCAGCAGATGGAGCTGGTTGTGCCGGATGCGCGAGAGAAGGTGCCGCTGGTCGTCGCTCAGCGGGCCGTGAATCTCCTCTTCCATGAGCGCGGCATACCCCCCGATCGCGCCAAGGGGAGTGCGCAGCTCGTGGCTCACCATGCCGACGAATCTGGTCTTCGCATCGTTCGCTGCCTGCGCGGCGTCTCTCGCTTCCGCGAGCGCCTCCGTTACGCGAACCAGCTCGTGCTCGGCCCGCTGCCGGGCCAGAAAAATACTGTGAGCGTTCTTGAGAGCTGTCTCGCGAAGCAGCGCTTCTTCGTCGTCTTCCACTCAGGAGCCCGCGATAAGGCGCGAAGCGAGCTCCGTCCCCCGCACGCGGGCCTCGATCTTGGCAAATGCCGTGTCGCGGGTTGTCGATCTGTCGTCGCTGAACGGGGCGAAACCGCAATCATCGGTTGTGCCAAGGTTCTCGATCGGGATGTACTCTGCAGCCTCGAGAACGAGGTCGCGCACTTCCTCCGGAGTGTCGATTCGCGCATCGATTGGCGAGACAACCCCAACGAAAATCTGCCTGCCAGGCCTCACGTGCTGGCGGAGCATGGAGAGCACCTTCTTTCGATCCACCTCTCCGCGCAGTGCAACGCAGAAATAACCCACGTTCAAGTCGAACAGCCGCGGCAGGAAGTTCGAGTAGTCCACATCGGCGCTATGAGTGGAGTCCCGATCCCCCCCGGGACAGGTATGAACTCCAAGCAGACTGCGCTCGCTGGATGAGAACCTGGCGAGAGCAAGGTTATTGAGATCGACGAAGCTGTTGAGCAGTTGGCCTGACGGGTCCACCTTCATGGCCAGACGCGCCTCGGTAAAGTCGATTTGCACTTTTGCCGCGCCCTTCTGGAGGCACCGCCGTATCTCTGTCTCGTGCTCGTTGAGCAGGTCGTTGATGAACTCGTCGCGAGGATAACCCGGAATCTCCTTCGAAGGGTACATGAGGCTGAGAGCCGATGGAGAGATCACCGCCTGCTTGATGGCACGGGTCGTCCAGCGCAGCGCGACGTCGAGGTACGCGTCGGCGTAACGCTTATACCGGAACGGGCCGCGGGTCAGTCTCGGCATTCTGCGCGTGTGGCCTGCCGCGAACGGAATCCTGAATCCGTCGGGCGCCGTGTTCTCGAGGCCGTGGACCGAATACGTCCAGAAATTGTCGTACTTGCGCTGCTCCCCGTCCGTTATCACCGGCGAGCCGGTTGCCTCGAACCGCTCGATGGTGTCCCGCACCGCGTCTTCGTAAAGCGGATCCTCGCTGGGGTCCGCTATTTTACCTGCCGCGACCGCCTCGAGCAGCGACAGCGGTCGTGGAATGCTGCCGATTGGTTCGGTTGGAATCAGCATTTTATATCCCTGGCGTCCCGTTGCGAGTGGATCGCGAAGCAGATGTTTCCAACTGGCGAATCTGGACATTTACGCTTCTGAGGGCAAGCAAGCCTTTCAAGTCGCTCAACGTCACCGAGTTTCACCTCGCGCCGAGCGGAGGCGCGACAAATCTGACCTGGGCCATGCACGGCCCAAGTACCATGATGACGAAGGTCATGACGGTCTTCATCAGCATGGACAAGATGGTCGGGAAGGATTTCGACCAGGGTCTCGTCAACCTCAAGCATGCCGCCGAAGGGAAAGGACTGAGTGCCTTTCAGTAAAGCGATTTCCGGTAGGTGATCACCCTGTCAACCTCGATGTAGCCCGCCCGCTTGTGCGCGGCATGGCTCACCTCCTTCTCGAGCAGCGCGTCGGACGCCATCTCCCTGAATCCCTGCTCTCGCGCCCAGGATTCAGCGGCCTCCAGCAATGAGAGGCCGTGGGCCGATCGCCTCAGATCCGGATCCAAATACCAGGCTTCGATGTAACCGACCGCGCCGGTCCAACTCTGTTTGTCACTCAACGCGCTTTTCCATCATGTTCATGGTGTACCCTGGCTACCGTATCATTAAGCATGAAGCTATGGCTCGACGCCGACGCGACGCCGCGCGATGTGAAGGAAATCTGCTACCGCGCCTCCGACCGGCTTAAGATCGAAACGATTCTCGTTGCAAACCAGAGGGTTCAGCTTCCGGTCGGTCATTCACACCTGTCGGCCGTCCGCGTCGAAGGCGGACCCGATGTCGCCGACCTCTACATCGCTGAACATTCGGCGGCGGGAGACGTGGCGGTTACCGCTGACATTCCGCTCGCCGCACTGCTCGTGCCGCGGGGAGTCGTCGTCATCGATCCTCGTGGCGAGGAGTACACGGAGGAGAGCATCGGAGAAAGGCTCTCGGTCAGGAATTTCATGGATGAGCTCAGGTCGACCGGCGTCGAGACGGGCGGGCAGAGGCCGTATGGTCCGCGCGAGAAGCAGGCATTCGCCAACGCCCTCGACCGAACGCTCACCCGCGCCATCATGCGCGGCTCGAAGGCGGTGTGAGCAATTCCCGTGATTGACAACGACCGTGAACCAGCGACTTTGTCGGCACTCGACCAGCCGGAGTTCCCGCAATGATCTCGATTCTTCACGCTGCCCTGTGGGTCGCTACGCCCCTGTTGCAGGACGCTATCGTGGCGCCACCCGCAAGGCGCCCACTTCCGCGTCCCGTCGCAAATGCGCCGATGGCGGACGTGAACCAGAATCGCGCTTCCGCCGGGCGGATCGTCAATGGCACTCTGTCGCTCTCGCTCGACATCGTCGAGGCGGCATGGCAGGCGGAAGGGAGCGGCGACCCCGTGGTGCGAATTCTCGCGCTCGCCGAGCGTGGGAAGGCTCCGCAGGTGCCGGGTCCGATGTTGAGGGCTGCGTCCGGGACGACCGTGCGCCTCAGTCTTCGCAACAGGTCTGATTCGGCGGTCATGATGAGCGGCTTCCGCCCTTCACTCCCGCCGGATGCCGACACTCTGCATCTGTCAGCGGGCGCGACAAGGGAGATCAGCTTCACTCTTGACTCTGTTGGGACGTTCTTCTACTGGGGCGTGCTGAAGGGGCTGCGAACGTGGCGCCAGCGGGACTGGCTGGATTCGCAGCTGAATGGAGCGCTGATCGTGGATCCGCCGGGCACGCCGTGGGGGACGCAGCCCGATCAGGTCTGGATGGTCACCGAATGGTTCCATCCTTACGATGACCGGCCGTTCGAGAGTGTGCTCGTCTTCAACGGTAAAGCGTGGCCGCACAATGAGCGGCTGACCCTGCCGCAGGGAGATTCGGTGCACTGGCGGTTCATCAACGCCGCGGCCATCGAGCACCCGATGCACCTTCACGGGTTCTACTTCCGTGTCACGCGCCGCGGGGGCGAGCGCGCTGACACCGCGATCGCGCCGGAGATGCAGCCCCTCCAGAACATGCAGACGATGCAGCAGGGCGGCACGATGTCGATCTCGTGGGCGCCGACCACGCCGGGGAACTGGGTATTTCACTGTCACTTTGCGTCGCACGTCGGGGATCATTCGTCACTGCATGGATCGCCCGATCCGCACGTGGTGACCAGCGGGAATGGCGGCGATCACCATGATTCGGCCCCGGGCGGACACCAGATGCGAGGCCTGGTGATCGGAATGCACGTCACGCCCTCGGCGGATTACAAAGAGCCCGATGAGTCGCGGAGAAGGGTCCTCATGCTTCTCGCTCAGAAACGCCCCAATGCTCTCCTCGGCGGTCAGACCGCATATGGATTCGTGCTTCAGAAAGGCGATTCAGTGCCCGATCGAGATGCCGTGAGCATCCCCGGCCCAGTGCTCGAGCTCAAGCGCGGAGAGCCGGTGAGGCTGCTGGTGAAGAACAACATGGACGAGCCAACTGGCGTTCACTGGCATGGGCTGGAGATTGAGAGCTATCCCGATGGGGTACCCGGCTTCAGCGGAATTGGCGCGAAGATAATGCCGCCGATTGCTCCCGCCGATTCATTCGCCGCGGATTTCACGCCGCCGCGAAGCGGGACGTTCCCATACCACTCGCACCTGCACGAGCTTCGGCAGATCGGCTCCGGAATGTACGGCGCGATAATCGTCAGCGACGCGCCAAGGGACACGATCGTCGATCACTTGATCGTGGCGGGAGGCGGCGGACTGCAGGTGTTCGAGAAGGCCGGCCCATCATTCCTCCTGGTGAACGGTCGCATGCGGCCTCGTCCGATCAGGCTCGTCCTGGGAGAGGAAAACCGCTTGAGGGTGGTTAGCATTCACGCCGACAACATTCTCCGCTTCCGCTTCGGCAACGACTCGACAGTCGCTACGTGGAAGCCGATCGCGCGCGACGGCGCAGATCTGCCCCTCGCATTGCAGGGAATGAGGTCAGCGATTGTGGAAATGGGTCCTGGCGAGACAGCAGACTTCACGTACGTTCCCGCGAAAGAGGGAACAATGACGCTCGAGGTCTGGATGTGGCCGACTGGCCAGCGCGTTGCAGTGCCGGTAGTCGTTGCGCCAGGACGCGGAAAGAAGGACCCCGGCGTCGCGTCGGTGCAATAGCATCTACAGCAGTTGCGCCGCAGTCATGCCTCACTCAGCGCCGCGACGAGCTCGCGGCAGAAATCAGGAATGTCCTCGACCACGCGGCCCCAAACCTGGTTTCCATCGCGAAACGCGGGCGCGTCGACCCACGCTCCGCCGGCATTCACCAGATCGTCCTTGATGCCGAGTGAGCCCGTCGTGCTCCGGCCCTTCACGATCCCTGCCGAGATGGCAACGAGACCGCCGTGGCAGATGATGCCGATGACCTTGCCGGCTGAGTTCATCTCGCGTGTGAGCGTCGTGACAGCCGGATACCGGCGCAGCTTGTCCGGCGCCCATCCTCCAGGAATCACCAGTCCGGCGAGGTCCGCGCTTTTCAGCGAATCGACGCGCACGGTCGGAGAGATGCTCAGTCCGTTCTTGCCCTTCACGGCCTCGAGATCGATTCCCGCGCCCACGACGTCAGCGCCCTCTTCCTTGAGGCGCATGAACGGCACGTAATACTCGAGGTCCTCGACCCCTTCGGCGATCAGTATCGCTATTCGCTTGCCCGTGAGTCTCATGCGGCCATCACGTTGCATAGGTCGGGCCGCCGTTAACCCGCCGGATTCAAGCTCATCTACGTTGGGCCGGGAACGAGCCTGAACGAGCTGCTGCTGCCGCCGCCGGGCTCGATAGACCACCGCGGCGCGAGGGTGAGCTTCCATCCGTCTCCACAAATTTCTCCCTCAGCGCTTGACGGTGCAGCGACCACCATCCCCGTAAATGCACCATCCTCTTGGCGCAGAAACAGCACGCCGCCTGACGATACCTCAAGGACTCCCCACTCATCAGCGATTCGCGAGCTCTCGTAGACAATGCCGGCGCCAGGGAGCACCGCAGCGCCCATTGGGATCGAACGAGAAGCTGAACTTCCCTGCTACGGGAAGCGTGAGCACCGGTCCGTCGACGAAGCGCTCGCGGAGCTTCGCCTCGTTGTCGATGCGCCTCGATTTGCGCGCCCGTTCCTCGGTGATCATGCGAGCGCCTGCGTAGCGCGATATTAGCGAGTCAGACCGATCGGGCGTGACCGCTGTAATTCCGTAGGCGGCCGCAGCCATGGCACCAATATCGGCTGATGGTCCCAGGCCCTGTCGCCACGGGATTCCGGCGGCATCGAGCAGCAGCGCATATGCCGGGCCTGATGCATATGCGAACCCGCGCACGAAGGTCTCCTGGAGCTCGTACTGGCCAAGCTGGACTGCGACTCTATCGAAGAGGGCCGTCTGCCGCCCCTAAAAGAGCCAGCTCGTCGAAGTAAAGCCGCGCTTCGGCGGTGTCGATCGCGGATGTCTGCGCCTGAGCCAGAGGCGCCACGGCGAGACAGAGCATGAATAGCGCGCGCATCAAGGCGATTTCCTCGCTGAGTTGAAGTCCCTGAGGTGTGTTTGACGCAGTTGCGACGCTACTGGTTTGCCGCCTCAGGCAATGCTATCGGGATCGCGGACGAACAGGGGTCGAACCTGCGGCGCTCGCCCGCGCTCGGTACCCCGTGGTCTTGCGGTCGAGTACCTGTTTCTCGAATATGGAAGTCCATAACATTTCCAGGAGGCGAACATGCGTGCTATCGCTCTCGCTCCCGCTCTGTTGGTTCTGGCTGTCACGACCCTTCCCGCCCAGGGCGCGGTGCCGCTTTACGACAACCTCGGCGCGCACCAGAAATCGATCCAGACAGCGGTCCCCGAGGCGCAGAAGTACTTCGACCAGGGGCTCCGGCTGACGTACGGATTCAACCACGCCGAGGCGATCCGCGCATACACGCGGGCCGCGGAGCTCGATCCGTCGTGTGCAATGTGCTGGTGGGGAGTCGCATACGCGTACGGTCCCCACGTGAACGCGGGGATGGATTCCGCGAGCGGCGTCCTGGCCTATGAGGCAACGCAGAAAGCGATTGCCGCGAGCCGCGACAAGCCCGCCTGGCAGCGCGCGTACATCGACGCGCTCAGGATGCGATATGCGGCGGTGCCTTCCGCCAACAGGGCCGGCCTCGACAGCGCGTACGCTGCTGCCATGAAGGCTGTCGCGACGAAGTATCCCGACGACCTCGACGCCGTGACCCTCGCTGCTGAGGCGATGATGGACCTGCGGCCATGGAATTACTGGACGCCGGGGGGAAAGCCGTATCCTGGCATTGCGGAAGTTGTGAAGGATCTCGAGCGCGTGATCTCGCGCAACCCCGACCATCCGGGCGCGTGCCACTACTACATCCATGCGGTCGAAGCCGTGAATCCGGAGCTTGCGGTTCCGTGCGCGGAGCGTCTTGCGAAGCTGATGCCCGGGGTCGGCCACATGGTCCACATGCCCGCACACATCTATGTGCGTGTAGGGCGCTACAATGACGCCGCCGAGAGCAACGTTCACGCGATTCATACGGACGAGGTGTTCGTCGAAGGCCAGCCAAATCCCACTCTCTACTCACTCGGCTACTATCCGCACAATATTCATTTCCTCGCGTTCGTCTCGACGCTGGCCGGCCGGAGCGAGCAGGCGATAGAGGCGGCGAAGACGCTCAAGGGAAAAGTGAACATGGACGTAGCCGAGAGCGTCGGAATGCTCCAGGAGATGGTGCCGTATTACGTTCTCACCCTGACGACTTTCGGCCGGTGGGACGACATTCTCGCCGAGCCGCTGCCGCCTGCTACCCTGCGGATGCCGACTGCGATGGCATGGTATGCTCGCGGCGTCGCCCACGCGGCAAAGGGCGACTTCGCGAATGCGAGAGTCGC
>JBPCJP010000029.1:0-10060 GCA_051005175.1 Gemmatimonadaceae bacterium | reverse complement strand
GGGTTTCCTTGTTCGTGTCGTTGTGCGGCGTGTGTCCCTCGATTGCCGGCACTTCGACCGGGGACGGCAGGTAGTCGATTACCGCGTCGAGCAGTGCCTGGACGCCCTTGTTCTTGAAGGATGCGCCGACCAGCACCGGCACGATGAAGCCACCGACAGTCGCCGTGCGAATTGCGTGACGCACCTCATCGTTGGTGAGCTCGACGCCCGAGAAGTACTTCTCGATCATCGCTTCGTCGTGCGTGACGGCTGCTTCGATCACCTCGTGGCGGGCCTTCTCGACGGCTTCCTTATAGATATCTGGAACGTCCACCACTTCGAAAGACTTGCCCAGTGTGGCGTCGTCGAAGATGTATTGCTTGCGCTCGATGATATCGATGTGGCCCGTGAACAGCTCGCCGGAGCCGACAGGCAGCTGGATCGGGTAGGCTTCTTTCGTGAGGCGATCGCGGATCATCGAGAGGCAGCGATCGAAGTTCGCGCCGACGCGGTCCATCTTGTTCGAGAAGATGAGGCGCGGCACCATGTAGCGGTCGGCCTGCCGCCAGACGGTCTCAGTCTGCGGCTCGACGCCGGCGACGGAGTCAAGAAGCGTGACTGCCCCGTCGAGCACGCGAAGCGAGCGCTCGACCTCCACCGTGAAGTCGACGTGGCCGGGGGTATCGATGATGTTGATTCGGTACTCGATCCCGTTGCGCGTCCAGAATGCCGTCGTGGCAGCAGACGTAATCGTGATTCCGCGCTCCTGCTCCTGCTCCATCCAGTCCATCGTCGCGGTGCCTTCATGCACTTCGCCGATTTTGTGGGACTTTCCGGTGTAGTAGAGAATTCGCTCGGTCGTGGTCGTCTTCCCGGCATCGATGTGGGCCATGATGCCGATGTTGCGATAGTGGTGGAGCGGGGTTACGCGTGCCATTAAGGATCCTGAGGGGCGGGCGGTTGAGGCGCGCCGAATTCGATTGGTTGCGGGAACGGGTGCAGGTGCCATCCACATTCAACAAAAACGCGGGTGGACCATTTCACCCCAGTGAGAGGCAGGTATCCATCCGCTTGCGCCGGGTGCAGCCGCTGCTGAAAGCCGGTGGGGACCCAAGGGCGCGCCGGTGTAAAGCGATCCGGCGTCGAGTTGTGAACAGCCTCTAATAATCACACAACCGATGGGGAGACACAAGACCGACAGAAAGCCGCCCCTCGCTTAAGGGCCGCGGATTGAGGGTCGAGGATACTTGCGGGCTCAGGACAAACTGCCTCAACCCGAAGTCCTCAAAATCCCGCCCTACGCCAAGCGTTCCGCGGAGCCTCGCCCCAAATTTGCTCGACTAGCCGTCGTGAACACCAACAGGAGATCAGATGCTGCGTTCCGTCACCGTCCTTGTAGCGCTTGCCGCATACGTCGCACATCCGCCGCGCGTCCAGGAGGCAACACATCACACCGCCAGGTTCACCGACACGGTATACGTGAAGCAGGCGCTCGACTACGATGAACTCGCCCGCCGCGTCGCTGTCCGGCTCGCCAGCCGGCAGGAGCCGACGATCATCGAAGGCGACCTAATTGTGAAAGGCCGGCTGGGCGTCGGGGGAGAGCCTGAACCCGGAACGGATTACGCCGTGACGATCAGGGGGCCGGGGGCCGCCGCGGTAAGGCTCATCGCCAACGAAGCGCTCCTCGACCCCCAGCGCGAGGGCACCCAGCATCGGCATGTCGGGGTCGTCGGAATCAGCCAGGACGGAGGGCTGAGGCTCGACCAGAACAGCACCTGCTTCATTGACGAACGCGGATGTACGGTCGACGACAAACTGCGGCGGCGCGCGTACTCGGGGTTCGACTCGATGGGCGACATGTCGTTCTATTTATCCGACGTCGATTCGGTCTCCGGCAGGGAGACCGCCCCCACGGCGCAAAGTCTGGTATTCCGCTTGCTGGACTGGGATGGAAACATTCACATCCACGCGCATCGGCCGGGGCAGAGGATTTTCTTCAACACGAGCACAACCCTGCACGCCGCCGATCTGCAGTGGGAGGTTCCCGCCCGCTAGGGCGGCGCAGAACCACCGGGATTTCAGCCACAGGAAAGCACTGGATGTCAACAATAGACAGGGCAATCAGCGATGTCTGCGAGCGGTTCCCGATCGAGGGTTACATGACCCCGATCAAGCACGACGGAGCCTACGCAACAATTGCGAACACCGCACTCAGGTATCTCCAGCCCGGTGCCCGCATTCTCGACTTCGGCTGCGGCCCTTGCGACAAAACAGCGATCCTCCAGGCTCTGGGATTCGAATGCGCCGGGTGCGACGATCTCGACGAGGACTGGCACAGGCAGCCCGGCCAGCGGGACCAGATTCTCGAGTTCACGCGCGACAGCGGGATCGACTTCCGTCTTCACAGCGGCCAGGGCATCCCGTTCGAACCAGGCCGCTTCGAAATGGTGATGATGCACGATGTCCTGGAGCACATTCACGATTCGCCGCGGGAGCTCATGAACGACCTCCTCGAGCGGACGACACCTGAAGGACTTCTCTTCATAACCGTTCCCAACCAGGTAAACATCAAGAAACGCATCGAAGTGCTTCTCGGCCGCACCAACCTCACCGCCTACGAAACCTTCTACTGGTCCGAGATTCCGTGGAGAGGCCACATTCGGGAGTATGTAAGGGACGACCTGGAAAAAATGGCGGCATACCTGAACCTCGAGATCCTAGAGCTCCGCGGCGTCGATCACATGCTGCAGAAGCTTCCGCCTGCCGTGCGCCCGCCCTACCTGCTGGTCACGAAGCTCTTCAACGACTGGAAGGACACCTGGCTGATGGTTGCCCGGAAAAAGAAGGGCTGGCAGCCACGCCACTCCCTCACCCCCGCCGAGCAGCGGTCAATGCTGCCGCACCTCCCGTGGTGACCGAGCTGGTACGGGAGCGAACCCCAACAAGGAAGATCCCGACAATGCGCCAACTCGTCGCAGGCCTATGTGCCACTGCGATTCTTTCCGCATGCGCCTCATCGACCGGGACGGGAGTGACCGGCTCGGTCACTCAGGCCGCCGTGCAGTCATACCTCGATTCGTACAGTCGCGAATACCAGCGGCTCTACGCGGCAAGCTCTGAAACCCAATGGGCGGCCAATACCCGGATCGTCGAAGGTGACTCGACCAATGCGATCCGGCAGCGCGCTGCCGCGGAAGCGCTGAATGCGTTCGTTGGCAGCACGCAGAACATTGCCACGATTCGCGGCTTCCTTGCTGCAGCCGATGTTGTCACCCCGATTCAGCGTACGCAGCTCGAAGCGATGCTCTACAACGCGGGTAACGGTCCCCAGACTGTCGCCGAAGTTGTACGGCGCCGCATTGCGGCGGACGCGGCGCAGAACCAGAAGCTCTACGGCTACCGCTTTACTGTCGCGGGACAGGAGGTGACGCCCAACCAGATCGATTCGGTACTGCGGAACAGCAGCAACATCGCCGACCGTCGCGCATACTGGGAAGCATCGAAGGCTATAGGCCCGACTCTCAAGCCCGGCATCGTCGAGCTCCGCGGCCTTCGCAACCAGACCGTGCAGGCTCTCGGATATCCCGACTTCTTTACGTACCAGGTGTCCGAGTACGGAATGAGCGCGGATGAGATGCTTCAGCTCACCGACATGATGAACCGCGAGCTGCGGCCGCTGTTCCGCGAGCTTCATACCTGGGCACGGTACGAGCTCGCGAAAAAGTACAACCAGCCGGTCCCGGATCTCATACCGGCGCACTGGATCCCAAACAGGTGGGCGCAGGACTGGTCGTCGCTGGTAAATGTGGAGGGGCTCAATCTCGACGATGCGTTCCGCTCGAGGACTCCGGAGTGGATCGTGCGGCAGGGAGAGGAGTTCTTCAGGAGCCTGGGGTTCGACGCTCTCCCGCAGTCATTCTGGGACAAGTCGTCGCTTTATGCTCTTCCGCCCGGATCACCGTTCAAGAAGAACACTCACGCGTCAGCCTGGCACATGGACCTCGCAGGCGATGTGAGATCGCTCATGAGCGTCGAGCCGAACGCTGACTGGTATGGCACGTCTCACCACGAGCTCGGGCACGTCTACTACTATATGATGTATACGAATCCCGATGTGCCGCCGGTGCTTCGGCGCGGCGCCAACCGGGCGTATCACGAGGGAATCGGAACGCTCATGGAACTTGCGTCAGGGCAACGCCGGTTCCTCGCCAACCGCGGCGTGATCGGGCAGGATGCCAGGCCCGACTCCATCCAGACGATGCTGAAGGAAGCCCTCCAGTACGTCGTGTTCATGCCGTTCTCAACCGGCACGATGACCCGGTTCGAGCACGAGCTCTACTCGAAGAATCTTCCGCCTGACCAGTTCAATTCAAAATGGTGGGAGCTAGCGGCAAAATATCAGGGGATCGCGCCGCCGGCGCCGCGCGGCGAGCAGTTCGCCGATGCGCTCACGAAGACGCACATCAATGACGATCCCGGCCAATATTACGATTACGCGCTGTCCCAGGCGTTGTTGTTCCAGCTGCACAATCACATCGCCACGAACATCCTCAAGCAAAGCCCGTATGACACCGATTATTTCGGAAGCCGGGCAGTGGGCGATTTTCTGAAGGCGCTGATGGCACCGGGAGCGAGTCGCCCGTGGCGGGACGTTCTAAGGGAGACGACGGGCCAGGAGCTCAACGCCCAGGCAATGGTCCGGTATTTCGCGCCGCTCCACAGCTGGCTGACGGAGCAGAACAAGGGAAGAACGTACACTCTCCCGGAAATCTGACCGGCAGCGAAAACGGCTCGCACGCATCGTATCCGGTGAAGCTTTCGGGCTCCCGCGATACGGCGAGCGCGAGCCGGCTCCACATGTCCTCCCGCTCGGCCGCGGCGCGCGATGCGATCGCGGCCTGCGCATACGCGACATCGAGCGCTGTCAGTCGCGCGAGCTGATGGTACGATGGAGTCATCACCGAGGCCCACGCGGTCGTATGCCCGAAGCCGAGGGCGTGCATCATCTCATGAGTGACGATCCGGCGGTCATGCAGCGTGGCGCGCGAACGCAGGAATACCCGGGCATCGTATAACGACCCGAATCCGTCCCACGTCACGAGGGTGAGCCCGTCGCTCCCTGACCTCGCCCGGATCCCCACCACCACTACGTCCTCGGGATCTCCGCCGAGTGCCAGCGTAGCAGGTTCGAACAAATGCATCCCGAGGTCTGCCTCCAGCAGCCTAAGCGTCGACCAGAACGCGGCCGAGTCAGCCGCGGAAATGCCGGAGCCGCGCTGGAACGCCACCGCGACTGGCAGCCGCGATGGAATCCAGCCCACTATCCGGGGGGATCCGTAGCCTTTCGAGAGCCGCCAGAACCGGCCTTCCCTGCTCGCGGCCTCGACGTCGATTCGCACAGTGATGCCCGCGTGACTGCCGCCCCTGATGGTCCAGAGCGAATCGACACTCTGCGCAGCGGCGGTGTCGGCAAACGCAAGTGAAATCGCGAATACCGCTATCCTGACGACCGCCTGATTCATCTGACGCGGGGTAATGCGGAAAATGGCTACTCCCACCGAGATCGAAGCCCGGAATTTTTCCTCGAAAGTGCTCATTCTGGCAAGCGGCGCGTCTGAAAAGCCCTCTTTATGGGGTCCAGCGCAAGGATAGCGCGGTTCACCTGTTCATTTGACACTGTTGGCCGCCTCCTGGTGCCAGGGAAATATGGCTGGCGCAGCCCGTGCGTGGGAGCAACCTTGTGTGGGAGGTGTACGTCTAATGATAGAGCAGACTCCGGTTTGCCGGCCCCGGCCGCGCCCGCTGGATCGTCCCCGTCATGGAGCCACTTGATGAAGAAAAATCCCGTCAGACTCTTACCTCGATCTTCCCATGTTGCAGCGCTGACGCTGGCCGCAGTGATCCTCACAGCGGGATCGACACCCCCTGAATCGTTGTACGCACAGGGCGGAGCGCGAATCAGCGGGTCCGCCATCAGCAAGGTCGACCGGGACACCCGGAAGCTCACGGCAGATGCCCAGGCGCCGGCCGGATCGAGTCAGGCCAGCGGCACGATCCAGTTCATCCACAACAGTCCTGCCGGGCTCTCGCGATTCCGCGGCCGCATCACCTGCCTGAGCGCGAGCGGCAGTACGACACAGATCAGCGGTGTGATCGAGAAAGGCGAAACTTCAACCGGTGGCCTGCTCGACGGAAAATCCTACGCCTTCACGATCACTACCGGCGCCTCAGGCCAGAGCTTTTCGCTTCCTAACGTCGGCGATGCGATAGGCCCATGCTCCGGCGGCCGCAGCGAGTCAGTCCCGGTTACGGAGGACGGCTTGAAGTTCTAGACTGCCGCTAGAGGGGGCTCCGGAGCCGGAGCCCCAGGTCTATCGTGTAATAGTTCGCCGCAGTCGAGACCTCCCCACCCGTCGTCACGCCGGGGATCCTGTAGTCGAGCTTCTGTCCGACATATCTGACCTGCGGCGTCACGCTGAAGAAACCCCCCGCGATCGGTATGTCGATCCCTGCGCCGAGTTCGTAACCGGGTGATCGCTCCGTGGTGAACTGCGGCGCGCTCGACGCATCCCCGAACTCCGCGTCGAGCTCGTTGAACGTCACTCCTCCCTTGACCCACGGCTTGCCGAACGGAAACAGCGGAACTGAAAGCCTCACGCCCGCGCTCGCACCCTGCAGCTTGTACTTGCTGTCCCTGGCGCCACACGACTGCTCGGCGCAGTCGAATCTCATCCTGTCGAAGCCGGCATAGAAGCCCAGCGGCCCAAGATTGATTCCGGCATCGAGGCCGTAGCCAAATCCAGTCTTTGCGCCATCGAGAACGCCGGCCTCTGAAGTGCTGGAGATCTCGGAAAATGATCCAGTGGGTATGCCCGCCCCGCCCCTCAGGCCGACATAGAAGAGTTGAGCATGCAGCGGGGTTGCCGAAGCGAGTAGCCCGGCCATGATGGCAACGAATGGGAGATGCTTCATTTCAAAACCTCTATTGAGTCGCGGGTGCCTGATTCTCGGGAATGCGGCGGAATGCAAATCCGGAAAGCGCGAGTGATGATGGAACGCCGTCGCCGATCGTGAATGTGATGATGTCCGTGCCCTGCCACCTGTCGTCGTACTTCACCCTGAACTTGTCGTAGTGCCAGTGCTCCAGTGTTCCCTGAAGCGCCTTCCCGGCAGAGAAGCGCAGTTTTCCTGCCACTTCACTCACAGTCACGCGACCAAAATTTGGGTCATCATATGATCCGGCATACTTCGCCGGCGGCAGGCTCGGACGCGTATTGCCAATGCGCTTCGCCTCGGCCGCGAGCCGTACTGAATCCCGGCGGATCCTGCGTTTCTCGTACACACCAAGAAGGTCGGTGCTCCAGTCGCGCGACGGAGTGCCTGTCCATAAGTCAGCCGCCTTGTACATCAGTGCGTGGCGAATCTCGGAATGGTCGACATTTCCACCCACGTAGACACCGAAACGCTCGCCGCGTATCAACCCGACAATGGCCACCATCCCGGCAAGGCTGCCCGTGTGAAAGTCGAGTTTCTGCCCATGATAGTCATGCTGGAACCATCCAAGACCGTACGTCCTCCATTGGGGTTTCGTGAATTCCTGCGACGGGTAGAACTCGTCGGGCGGGACTATCACCTGGGGCGTGAAAAGCTCGGCCCATGTGTCGGGAGCGAGGAGGCGCTTGCCGTCCACGCGCCCGCTGTCGAGAAGAAACAACATCCACTTCGACATATCGGCTGCCGTGGACCACACGTCGCCTGCGGGACCGATCGCCTGGGCCTCATCTGCGCGGACCACTGCAATCGTGTCGCCTCCGAAGAGATAGTGCGGTGAAGCCGCATTTGAGCCCGGCGGGACGAGGCGCAGCAGCGGATATGTGCGGGTCATTCGGAGCGGATCGAAGATGCGGGTTCTCATGAACGCTTCCCACGGCATCCCGCTCGCGGCAGCGATTACCTCGCCGGCCATTATGTACATCACGTTCTGGTAGATGAATCCGGACCTGAGTGAATACCTCGGCTGCAGGAGTCGGAGCTTCTGCATGATGGTGTCGGCCGGGAAGTCGGATGCGTACCAGAGGTAGTCGGCATTCCCCAGTCCACCCCGATGCGTGAGGAGGTCTCTGACCGTGAGCTCTCGCGTCGCGTAAGGATCGTGCAGCTGGAAGTTCGGGAGGTGCGTGGTCACCGGGTCGTCCCATTTGACCTTTCCCTCATCGACGAGCATTCCGATCGCTGACGCGGTCATTGCCTTGGTGGTTGATGCGACGGCGAACAGGGTCTGCGAATCCACCGGTTCGCGCTTCCCGTGCTCGCGGAGCCCATATCCCTTCGAGAATTGGACGCGGCCGTCCTTGACGACCGCAACTGCCAGCCCGGTTGTCTTCCAGTCCCGCATTGCGTTTACAACGTAGGTGTCGAATTCCCGCACGCGCGCGTCGTCATCCGCTGGGCCCTGCCCTCGAGCCGTTGACACGGATGTGACAAGTGCGACAAGCGCCAAGGCTGCGATTCTACTTTCTCCTCGCATGCTAGTCCCTGTTCCCCTTCCAGCCCGGCCCGCGCACGAAGCGACCGGGCTTTGCGCCAGTGTGCTCTCCGTCCTTTACGACCTGGACGCCATTGACGAACACATGCACCATGCCGGTCGCATACTGGTGAGGTTTCTCGAACGTTGCGTTGTCGGTGATCTTCGCGGGATCGAAGATCGTGATGTCCGCGAAATAACCCGGTGTAAGAGAGCCGCGACTCGAGATTTTCAGGTTCCGCGCGGGAAGCGTTGTCAGCCGCCTTATCGCCTCTTCCAGCGGGATGATCTTCTCCTCGCGGACGTACCGGCCGAGCAGGCGCGCGAAATTGCCGTATGCCCGCGGATGGGGATTTGACCTGAGAAAAACCCCCTCGGCGGCCGGTGCTCCTCCGTCGGAACCAAAGCTCATCCATGGAATCGCAACCTGCTTCCTGACGTTTTCCTCGGACATGAGGAAGTACACTGTTCCCACCCGGCTTCCATCCTCTACGACGAGATCCATCGCTGTCTCTTCGGGAGATTTCCCGCGCATCTGCGCCACCTCCGCCAGAGTCTTCCCCGTGAGTGGCTTCAGCGAATCATTTCTGAAACCGACGAGAATGATCCGGTCCGGCGTGCCGACGGCAGTGAAGAAATTCTCCCATTCCGCGGTCGGGGTGCGCATTTCCTGCGCGACGCGGGCGCGTATCGCAGGATCTTTCAGGCGCTTCGCCCAGTCGTTGTATCCGCCCTCCTGAACCCAGGGCGGCATCGCCGCGTCGAGTCCCGTCGCTCCGGCCGTGTATGTGTACATATTTGCCCGGATGTCGAGGCCGGCTGCGCGGGCCGAATCCACCTTCGCTACCACGAGGGGGATTTTGTTCCAGTTGTCGTTTCCGGCTGCCTTGAGGTGATAGATCTCAGCCGCGACCCCGCCCTCGCGCGCGATTCGCATCAGTTCGTCGACCGATTCGAGAAGCCGGACTCCTTCACTCCGCATGTGGGAGATGTACGAGCCACCATAAGGTGCTGCAGCCTTTGCGAGCGCGATGAGTTCATCCGTCTTCGCGTAGAATGCGGGAGCGTAGATCAACGAAGAGCCAACACCCAGCGCCCCTTCCTCCATCGACTGCCGCACCAGCGCCCGCATCCGTTCGAGTTCGGCAGGAGTCGGCGCGCGGTCTACATGCCCGAGTTCGTGGACCCGAACCGTTGTCGCCCCGACGAAGGATGCGACGTTGGGCGAGACTCCCTTCTTTTCGAGATACTCGAGGTACTCACCGAGCGTCGTCCACGCAATGTCGTACTTGATGTCACCCATCTGGTCGATCTCGTCCTGCTTCATCCTGTCGTTGAGCGGTCCCATTGACGAGCCTTCGCCGAAAACCTCGAGGGTGACACCCTGGAGCAGATCCGAGACGCCACGACCGTCACGGAGAAGCGTCTCCGTCGCCCAGCTCAGCATGTTGATGAAACCGGGCGCTACAGCGAGGCCGCGCGCGTCTATCTCGGAATTCGCCCGGGCACCGCTGAGGTTCCCGACCCGCACTATCCGGTCACCGTCGACCGCCA
>JBPCJP010000028.1:0-5198 GCA_051005175.1 Gemmatimonadaceae bacterium | reverse complement strand
AGGTCGTCGATCCGGAAAGGCTGAGATACAACTGCCTCGACCGAGAAAGGCCGTCTGTCGCATAGAGGTCCCAGGGCGTTCGCAGCGTCTCCTGCCGATGAAATGAGTCCGCTTCCATAGATTCGCGTCTGGCCGCGCTCGTTGACCAGCCCGAATTCAACAGTGAACCAGAAGAAGCGCGCCATCATCTCGACTTCGGTTTCGGATTTCGCGAGGCTTGCGGCCTCTCCGAACCGCTGAAGGAAATCGGCGAATGACGGGTCTGAATGCAGCGGAACATGGCCGAAGACATCGTGGAAGATGTCCGGCTCGGGTACATAGTCGATGCTGTCGCGCGAGCGAATCGTGACAGTGGTGGGGAACTGTCGCCGCGCCAGCGACGCGAAGAATTCTTTTGCCGGCAGGAATCCTCCGACCGGCACCGCATTCCAGCCGGTGCGCGCGTCGAGCCTGCGATTCACTTCGGCAAGGTCGGGGATGCTGTTTTCCGAAAGACCTATCAGCTCCGCACCGTTGAGGAACACATCGCTTGCCGTTGATTCGAGTTCTCTCATGCGCTTCGCATAGAGAATCTGCCAGACTTCATGATCAGCATCCGAGTACGCGCTCCAGTTCTGCATTACGCTGGCGGCGGGTGCATCTGATGAATTCTCGTGCGGGTGATTTGACACATGGACTCCGGCGTGGAATAAAAAAAGGGCCCGTGAAGAATTTCACGAGCCCCGGAAAAACAGAGAGTGGCTGCGCTATTCGCGCATGCGCCTCCGCGGGCCCGTGTTCAGGGTCCGGTAGTAATAGGAAGCGAGGCTGCGGATGCGTTCTGGTGGTGTCATATGAATGCCTTTCGTAATGTGACTCCCCGCTTCTTCTTCCGCAACCTGGTCATTGGCCCGTAGCCCGTAGTGGTCTGCAGTCCAAGTCCGCAGTACGTCCGCAATCCGTAGTCAGTCTCCGCCCACCTGCGGCAACGCTCTCCCCGCTATGATGGTGATGTTGTCGCTTCCCCCTCGCTCCAGCGCCAGCGTGAGCAACTCTGTGGCGCACTGCTGAGATGACGTCATCCTGCTGATGCAGTCGGCGATCTCTTCGTCTGTCACATGCTTCGTCAGCCCGTCGCTGCACATCAGGATCAGGGAGTCCCGGACGCTGATGTCGAAACTCGTCACCTCGGGCATCGCTTCGTCGGCGCCGATCGCGCTCGAGAGCACATGCTTGAACGGCGACAGCGCAACCCGCTCCGGCGGCATCAGCCCCTGGTCAACGAGTGACTGCGCCACTGTCTGGTCGCGGGTAAGGAGGCTCAGCTTCCCATTTGCATAGAGGTAAAGCCGGCTGTCGCCGACCTGGATCACGTACGCATGTGGATAAACCACGATGCAAACTGTTAGTGTCGTCGCCATGCGAGCGCGATCAGGCCGCCTGGCTGATTCAGCGAGAACCGCGGCGTGGGCGTCGAGCGCTGCTTCCTTCAGCGCGTCGAGCAACTCACTCTCTGTCGACGATCCCGCGGAATGGTACGAGCGAAGCGTGGTGGCGACGTACCGTGTCACCGCCTCGGTGGCGAGCCGCGCCGCCTCGTCCCCTGCCTTCGCTCCACCGACCCCGTCGGCAATTACGAGAACTGTCGCGAGGCGCGTCCCGCGGAGCGGCAGAGTCTCGGGGTTGGGCAGGCTCGTCGCGTGAACCACCACCTGGGGATGCACCGTCGAAACCATGAAGTGATCCTGGTTCTCGGATCTGACATTCCCCCGGTGGGTCACACCGTACAGGTCGAGCTCGTCGTCCTCCGGGCGGACCCACGTTGCGTTGTGTGGCATCTGACGGTTACGATGCATCCCCCGGACTGGTGTGGCAAGACAAGGAACCCCAATGCCTCCGACCCACTTCGACGTAATAGTCGCCGGACTCGGCGCCATGGGCAGCGCTACAGCGGCCCGGCTCGCGCTTCGCGGAAAAAAAGTTCTCGGCCTCGACCGCTGGAGGCCGGGTCATCCCTACGGATCATCCCACGGGGACAGCCGGATCATCCGCGAGATGTACTTCGAGAACCCGCTGTATGTGCCGATTGTCCAGCGCGCGCACGAGCTGTGGCGCGAGCTCGAAAGCCGGACAGGGATCCGGCTGATGGAAATTACCGGTGGGCTCATGATCGGCCCCGAACATGGCGGGCTCGTCCGGGGAACGCTGCGGAGCGCCCAGGAGCACTCGCTTCCATGCGAAGTGCTGAGCGCCGCGCAGGTCGCGGAAAGATTTCCGGCCTTCAGCCTGCGGGATGGGGACGTTGCGGTGTTCGACCCGCGTGCCGGGTATCTGAATCCTGAAGCAGGAAATGCAGCCCACCTCAAGCTCGCTGCCGAGGAAGGCGCTGATCTTCGCTTCGAGGAGCCAGTGGAGAAGTGGAGCGCGCTCGCTGATGGTGTAGAGGTAACCACTCCTTTCGGCGTCTATTCGGGAAAACGGCTTGTCATCAGCGCGGGTGCGCGAAATCCGCAGATCCTTGGCGACCTGAACCTCCACCTCGAGGTCGAACGGCAGGCAGTCTTCTGGCTCGAGCCAGGCGCGAACCCGGCTTACGAGTCACCGGCGATGCCCATCTGGGCTCATGAGTACGTGCCGGGCGAGATATGCTACGGATTTCCCCGGCTTGCCCGTGGTGTAAAGGCGAGCGTGATGCACTCGGGCGAGATCGTGAGCGATGCTGACGCCGTGAATCGCGAAATTCGCGAAAGCGACATCGAACCCCTCAGGCGCGCTCTCGGCAGCGTGCTTCCCGGCCTCGCGGAGGCAACCGTCATCGACAGCGATGTCTGCCTGTTCACGAACACGCGTGACCGCGATTTCATAATCGACTTTCACCCCGGGCACCCGCAGGTGCTGGTTTCGAGCGCCTGCTCCGGGCACGGATTCAAGTTCGCGAGCGCGATCGGGGAGATACAGGCAGAGCTTGTATCTGCCGGGGCATCCCGGTTCGACATGTCTCCCTTCAGCATGTCACGCGTAAGGCTTCGTTAAAGACGCTGTCCCGCGGAAGGCCAAACACATACTATAGTGGCGCTGATTGCTGTTCCCTGGAGGCAAACCTTTCTGAGTGGAGCACAGCATGGCCATCAACACCTCGAAAGTCGTAACAGGCGGAATAGTCGCAGGCGTAGTGCTTACGGCGATCGATTTCATCGCCAATATGTTCCTGCTAGGCGAGCGGATGACCGCCGAGGCGAACGCGTTCAAGGAAGGGCTTGGCGATGCGATGGCGGCTATGTCGGGAAGCCAGATCGCCGGCTTCGTCATAATGAACCTCGTCATCGGGATGCTTCTCGTCTGGACGTACGCCGCGGTGCGGCCTCGATTCGGCCCCGGTCCCAAAACCGCCACCTACGTCGCGATGATCTTCTTTACGTTCGGCCTGATCATGACCAGTAACTATCTGGCGATGGGGATGATGTCTGTGGGACTGTGGCTGACGTACGCCGTCATCTGGCTCGTCAACCTCATCCTGGCAACAATGGCCGGCGCGATGATGTACTCGGAGGATTCGGCCGCCGGGTAGATTTTTTCCGCCCCGGGGGAGCGCCCCGGGCAAACTGGTGTATTCTTCAGGATGATTTCGATACGACTATTCGCCGTCGCCGCCCTGCTCGGTTCCGGCCTCGTCATGCAGGCGTGCGACGGCGGACCGACTGCCCCGAAAACGGGCAGTCTTACCGTCAACATCGGCAACCTTCCCGCTGAGATATCGGCGCCGGTCACGGTTCAGGGCGCTGCCGGAACACCCCCGATCACAGTCAACGCGTCGCGAACAATTGCCGACCTCCTGCCGGGAACGTACACGGTCACGGCGGCGAAGGCGGTGGGGGCAAAGGCCAGCTACCTCCCGGCGGTTCTCTCGCAGGTCGTCGAAGTAGTCGTCGGTACCGCTCCGGCAACAGTGAACGTGAACTTCACGCTGGCGACGGGAATCGCGAACGTAGCGATCGTCGGGCTTCCTCCCGGAGTCGATGCATCTGCGACGATCTACAACGGGTCAGGGTTCTTCGTAAACCTCAAGTCCTCCACGGAGGTCGGGAACCTCGACCCTGGCGAATACACGCTTCAGGCCGATCCCGCCTCGGGCGATGAGGTTTACGCAGGATCGCCAATCCAGTCGACCTTCACCATCGTCGCCTCCACCACGCCGGTCCAGCTCCAGGCGAACTACGTTGCGACGACGGGGAGCATCGACCTGACATCGAGCGGCCTTCCCGCCGGCGCGACGCCGGTATGGGATGTGGCGGGGCCCAACAACTTCACCGTCGTGATACGAGGCGTGCAGCGACTCGCGAGGCTCGCACCCGGCGCATATACAGTCACCGGACGAACATTCGATGTGGGTTCGGAGACTTATGGTCCCGCCTCCCTGTCGCAATCACTTACGGTGACAGCGGGAACGAGAGTCCCTGCCGCCTTCACATATGTAACACGGCCACCAACTCTCAATCTTTCTATCGCAGGCGCGTACATCACGCAGAGCTCGCAGCGATTTGACGGATCAGTGCCGCTCATTGCCGGCCGTTCGGCATTCCTGCGCGTATTTGTCACGGCGAACGAGGTGAACTCCGCGGCACCGAGAGTCAGGGCGCGGTTCTACCGTAATGGCGAGCTGGTCACGACGGGAATGATGAATCCGGTGGGCGAATCAGTCGTGAGCGCAGTCAATGAGCGCACAGCGGCTGATTCATGGGGAATGATGCTCCCCGCAGCGCTTCTCACCGGCGGTCTGTCGTACATAGTCGATGTCGATCCGGACAACACTGTTCGCGAGGTCGATGAAACCGACAACAGGTATCCGGCGTCGGGCACTCCGATCGCGCTCGATGTCCGCTCGGTGCCCCCGCTGGAAATACGATTCGTTCCGATCGAGACAACTGTGAACACACTCGTCGGCAACGTCACCGATGCCCGGGTGCCCGACCTTCTCGCGGCAACCCTCAGGATGTTCCCGATCAGCGCCTACTCCGCGAACGTTCGCTCGACTTTCACGACAAACGCGGCCGTGCCCGCCACGAGCAGCCAGGCAACCTGGGTACAGATCCTCGGAGAAGTGAACACACTACGCCTCGCTGAGGGAACGGCGGCCTACTATGTCGGCATCCTGAAAGTCCCATACACGAGCGGAATCGCCGGAATCGGGTATGTGCCCGGCAAGACAGTGCTGAGCTGGG
>JBPCJP010000027.1:0-15309 GCA_051005175.1 Gemmatimonadaceae bacterium | reverse complement strand
CATCCCATCGAGGATCCCCGCGGAGGCAAGCGCCTTGAGCGCCTGCACGATGATGACGTTTCCGCCCTTCATGTCGGTGATGCCCGGGCCGCGGGCAGTGGAATCGGATACGCGCTCGAACTTCTGGAACGCGCTCGTCGGCTCGAAGACCGTGTCGAGATGCCCGATGAGGAGAATTCGCGGGCCTGATCCTGTGCGCTCGGCTACCAGATGACCAGCCCGGCCCAATGGTGCGCCGTCTATCCACGCCGTCTCGAAGCCAAGACGGTCGAACTCCTGCCGCAGAACATCGCCGACGCGCCTAACTCCCGCGAAATTCATTGTTCCGCTGTTGATGTTCACGAGTGTCTCGAGCAGGTCGAGTGCTTCCTGTGAGCCTTTGTCGACTATCTCGATGACTTCTCTCTCTCTGGAGTCGAGGTCGGCGGAAGGCCGTGCACCGGCGGGACTCGACCACGGTCCGGCAGGGGAAGATCCGTCTGATGCAAGAGGCGTGGCCGGCGTACCCGGCTTGACGCAGGCAATTGCAACTGTGGCAAGAGCGGCGAAAATCAGCGAACGTAGTTGATGCATACACGTATTGTGGCCTGCTGCCGGCGATGACTGCAAGGCGAACACACGGAGAATTGCGCTGACGAAATACGACGCGGACGCGATTGTAGTCGGTGCCGGGCTCGCAGGCCTTGTTGCGGCGTGTGAGCTAGTGGATGCCGGCAAGCGCGTGATCATCCTCGACCAGGAACCCGAGCAAAGCCTCGGCGGGCAGGCATTCTGGTCACTCGGCGGACTTTTCATGGTGGATTCCCCCGAACAGCGCCGGCTCCGAATCCGCGATTCCCGCGAGCTCGCATGGCAGGATTGGATGGGAACCGCCGGCTTCGACAGGGAGGAGGATCTCTGGCCCAGGAGATGGGCTGAGGCGTACGTGAACTTCGCCGCGGGCGAAAAGCGGTCGTGGCTGCATTCGCGTGGAGTGAGATTCTTTCCGGTCGTCGGATGGGCGGAACGCGGCGGTTATGGTGCAAACGGTCCGGGAAACTCGGTCCCGCGCTTTCACATTACCTGGGGAACCGGGCCGGGACTGATCGAGCCGTTCGCTGCCCGCGTTCGCGATGCCGAGGCGCGCGGGATCATGTCTCTCAGGTTCAGGCATCGCGTGAGCGGCCTCGACGTCACCGGCGGCGCAGTCAGTGGCGTCAACGGCGAGATTCTGGCGCCATCCGATGTGGCGCGTGGCGCCGCCAGTTCCCGTGATGTTGTCGGGACGTTTGAACTGGGTGCGCCGGCGGTGATCGTGACCTCAGGGGGAATCGGGGCGAACCACGAGCTTGTGCGCCGCAACTGGCCGTCGCGGCTGGGAACCCCGCCGGCAACAATGCTCTCCGGCGTACCCGATCACGTCGATGGCCGCATGCTCGGCATCACTCAGGCGGCGGGAGCGAGAGTGGTGAATCCCGACCGCATGTGGCATTACGTCGAAGGGATCACCAACTGGAGCCCGATCTGGACGAATCACGGCATTCGCATTCTCCCGGGACCGTCATCGTTATGGCTCGATGCGGTCGGCAACAGGCTTCCCGTCCCGCTTTTTCCCGGTTTCGACACCCTGGGAACGCTTTCCCACATCATGAAGACCGGGTACGATCACAGCTGGTTCATCCTCACGCAGAAGATCATCGAGAAGGAGTTCGCGCTGTCGGGCTCCGAGCAGAACCCTGATCTAACCGGGAGAAGCATTCGCGGCGTGCTGAGCCGCGTGGGTGGTGGCGCGCCCGGGCCTGTTGAAGCTTTCAAAAAGAATGGCGTCGATTTTATCGTGGAGCGCGAGCTGCGCGACCTCGTCCGCCGCATGAACGAGCTCACTGATACGCCGCTGCTCGATGTTGCCCGGGTGGAAAGTGAGGTCTTTGCACGGGACAGGGAGATGGAGAACCCGTTCACGAAGGATCTCCAGATCGCGGCGTTGCGGAGCGCGCGCAGCTACATCGGGGACAAGCTCATCAGGGTTGCAAAGCCGCACCGGCTGCTTGATCCGAAGGCCGGACCTCTGATCGCGGTTCGCCTCAACATTCTCACGCGAAAGACACTGGGCGGGCTGGAGACTGATCTATCGGCGAGGGTGCTCGGCTCGAATGGAGAGGTTATTCCGGGCCTTTTTGCGGCGGGCGAAGTTGCCGGATTTGGCGGGGGAGGGATGCACGGCTACCGGGCGCTGGAGGGGACATTTCTGGGAGGATGCATTTTTTCGGGGAGGGAAGCAGGGAGAGCGGCGGCTGGAGGACCATAGAGCAAGTCCATGCGAGTCGCGAGTTTCCAGTTCTTCAGTTTTCAGTTTTCAGTTTTGATCCCCGTCGCGGAGGACCTTCGACCTCAGGCCGCAAAGCATGCGGCGAACCTCCACTGTCAGGTCGTTCAGGCGCTCCCACTGACCGCCTTCGAGAATGTCGTAGTCTCGAGCGAGCAGGAGCTGCGCGTCGAGCTCCATGGTCGACTTGATGCTGATGTCAAGGTAGCGGGCGAATTCCTTCTGGCTCGTGGCTCCACAGCCTTCTGCAATGTTGAATGGAATCGACTCTACGGAGCGGATAATCTGGTCTTTCAGGGCGCTGTAGCCGGTTCTCGGGACTCCCGCCATCATCCACATTCGTCGCATCTACAACCGGAAATCGCCGTCAGGGTTTTTTTGGAACCCACCGACCTGAGCAACTCCTTTGGACCGCTCCCACTGGCAACTAAAAACTCAGAACTGGAAACTCACGACTCGCGTGGACTTCGCAGTTGAGGAGTTGCGATTCCCTCCCGTACCCATAAGATGTCCGCATGAATCGCATCACCAGTAGGCGTTCTCGCCTTGGGACGATCGTCCTCGCGCTGCCTTTCCTCGCCGCTTGCGCCTCAACCCAGCGAACGTCGCCTTCCGCGCGGCCAGTAGATGCAACCGCCGCGACTACCGCGTACATGGAGAAAATCCGCAACGATCCGAACGCCCTTCTCCTCTTCATCCGCCAGATGCCCAAAGGCGGCGATATTCACAGTCACCTCGGCGGCGCTGTCTACGCGGAGAGCTACATCAGGTGGGCGGAAGAAGATGGTCTTTGCCTCATCAGGGCGACTCTTTCGCTGTCGCCGCCCCCGTGCGAGGAGCGTGACGGCAAGATTCCCGCTGCCGACATCACGCGCAATCCGGACCTCTACGGTGACGTGATAGATGCGTGGTCGATGAGAAACTGGAATCCCGCGCGAAAGAACGGACACGACCAGTTCTTCGAGGCGTTCTCGAAGTTCGGCACGCAGGACCACCGGATCGGCGACATGCTGGCGGAAGTCAGTACTCGCGCGGCATCGCAGAACGTTACGTACCTCGAGCTGATGTTCGGCCCCGACCGGGGAATGGCGATAAGGCTTGGCATCCGTGCCGGGGCTGATGCCGACTTCGGTCGGATGAGGGAGCGATTGATCGAGGCGGGACTCCGCGACAGCCTTGGCATCGCCCGCCGGAAGATCGATGATTTCGAACGCCGTCAGCGAACGCTGATGGGGTGCGACTCACTGCCGCAGCTGCCGGCCTGCAATGTCGTCGTGCGATATCTCTACCAGGTTCTGCGAGGACTGCCGCCCGAAGCGGTCTTCGCGCAGATACTCGCCGGCTTCGAGATGGCGACCGCCGATTCCCGGTTCGTGGGATTCAACCTGGTAATGCCGGAGGACCATCCCGTCCCAATGCGCGATTTTTCGCTTCACATGCGCATGATCGATTTCCTCCACGCTCTTTATCCGGGCGTGAAGATCACTCTCCACGCCGGCGAGCTCGCCGAAGGGCTGGTGCCTCCCGAGGGGATGGGGTTTCACATTCGCGAATCGATCGGCCCGGGTCATGCCAGCCGCATAGGCCACGGCACGGCGGTGCTGCATGAGGACGACCCGCGCGGGCTGCTCCGGGAGATGGCGCAGCGGAAGATTCTCGTCGAGGTGTCACTGGCGAGCAGTGACGGGATTCTCGGAATAAGAGGGAAGCGTCATCCACTCACCACCTACCTCGCGCACGGAGTTCCTGTCGCGCTGGCGACTGACGATGAGGGTGTCTCGCGAACGTCTCTGACCCACGAGTTCAGGAAGGCTGTCGAGGAACAGGAACTCGATTATATCACTATCAAGGCGATGGCCAGGAACTCCATCGCTTACGCGTTCGTCGAAGACGGCACAAAGGCCCGTCTGCTTGCCGAGCTCGACGATGCGTTCACCAGATTCGAGGCGTATCATGCGGGATTGCAGAAGAAGTAGGAGAGGTGCGGCGGGTGCTGCGTTCGTCGCCGGCGCGATTGCCGTTGCCGGTTTCGCCAACCCGGTGCGCGCGCAGGCCGTTGAAGCCGCCTGCACGTACGAGAGCTGCGCGCTGAGCCTGGCTCCGGTCTGGAACGGTCTCGCGATAACGCGCGGGATCTCCCAGCGTCAGGTTGCGAATCTCGGGTATTTCTGGCCGACTGACATCAGGCCGGTGTTTGCAGACAACGCAGCTGCGCTCGAAGCGGCGGATGAAGCCCTGCAGACCCGCACGATAGCCGCGGTGCTGACGGACGCCGGGCTCGTGTTGCTGGCGACGGGATTAGCGCGTGCCGCGTTCCAGAGGGAGTTCGACGACTTCGCGCGGGTGCTCATGTATTCGGGCACCGCGTCTATCGGGATCAGCGTACCGCTTCACTTCGCTGCTGACGGGATGCTGAACCGCGCCATCTGGTGGCACAACCGCCGCTACAGCCGCTAGGGTCCAGCCGGGGATTCGCGAGGTTCTTCGGCGACAGCATCTTTTCCGGCGGCGTGCGCCCGCGCTTCGACTGATCTCACGAGTGCCAGCAGCCGCTGCCGCTCGAGTGGCAACCTGAGCTCTGCAAGCGCCGCCCTCTTCATCTCGAACGGGAGTCGCTCGGACTCGGCGTCGTCACAGTGGAAAGCGATAACGGCGCCGCCGTGGGCAAGTGATGAGCGAAACGCGAGGCCGCTCGTCACAAGGCTGGCGCAATCGATGACGACCATCATTGGCCGCTCACCGCCAAGGGAATCGATTGCTTCGGTTACTTCGCTGGCGACTACGGCGCGATGACCCGCGGCCACCAGTGTCTGCGACACGCCTTCGAGAAGTGCCGCGTCGGGACCCACAACGACTATCAATGCCACTATCTGCCACTTGCTCCTGCCGCGAGCGCTCTCGCCCTCTCGGCTGATACGCCATCGAGCTGCACGATTGTTCCGCGCGACGAATGACCGGAAATTATCGTGACTGCGCGCCTGGCGATACCCAGCCGGATACAAAAAAATCTACGAGGGCGCTCACATCATTCGCAGCACTGCGCTCTGGAGAAATCCTATAAGGAAATAGGCGATGATCGGCGTGATGTCGATCGGGCCGATTGACGGGATCACCTGCCGGAGGGGCTTGAGGATCGGCTCGCTAACGACGTACGACCACCTGAGCCACGGGGAGTACTGTGAAACGGGCAGCCAGGAACTGACCACTCGCACGAGGATGGCAATGCGGATGAAGCTGAACGTCCACGAAACAAAAAGCCTGAACATCCCGCCTGGGCCGCTCCGCGCGGCAATCGCAAGCCCGATGACTTCCGCGCGAAGGAAATCGAGCAGGCTTATGAGGAGAATGCCGCCGACTACCACCGCAGCGAGCGCCCAGAGCGGAGCGCTCGAAGGATTGCCTCCCGCTTTCACCACCTTTCGCTCGATCGGCTCCAGCACAGGGTCTATTCTCGACCGGCAGAATCGCGCGACTGCCCCGAACAGGTTCACTTTCCGCGTACGGACAAGCCAGTCGATCAGGCAGAACACGGCGAACGTAAAAGCCATCGCCACGACGACGAACCTTACTGCCTGGATTATCTGGTCGAACAAAACGAGGCCTGAGGTCATTGCGTGACTGCCGGCTTCATCCCGAGCGCCCGCACGAGGAATGCGAGCCTGTCCGCTGACTCTTCTATCTGCATCGCCGTCGGCTTCCCCGCTCCGTGGCCGGCGCTCGTCTGGATTCTGATCAGCACCGGAGCAGGTCCGGACTGAGCCGCCTGGAGCGCTGCCGCGTACTTGAACGAGTGTCCCGGAACGACCCTGTCATCATGGTCGGCCGTCGTGACGAGTGTGGCAGGATACCTGACTCCCGGCTTTATGTTGTGCAGGGGGGAATATGCGTGCAGAAACCTGAACTGTCCGGGGTCATCAGCCGAACCATAGTCGGATGTCCATGCCCAGCCGATCGTGAATTTGTGGAACCTCAGCATGTCCATGACCCCGACAGCGGGAATTGCCGCTCCAAACAACTCGGGCCGCTGGTTCAAAACCGCGCCGACGAGCAGCCCGCCGTTGGATCCTCCGGAGATGGCAAGTTTCGGCGATGACGTGTACCGCTCCTTTATCAGGTACTCGGCGGCGGCGATGAAATCGTCGAAGACGTTCTGCTTCTTCGCCAGAATGCCCGCCTCATGCCATTCCTTCCCGTACTCAGAGCCGCCGCGAAGGTTTGCGACGGCGTATATGCCGCCCATCTCCATCCAGACGAGATTCGACGGTGAGAAAGCCGGGGTCTGCGCGACGTTGAACCCGCCGTACCCGTGGAGAACCGTCGGGTTTGTCCCGTCGAGGACAAGTCCCTTCTTCATCGTTATGAACATCGGAACCCGCGTTCCATCCTTGCTGCTGAAGAAGACCTGCCGCGTTTCGTACCCGGTCGCATCGATACTCAGGCGGGGAGCCTTGAACTCCTCAGTGACGTGCTTCTTCAGATCGTGACGGTAGACTGCGCGCGGTGAGAGATACGATACGAATGAGAAGAACATCTCGTTGTCACCCGGCTTGCCACTTATCGCGTCGACGGTCCCGAGTCCTGGAAGTTTCAATTCACCGATATACGGATATCCGGGCGCCGTCTGGGCGCGGCGGTCGCTGCTGGCTGGCGGGGCACGATCGCCAGTCTGCGCTGGCGTTCGCCCATCAGGTCCTGACATTCCGCGCCCGCGCCGGGGGTCGTTGAGGTTCGGCATGCCGTACACGCGAACCGTGCTGCGGGCGTCCTCCAGGTACGAAGTCACGATGTGATCGCCCGCTACGACCACGCTTTGAAGAGCGTCACTCGCCTCCGGAATAACCGTGACCCAGCGGTCGGGCTGCATGTGATTTATGTCGATCCTCACCAGCTTTCCGCGGGGCGCCCCGAGATTCGTCCGCACAAGCAGATAGTCTCCCGTGCTGTGAACGAATTCATACTCGGCGTCGAACCTGTCGATGAGCCGGACGACCGGTGCGTTGACCCGGGGACGGCCGGGATTGTCGAGGTAGATGTAATAGAGCCGCGTGCGCGGATCCGTTCCCTCGCGGATCGTGATTATCGCGTAGACGCCGTCGTCGCTGACCTTCGCGTTGAAAAGCCAGTCCGGCTGGTCGCGGCGCTCGTAGACGATCTCGTCGGCCGACTGCGGCGTGCCAAGCCGGTGATAGTAGACGCGCTGGTTGCGGTTCACGGTCGTCAGCGAATCCCCGGTCACGCCTCCCCCATAACCCGAGTAGAAGAACCCCCTGTTGTCCTTCGTCCACGAAATGTTGGAGAACTTCACGAACTTCACCGTGTCACGCAGGTCGCGTCCAGTCTCGACGTCGCGGACCCTCAACTCCCGCCAGTCGGACCCGCGCACGGAGACCCCGTACGCCATGAAGCGGCCGTTCGGTGATTCAGAGGTGATGGAGAGGGCGACGGTGCCATCGGGCGAGAGGCCGTTCGGATCGATGAGAACTCGCGGTGGCCTGTTTCCATCGCGAACGTAGAGGATGCTCTGGTTGAGCAGCCCGCTGTTCTCGAAGTAGAAAAGCCGGCTCCCGATCCTGGTCGGAACGGCGTACTTGGGGTAATTCCAGACTTCGGTAAGCCGCCGGCGGATGTCGTCGCGCTCGGGTATCGTCGCGAGATATCCGAATGTCAGCCGGTTCTGGGCATCGATCCATGCTCTCGTGGCAGGCGAGCCTGTCTCTTCCAGCCAGCGATACGGGTCGGCGACCGATGTGCCGTGATAGTCGTCAACCTGGCTGCCGCGGGCAGTTACGGGGTACTGGAGCCGCTCGGGCAGTACCTGCGCATCGAGCGTAGCGCCTGCCGCAAGAAGCAGCAGGCATACCGGCGGCATTGACCGCTTGTTCTTGAAGAATGTCATCTTGATTTGAGTGGTGAATCTATTGTGGGCGTGGCATATCTTCTACCGAAGAAGACACGGGGATGTTCGACTTCCCCCATCTTCCGGCGGAAGGCGAGCTTGACGAAGTTCCATCCCATGAACTACTGGCTTCTGAAAACCGAGCCCGGCACGTTTTCGATGGATGACCTGTGGAAGGCCCCGAAACGCACCACTTCATGGGACGGCGTGAGGAATTATCAGGCCCGGAACATAATCCGGGACCAGATGAAACCCGGCGACCTCGTGTTCATCTACCACTCGAGCGCTGATCCGACGGGAATCGCCGGGATAGCTGAAGTGACCCGCGCCGGATATCCCGACGAGACGGCGTTCGACCGGGAGGATTCCCACTTCGATCCGAAAAGCGCCCGCGACAACCCGACATGGTACGTGGTAGACGTGAAAGCGGTGAAGCGATTCGACCGCCTCGTCACGCTCGATGAGCTGAGGGGCATGAAGGGTCTCGAGAAGATGGTCCTGCTGAAGAAGGGAAGCCGCCTCTCGGTTCAACCGGTGAGCGCCGCGGAATGGGAGATCATCAACAGGGCCGCGACCTGACGTGAGGGGCGCCGTGACCGGCGCCTTTCGATTATTTTCAGGCACCACCAGGAGAAAGAATGGGCAAGACCGCCGCTGAAGAAACCCCCGCAGCCGCACAGACCGCGTCCGGCGCGCTCGACGTAAACGATTCCCGTACCGGCAAGTCGTACAACATTCCGGTAGCCGACGGCGCGATTCGCGCCAGTGACCTCAGGCAGATAAGCACGGGCGACGCAGACGATCCCGGCCTGCTGAGCTACGATCCGGCATTCATGAACACGGCCTCGTGTCGAAGCGCGATAACATTCATCGACGGCGACAAGGGGATACTCAGGTACCGCGGTTACCCGATAGAGCAGCTCGCGGGCGAGTCGACATTCCTCGAGGTGGCGTGGCTGCTGAGGCACGGCGAGCTGCCGAACCAGCAGGAATACGACAAGTTCGTGCAGGACATCACTTACCACACGTACGTGCACGAGAACATGCGGAAGTTCCTCGGCGGATTCCGCTACGACGCGCATCCGATGGCGATGCTCAACTCGGCTGTCGCCGCCCTCGCTTCGTTCTACCCGTCGTCGCGCAACATCTTCGACGAGACAGAGCGGAACATCTCGATCATCCGTCTGCTGGCGAAGGTTCCGACTATCGCTGCGTTCTGCTACCGCCACGTCAAGGGCCTGCCGTTCGTCTATCCTGACAACGATCTCTCGTACGTCGACAATTTCCTGTCGATGGTGGCCCGGATGACCGAGCCCAAGTACGAGGCGAATCCGATCTTCTCGAGGGCACTCGAGGTCCTCTTCATCCTCCATGCCGATCACGAGCAGAACTGCTCGACGTCGGCGGTAAGGGCAGTTGGCTCCTCGCACGTCGATCCCTTCTCGGCGATGTCTGCCGGAATCGCCGCGCTCTTCGGGCCGCTTCACGGAGGCGCGAACGAGCAGGTTCTCCGAATGATCGAGGAGATAGGGAACGTCAAGAACGTTCCGCAGTTCATCGAGGGAGTGAAATCGGGGAAGGGGCGGCTGATGGGCTTCGGCCACCGGGTCTACAAGAGTTACGACCCGCGCGCCAAGATCGTGAAGGAACTGGCCGACCAGGTGTTCCAGGTCGTCGGCGTTGACAAGGACCTGGAGATCGCGCTCGAGCTGGAGAGGATCGCGCTGAGCGACGAATACTTCATCTCGCGAAAGCTCTACCCCAATGTGGACTTCTACACGGGCCTGATTTATCGGTCGATGGCTTTCCCGACCGATTTCTTCACCGTCCTCTTCGCGATTGCGCGGACCTCAGGCTGGCTCGCGCAGTGGGAGGAGATGCTGCTCGACAAGGAGCAGAAGATCGCGAGGCCGCGACAGATCTACACCGGACCCGGCGAGCGTTCATACAAGGCGTCAATCGACCACAAGCTCGCTATCGGCAGGCACCAGAAGGACGCCCTCAGGCAGTAGGCCAGGAGGGATTGCTCACGCCTTCGCCGGCAAGCAGGACGAGCTTTTTCTCGATTCCTCCTGTGTATCCGCCGAGCTTGCCGCCGCTGGCGACAACGCGATGGCAGGGGACGACTATTGGCACCGGGTTGGCTCCGCATGCCTGCGCAACGGCCCTGAACGCACGCGGTCGCCCGATCCGCCGCGCCACCTCGGCGTACGAGCGCGTGCTCCCGGCCGGAATCTTCAGCATCTCGCTCCAGACGCTCATCTGGAATGGAGTGCCGCGCAGGTCAAGCGGGAGATTTTCGTCGAGCGACTTGCCACGTATTCTTGATTCGACCGACCGGCGGAGCGTCGCAAGGCCGCGATCGTCGCGCTTCGCTGTAGCGGAGGGAAACCGTGATTTCAGCTGCGCCTCGAGCTCGCTGTCGGAGCTTCCAGTCGAGATCATGCAGAGACCTTTGCCTGTAGATGCGACGAGCAGCCTGCCAAGCGGACATTCGGACGTCGTGTATTTAACTTCCATCGCTCGTTCCTCGCTGATGCCGGAGAATTCAGATCTCAGGAAATATTAGGCGATTCCCGCGCGCCGGGATATTGCGACTGCTGGCACTCGTCGCGCTCCTGGCGTTTCCGGCGATCCTGTGGGCCCACGCCCGTCTCCTGAGCAGCGATCCGGCAGGGGGGGCGGTCCTGACCGCTTCGCCGGCGACCGTGCGACTCGTTTTTTCCGAGCGTCCCGAGCTGGCACTCGCGAGCATCAGGCTCGCCGGCCCGGGCGACACGATCAGCCTCAGTCCGCTGGGAAGAGATCCGTCTGACCCTGCGATCGTCGTGGCGCCCGTCGACCGTGTGCTGGCCCCGGGCTCGTACGTGATCGTCTGGAGAGTCGCTGCACGCGACGGGCATCCGATTCGGGGAACAATCCAGTTCACTGTTGCGGGAGACACAGCCGACATCCCGGACACGGTCGCGATACCAGCACCGGTGCCCGCCGCCACTGAGACAGACGCCGAAACCGCCGGACTCTCAGTCGCGGTGGGCGGAGCCATAGGGTTCATAATCGTCAGGTGGCTCGCGTTCATATCGCTGTTCTTCATGATCGGGGCAGTGGTGTTCAAGAAGTTCGTCCTCGACCGGATCGCGACCGGCGACGCTGACCCGTTCGCAAGGATCGCCTCCACTAACGCGGCAACGACTGGATTCGCTTTCTCCGGCGTGCTCGCGCTCACAGCGATACTCAAGCTCGCGCGTGAATCCGCAGACATGCCCGATGCGCCGATCGGAGCGCTGCTGTTCGGGTCGCTGTGGGGAATGTCGCTGTTCATGCAGATGATCATTGCTCTCGTGGCAGTCGCGGCGTTCAAGCTCGCCCACAGCGACAACACCCTCACACGCCGCACGGCATGGAATGCTGCCTTCGCGGCCGTGATCGCCGCAGGAATAACTCCCGCTTTCGGAGGGCACGCGGTCGCGGGGGACACGGCGTATCTCGCGGTGCCGGCGGACATCGTCCACGTGATCGGTGGATCCGCGTGGCTCGGCACGCTCGCTGTGATAGTGCTCGTCGCTATTCCCGCCGCGCTCAAAGCCCCTGACGATGTCAGGCCCGGAGCGCGAGTCGCGGTGCTCATAAACAAGTTCTCGCCTCTCGCGCTGACGTGTGGTGCCTCGGTGGTCGCCACCGGGCTCGGCGCGTCAGTGCTACGGCTTCCGCGGCTCGACGCGCTCTGGACCTCGCCTTATGGAGTTGTACTTCTCCTCAAGCTCGTCTTCGTATTCTTCCTGTTCGGGGCCGGCGCTTGGAACTGGCGTCGCATGAAGCCGCGCCTCACCGGCGACAACACCATCGGCCCCCTCAGGAGCTCGGCATCACTCGAGCTCGTTCTTGCGGGAATCGTTCTCGGCCTTACCGCAATTCTCGTCGCGACCCAGCTGCCCTGAGCGAGAGCGTCAGACCCTGTCGAGCAGTGCCTGGAAGCGCCGGTCGCTCCTGAGCGAATTGAGGTCGGAGTCGTGCTCGATCCATTCGCGGTGCCCGTAGCCCTTGTCGATGGCGGTCTCCAGGCAGCGAAGCGCGTCGTCCTTGAGTCCTTCGATCGCGTAGACGCACGCAACGTTGTAGAGCAGTTGCGGATCCTCGGGATCTATTGCGAGCGACCGCTTCGCCCAGTCGAGCGCCTGGTCGGTTTCGCCGAGGTTCGACCAGATTGTGGCGCCGATGTTGAGAGCTCTCGCGTCTTCCGGATTTGTGTCTATCCACTTCTCGATCACGCGGACCGCGCGGTGTGAAGCCTTGCTCGCCTCGCCGATTCGTCCCTGCCCGGTGTAGGCGCTCGCGAGGAACGTCGGCGCGTGATAATCCTCCGGCCTGAGCGAAGCCGCCTTCTCGAATAACGGTGCCGCCTCCGACCATTTGCCCTGCGCGAGGCAAGCGCGGCCGTAGAAGTAGGGCGCCTCGTAAAGCTTCGGATCGAGCTTCATCGCTATCTCGAATTCCTTTTCCGCCTCGACGTACTGCTTGCTCAGCGAATAGGCGAGACCGCGAGCCGAGTGAGCCTCGGCGAGATCGGGGTCGAGATGAAGCGCTTTCTGGCTCGCTTTGTCTGCCTGCTTGAGGTTCGATTCGCGCGCGTCGAAGTACATGAACAGAATCGAGCAGCAGTCGGCGATCCCCGCGTATGCCCGCGCATAATTCGGATCTACGTCGATGGCGCGGGTGAACATCTGCCTGGCGAACTCGAGGCTCGTGCGCCTGTTCTGGTGAAAAAACTTGCGGCCGCGCAGGTAGTAGTCGTACGCCTGGACGTTCTCCGTGGCGACCTTTTCGATCGCCCGCTTCTCCTCCTCGCTCAGCACGACGCGCAATGCCTTCACGATGTTCTGCGCTATCTCGTCCTGGATGGCGAAGACATCCTCCAGCTCGCGGTCGTAGCGGTCGGACCATAGCTGAAGCCCGTTCGCGACGTTGATCAGCTGGGCGGTCACCCTGATCTTGTTGCCCATCCGCCTGACGCTTCCCTCGAGCACCGCCGAAACTTCGAGCTTCTTGCCGATTTCGCGGATGTCCTCGGTGGTGCCCTTGAAAGCGAAGGTCGAGGTTCGGGAGGCGACACCGAGTGACGCGATCTTCGAGAGCGCGTTGATTATCTCTTCCGCCATCCCGTCGGTGAAGTACTCGTTCTCGGGATCCTGGCTGGTATTGGCGAAAGGAAGCACGGCGATCGACTTCACCGCCTGGACACCTTCGGGAACCGGTGTCGACACCGGCGTAGTGACGACCGACACGAGCGCCCTCGCAAAGTCGCTCGACGTATAGAACCGCTTCGATGCATCCTGCTCGAGCGCCTTTGCAAGCGCCGCGTCGATCTCGTCCGGCGCATCCCTCAGCGCCTTGCGAAGCGACGGGGCCGGCTCGGTGAAGCGCTTGTTGAGCACTGCCTGGGCCGTCGCGCCCGTCCACGGCCGCTCGCCGGTGAGCATCTCGTAAAGCACGCACCCAAGGCTGTACTGGTCGCTGCGCCCGTCGATGTCGATCTCCCCCGCGGCCTGTTCCGGACTCACGTATGCCGGCGTGCCGACCACCATCCCGACCTGCGTCAGTGTGTCAGCGCCGGCCGCGGTGAGTGCCTTGGCGATTCCGAAATCCATCACCATCGCCATGCCTTCGTTGATCATGATGTTCTCGGGCTTGATGTCCCGGTGCACGATCTTGTTCCTGTGCGCGTAGTCGAGCGCACCGGCAATCGCCCGCGCGATCGTCAGCGCATCCTCGAGCGGCAGGCGGCCGTCACGGTTGAGCTTCTCTCGCAGCGATTCGCCCTCGATGAACGGCATGACATAAAACAGGAACCCGTCGGCCTCGCCCGAATCGAAGAGCGGAAGGATGTGCGGATGATTCAGCCGCGCGGCCAGGCGGATCTCCCGCAGGAACCGGTCTGTCCCGAGTGCCGAGGCGAGATCGGGGTGAAGAACCTTTACGGCCACGTCGCGACCGTGGCGGAAATCCTCTGCCAGATAAACGGTTGCCATGCCGCCGCGGCCAATTTCCCGGCTTACGGTATAACGGTCGGCAAGTGCCGCGGTCAGCTTCTCCTGCATTACTTCCGAATCTCCTGCTCTATGGGTTGTCAAAGCTACAGGGCAGGGGTCATCTGAGCCAGCAAACGGGCCTGCGAAATGCCGCCGCGTCGGGGTGTTTGTTTCCGTTTCGTCCCAAATGTGTGGCGGCGCTGCTGAAGACTCGCATCTTTTGCGGATGACCCGTCGCAACACGGCGCGATTGACCTATCCTGTGCGCGCGATCGCTTGCCTGCGCCTCAACAGCAGGATTCCACCATGGATTCAGAATGAACACGTGATCCGCCGCCGTCAGGTTGAGGCCGAGGCCCCGCTGGCTACCCTCTCGTGATGTGACCCGCGGATCGGCGTTACATCACCGGATTGTCGGTGTCGCCGGTGCCGCCCATCGATGGCGTGAACAGCAGACCCGTGACGTATGGCCCCGGACGACCGGCTTTCATCTTCATTATCTCTTCGCCGTAAGCCTTGCGCGCGTCATCGACGGATCGCTTCCCCGTGACGATGTCGTTTGCCAGGTTGAGCGCCAGAAAGTTTGCGCCCTCCTTGTCGCACCGCGCCGACATCTCGCCCGACGTGCGCTCGAGCACGACGCTGCCGTCGTACGCGGCGAGCTCGTCGTACATGGACGGCGGTGCCTTGTAATCGATCCACTGCTGCATGACGTCACTGTGCGGGCCCGGGAAATTGTGCTGATACTCGTGCCGATAAATGACAGTCCGCTTCCACGGGCCGGTGCGTCCCCAGACGAGCATATCGGCCGACGTGGCCGCTGGCATACCATATTTGTCAATCATGAACGTCGCCGCCTCGCGCGAAGCCATCGGCCAGGCAGAAGTCATTTGCGCCACCTGGTCCCTGTTCATTCGACCTTCCTGAGGCGAGGCACATCCCGCGAAAAACGCGAGCCCGCTGATGGCGACGACCTTCATCCGCATAGTGTATTTCATCCGAACCTCCAGTGTGGCGAGGGGGGTCGCGCCTCCCGGTCGATGGGTGGGCACCTGTTTTCCCACGTGCGCTACATTCCCCCT
>JBPCJP010000026.1:0-4983 GCA_051005175.1 Gemmatimonadaceae bacterium | reverse complement strand
CACACAACGCTGACGGCATTCGCGTTCTCACCGAGACACTGGCCCTCGTCGAGCCCCCCCGGCCGGTCACAGCGATACTCGGCGTGCTCGACGACAAGGATTGGCGAAAGATGATCCTCCAGCTGGCTCCCCATATCGACGATCTTGTGCTGGTCCTGCCCCCGACGGTTCCGGCTCAACGTGCCTGGAGTCCGGCAGAAGCGCTCGCTTTCGCGGCGGAGAATGGGATTTCCGCGCGAATCGAGCCGGACTTCGCTCGAGCGATAACTGAAGGCCGGGACACTGACGGCACCGTTGTGGTCACCGGGTCATTTCATACGGTCGGCGACGCGTTGCAGCTCATCGAGCTTGCCCGCACGAGTTGAGTTTGTCCCTCATGTGCTTGCCGCTAAGTCCATGTAGGCCGTAGCTTTCCGCAATGGCGCAGGGAGCTTTACCGGGATTCAGAGACTTCTATCCAGAACAGCTTGCGGAGCGGGCTCACATTATGGGGGCCTGGCGCTCCGTCATGCGCCGGTATGCGTTCGTGGAGTACGATGGACCGCCGCTCGAGCCCCTCGATCTCTATCGCAGAAAGAGCGGTGACGAGCTGGTCGGGCAGCTCTACACCTTTACCGACAAGGGAGACCGCGAGGTCGCGCTGCGACCCGAGATGACCCCCACGTTCGCGCGCATGGTCGCTGCACGCGCCAACGCGCTTCGAAAGCCCGTCCGGTGGTTCTCCGTGCCTCAGCTGTTCCGCTACGAGCGACAGCAGAAGGGAAGACTGCGCGAGCACTTTCAGCTCAACGCCGACATCGTCGGTGAAGCGGGAGTCACCGCGGATGCGGAGCTCGTCGCGCTCGCGCTGGATATCACGCGGGAGCTGGGGCTGACTCATGATGATGTCCACGCGAAAGTATCCGACCGGAGATTTCTCGACGCGCTGCTTTCCCAGGCGGGGGTGAATCCCGGCAGCATTCCGGCGGTATACGCCGTGATCGACAAACGCGGCCGCGAGCCTCACGAGATCTTCCGCGAAAAACTGCTCGCCGCGACTGGCTCAGAGGAAATTGCCGGCCGGGTTGAATCGTTCCTCGGAACCCACGATCTCGACGAGATAGCAGCGCTCGCGGGTGGAGCGGCCGAGCTGGGCCCGCACATCGACCGCATGCGACAGTATCTGGCGTATGTCGATGCTTTGGGGTTCGGCGAATGGGTGCGTCTCGACCTCTCGATCGTTCGCGGTCTTGCCTACTACACGGGAGTGGTATTCGAGCTCTTCGACACCGCGGGCGAGTTTCGCGCAATCTGCGGCGGCGGGCGGTACGACACGCTGCTGGAGACGCTCGGCGGAGTCGACCTGCCCGCACTCGGGTTCGGGATGGGCGACGTCGTCCTGGGGGAACTGCTGAGAAAGCGCGGGCTCTTTCCGGATACGGCTGCGAGGACCGATTACTGGGTTGTGGCTGACGACGAATCACTGGTGCCGGATGTGATGAGGGTTGCATCACGGCTCCGGCGCACAGGACGAAGCGTGGAGTATCCCCTCAAACAGCAGCAGCTTGCGCGGCAGCTGAAGTCAGCGAGCGCAGCAGGTGCCGACAAGGCGGTGCTCCTGAAACACGATGTTTTCCCGGGCGGCCAGGTGACAGTCAAGGACCTGAGGGACGGATCCGAAGCAGCGATTCCGCTGGACGAACTGATCAACTCACTGAAATAGAATATGGCAGACGACAAGAAGCTCCCGACGCGTGCAGATGATTTCAGCGCATGGTACAACGAGACCGTGCTCCGCGCGGAGCTTGCAGACCATTCGCCAGTCCGCGGATGCATGGTGATAAGGCCGCGCGGCTACGGCATCTGGGAGCGCATGCAGCGCCAGCTCGACACGGCGTTCAAGGATACCGGGCACCAGAACGCCTACTTCCCGCTGCTGATTCCCGAAAGCTTCATGCACAAGGAAGCCGAGCACGTCGAGGGGTTCTCGCCGGAAACAGCGGTGGTCACGCATGGCGGCGGCAAGAAACTGGATGAGCCGCTCGTGATCCGTCCCACGTCGGAGACGATCATCTACGCGATGTTCGCGAAATGGGTGCAGAGCTACCGCGACCTCCCGCTGCTGATCAACCAGTGGGCCAACGTTGTAAGGTGGGAGATGCGCACCCGTCTCTTCCTGCGCACGCTCGAGTTTCTCTGGCAGGAAGGGCACACGGCACACGCCACCGAAGCCGAGGCGGAGGAAGAGACGCGCCAGATGCTTGGCGTCTATCGCGATTTCATGGAAGGATGGATGGCGATGCCTGTGATCACTGGCGTCAAGACTGATTCCGAGCGTTTCGCCGGAGCCGTTCGCACATACTCGTGCGAAGCCATGATGCAGGACAACAAGGCACTCCAGGCCGGGACGTCCCACAATCTCGGACAGAATTTCTCGAAAGCGTTCGACCTGAAGTTCCAGAGCGAGTCAGGAGCCACCGAGTTTGCCTGGAACACGAGCTGGGGCGTTTCCACTCGGCTCATCGGCGGGCTCGTCATGACCCACGGGGACGACTTCGGCCTCAAGGTGCCGCCGCTCCTCGCGCCACTCGAGCTGGTCGTAGTTCCCATCTGGCGGACAGACGCCGACAGGGACCGCGTTCTCGAAGCCGCGCGCGCAATCGAGGCGACGCTCAACGGATGGGAGCGCAGGAAGACCGGCAAGCTTCGCGTGTTCGTGGACGACCGGCAGGGAATGAGCCCGGGAGCCAAGTATTACGAGTGGGAGCTGCGGGGGATACCGGTGCGCCTCGAGGTCGGACCGCGCGACATCGACGCGAATCAGTGCGTTCTCGTGCGGCGCGACAATCGCGTGAAAAGAACCGTATCGCTCGATTCAATTGGCGAGGACGTCGCTGACCTGCTCAACATGATGCAGACAGACATGACTGTTGCCGCGTTCGAGCGCCGCGAGGCCAACAGCTATCGGGGCGGCATGGAGTACGACCGCTTCCGGGAGATAATGGCTGGCGACGGCGGGTTCGTCTACGCAGGGTTCTGTGGCCGCCCGGAGTGTGAGCAGACGATCAAGGAAGAGACAAAAGCCACGATCCGCGTCCTCCCAGACGAAGAGTTCCGCTCGGCGGAGACCCCGGCGAAGTGCCTCAAGTGCGGAGGAGAGTCAGTGGCGGAGGCACTTTGGGCGAAGGCCTATTGAGTACCACTGATACGGACCAGAAGCGTGTCGGGTTCGTTCGCGACGATGGCGTCCTCACCTGCGACGGGGTCTCACTCGACCTGATTGCCGCAGCGGCGGGCACGCCGGCCTACGTCTACAGCGCCGCATCGATCCGGTCCCAGTATGAGCAACTGTCTCATGCGCTGCGAAGGGTTCCGCACCGCATTCACTATAGCGTGAAGGCAAACTCGAACCTTGCCATCCTGGGAATTCTCCAGCGCCTCGGATCGGCGGTCGACGTAGTATCCGGCGGCGAGATGTACCGTGCGCAGTCCGCGGGATTCTCCGGGCCGGACATCGTCTTCAGCGGAGTGGGCAAGACCGAGCGGGAGATGCGCGAAGCGCTCGCCCTCGGAGTCCGGATGATCAACGTCGAGTCCGAGGAGGAACTCGCGCTCCTCGACGAGGTTGCCGGCAGCATGGGCAAGGTGGCGCCGGTCGCCCTGCGGGTGAATCCCGAAGTCATGGTCGATACACCGCATCCCTACACGCGCACCGGCGTAAAGGGGATGAAGTTCGGCATTCCATTTGACGAAACCACGGTCGTGGCTGTGCGCGCCCTTGCCATGCCGAACCTGAAACTCGTCGGACTCGACATGCACGTAGGATCACAGATCTCCGAATTCGAGCCATACGAGATAGGAGTTGGCCGCCTCCTTCAGTTGAAGAAGGAGATAGAAGCAGCCGGGGCGCGTGACCTCGAGTACCTGGACATCGGAGGCGGCCTGGCCGTTTCATACGATGCCGAGCATCCCATTGATCTCGATGCGTTCGCTTCGGTTGTGACGCGGCTTGTCGGACCCACGGGGCTGACGGTGATTGTCGAGCCGGGGAGGTTTCTGGTGGGAAACGCAGGGGCGCTGATCACTCGTGTTCTCTACCGGAAACGCAGTGGTGGCAAGAATTTCATAATCGTCGACGCTGGAATGAACGATCTCATACGCCCGTCTCACTACAACGCGTATCACCGGATCGAGGCGGTGAAGCCGTCCGGCGAGAAGACAACTGCCGACATCGTCGGCCCCGTCTGCGAGAGCGGTGACTTCATGGGTCTTCATCGGGACGTCGATGACGCGCAGCCGGGCGAGCTCATGGTCGTTCTCTCGGCCGGGGCATACGGATTCGTGATGTCATCGAACTACAACTCGCGCGCCCGCCTGGCCGAGGTGCTGGTTGACAACGGTCGCTTCGGCGTGGTGACGGAGCGGGAGCAATACAACGATCTGGTGCGCCGGGAACGACTCGAGCCAGAGTGGAGGACAGCTTGATGAAGGTCGGATTGCTTGCCGACACCCACGACCGCCTTCCGGCGATTGCGGAGATGTTGCAGCTGATGATGTCGAAGGGAGTGTCTCTCGTCATGCACGCCGGCGACTACTGCGCTCCATTTGCTCTCGACCCGTTCAACGACATGAACATCGCCCTGCTCGGAATCTTCGGGCGGAATGACGGTGACCCTGAGGGATTGAACGCTACAGCCGCGAAGGGTGTTGGAATGGAGCTCTACGAATCACCGCACAGCTTCGAAGTCGCGGGGCAGAGAATCCTTCTCGTCCACGATCTCGGCGAAGTGAATCGAAGGTCGATCAGCTCGCACCGGTTTGTCGTGCACGGCTTCACCCACAAGCAGGAAACGATTAGCCGCGGCGAGACGCTGATCGTCAACCCCGGTGAGGCGTGCGGCTGGCTGACCGGTGTCTGCACCGGAGCTATCCTCAATCTCGAGACCAGCGAGGTCGAGATACTCACGTTATGAGCCGTATCCTGATACTCGATTACGGATCGCA
>JBPCJP010000025.1:0-15586 GCA_051005175.1 Gemmatimonadaceae bacterium | reverse complement strand
AAAGGTCGCCATCAGAGGGGATGGGAAGCGGCAATGCCCTGGCGTTTCGCCTCATCTAAAGGCTCCACATCGCTCCGCGTTTCAATCTTTTTCCCCCTGCCCACTCGGAAGTCCGAATAGCCCATTTAGATTTCGGTCGAAGAACTCCTTCTATACTCATATCACATGGAGCCCCACACGTGAAGATCGCCGTGTGCGTAAAGCGCGTCCCGGACATGGACGTGAGATTCAGGATTGCGTCTGATGGCACTTCGGTCGATGAGACCGGGGTGAAATTCGACCTCAACGATTTCGACGCGTGGGCCGTCGAGGCCGCGCTGCAGCTGAAGGAAAAAGCTGGCCAGGGCGAGGTTACGGTGATCTCCCTGGGTCCTGATGCAGTACAGGAGACAATTCGGAAGGCGCTGAGCATGGGGGCAGACAAAGGCATCCATCTCCAGGCAGACAAGATCCCGTTCGACGGGTTCTCAATCGCCTCGGCGCTTGCCGCAGAACTGAAGGATGGCGGGTACGATCTCATCCTCTTCGGCAGGCTTTCCCCTGATTCATCCAACGGAGTGACGGGGCCGATGGTCGCCGAGCTGCTTGGGCTGCCATGTGTTACGGCGATTTCGAGACTGGAGGTCGCCGAGTCGAGGGGGACGGCGAAGCGCGAACTCGAAGGAGCGCAGGAGATTGTCGAGTTTCCCCTGCCTGCGGTGCTCACTGTTGACGAAGGGCTCAACACCGCCCGGTATCCGTCGCTGAAGGGAATAATGGCTGCCAAGAAAAAGCCCCTGGAGTCAAAGCCGGCGGCGCTTGGAGAATCGAAGGTGAAGATCGACAAGATCGAGCTGCCGCCCGACAGGGCCGCGGGGAAAATCATAGGAGAGGGCGCTGCGGCGGTACCCGAGCTCGTCCGCCTTCTCCACACAGAAGCGAGGGTGCTCTGATGGCGAATATCTTTGCATTCGCCGAAGCGCGCGGTGGAGAGCTCCGCAAGGTAGCTCTCGAGGCCGTGACGGCCGCCCGCAAGCTTGCTGATTCAACTGGCGGCGAAGTCCACGCACTTCTCCTCGGGGCGCCCGGGGTCTCGCAGAAAGCCGAGCAACTCGCGCAGCACGGTGCGGACGTAGTGATGGTCTGCGAGAATGAAGGTTTTACGAACTACAATGCCGAGGCTGCCGCGACGCTCGCCGCGGACCGAATCGGATCCGGCGGGTATCGTGCAGCGGTGTTCGCGACATCTGCCCAGGGTCGCGATCTCGCTCCCCGCGTCGCGGCGAAACTCGGAGTCGGCATCGTCACTGATGTGACAGGAGTCGAGCTGAGCGGTGAAACCCTCACCGTCAAGCATCCGATGAACATCGGGAAGGTCATCGCGACGGTGTCGATGCAGGGATCACCCGCTGTCGTCTCGCTCAGGCCGAACACGTTCACGCCTTCCGCAAATCCCAAAGCCGGACGCGTCGAGAACGTCGAACCCGTTGGCGACCCCGGGGCTTCGAGAGTCACAGTAAAGGAGATGGTGAGCGGCGCGCGCGGCAAGCTCGATCTGGCCGAAGCGCGGGTCATTATCGCCGGAGGCCGTGGCCTCAAGGCGGCGGAGAACTTCAACCTCGTCGAGGAGCTTGCCGACGCGTTCGGCAATGCCGCTGTCGGCGCGACCCGCGCTGTCACCGACGACGGGTGGCGCCCCCACTCCGACCAGATCGGCCAGACCGGACGCCTGGTAAGTCCTGATCTCTATATCGCCGTCGGCATTTCCGGCGCGGTACAGCACCTGGCCGGAATGCGCACATCGCGGACGATAGTCGCGATAAACAAGGACAAGGAAGCACCGATCTTCAAAGTCGCGGACTACGGAATCGTCGGCGATGTGTTCGAGGTGGTGCCGGCTCTCACGGCCGCGGTGCGCGAAGCGCGGAAGAGCAGCTAACATGGCTGAATCGCGGCCGCGCGAGGTCATCCCGGCTCGTCATCAGCCTCCGCTCCCGGCGGAGCTGATTCTCCGCGAGCCGCTCGATTCTGAAGCTGTCCCGATGGACGTTGTGTTCGTGGGCGGCGGACCTGCCGGGCTCGCGGGGGCGATCGAGCTCGCAAGACTGGTCAAGCAGGACAACGAAGCAGGCGGAACACTCGGCGAGATCCAGGTCGCAGTGCTCGAGAAAGCATCGGGCCTTGGCGAGCATTCGCTTTCCGGGGCTGTGGTCAATCCGCGCGCATTTCAGGAGCTGTTCCCCGAGCTGTCGCTCGGCGACTTTCCGTTTCGCGGGCCGGTGGAAAAAGAGCGTGTCTATTTCATGACCGGCGGACGGGCGCAGAGAATTCCCACGCCGCCGACGATGCAGAACCACGGGTATCACATCGCATCGCTTTCGGAAATCGTCAGATGGCTCGGCGAGAAGGCTGAGGCCGAGGGCGTGAACATCTTCACCGGCTTTCCCGCGGCATCGCTGCTGATGGAGGAGGACAGGGTTGTCGGTGTAAGGACGACACCTGCCGGCCTCATGCGCGATGGCTCGCAGGGAAGCGGATTCACTCCACCAACCGATATTTCAGCGCGCGTCACTGTCCTGTCCGAGGGAACGCGCGGCGCGCTGTCCCAGGCCTGGATGGAGCAGGCTCAAATCAAGTCGGAAAACCCTCAGATTTTCGCGCTTGGTGTAAAGGAGGTCTGGGAGACGAAGCAGCCCCTCGACGCGATCGTCCACACGCTCGGCTGGCCTCTCCCGAACGACGCATTTGGCGGAAGCTTCATGTATCCGCTTGCTCCAAACCTCGTCGCCGTGGGAATCGTCGTCGGCATGGATTATCGTCAGACGACTCTCGACGTGCATGAGCTGCTTCAGAAGCTCAAGACTGCGTCGCCGTTTCGGGAGTATCTCGAGGGCGGAGAGATGGTCGAGTGGGGTGCGAAGACGATTCCCGAGGGCGGCTATTATGCGCTTCCCAAGAGCCGCCACGGCAACGGCATCATCGTGGTCGGAGATTCGGCGGGATTCGTCGAGGTCGCATCGCTGAAGGGAATTCACTATGCGATGCAGTCGGGGATGTTCGCCGCCCGCGCGATCTTCGACGCGCTGAAGAAGGACGACGTAAGCGAGAACACCATGGCGCGGTACGATGCGCTCGTCGACGCGAGTTATATCGTCTCCGACCTCAAGGAGCGTCGCAACATGCGGCTGGCGTTCCAGCGCGGCGGGCTCTACGCCGGTGGAATCAAGGCAACACTGATGACGATAACGAAGGGAGCGTTTCCCGGCGGCAAGATAGACTCACATGCCGATGCCGATGCGCCGCGCGCAGTGAAGGAAGCGGAGCCGTTCACACCCGACGGCAAGCTCACCTTCAGCAAACTCGATGCGAACTTCAAGTCGGGGAACGCGACGAGGGATACGATTCCATCGCACCTGGTGGTAGGTACGGATATTCCGCCCGAAGTCGCGGAGCTTTACGTGCACATGTGCCCCGCCGGTGTTTACGAGCTGAATGAGGGGCGGCTCGCCGTGAATCAGGCGAACTGCATCGACTGCAAGGCCACCGACGTGATCGGGCCGCGGTGGACACCTCGAGAAGGGGAGAGCGGGCCCAAGTACCGGCTGATGTGAGCTTCAGCTGCGCCTGTCCGCAACCTCGTAAAGGTCGATCTGCTGCTTAACGTCCCCGACCTCGAAGGGAAACGTAGTCTTGTCGCGAATCACGAGACCGGTCGCCGCGCACTCGTCCTTGAACTCGGGGACACCGATCCGGCCGGGGTCGGCAAGTATCACCATTCCCCCCGGCGCAAGCGCGCGCTTGAATATTCCGGGAAGGATCAGGGCATACTCCTTCTCGTAGAGCACGTCTGATGCGAGGATGAGGTCGAAGCCTGCCGAGTCAGCCGGGAAGGATCGCCAGTCTATCATCCGGGTCAGTGGACTTCGGCCCGTATTCCGCCAGGCATTCGCGCGCGTAAAGGCGAGTGCATCGGTGTAGTAGTCAGTCGCAGCCACGTCATATCCCGCGATCATTGCGGCCGTCGTGACAAGGCCGACGCCGCAACCAAGCTCCAGGCACCGCCTGCCGGTGCGGTGGCGGCCGTCTTCAGCGAGAGAAACGAGATACGACGCGAGCACCGTCGACGAGGGCCAGATGTCGGCCCAGTAAGGCAGTCTCTCGTCCTTGACGAAATCCTCTTCCGTGATGAGGTCGTCGGAATTGCGCGGACGAAGAATTGACAGCTTTCGCTCGCCCACATCGACATCGCCGACGGTCGTGTCGAATCTGCGCTCGAGTGCCTCGACAAGGTCTGCCCCATCGAGATCGCTCAGGTCGGCGATCACAGGTGTCATGTGAGGCGAAGGGAGGAGGCAGCACCGTACGACCCGCTGATCGGCAGCGCGCGGTGGACCTCACCGGCGGCCGCTTCAAGCCTGTCGCCGGGCAATATCAGCAGCGCGTCGGCGCGCGCGAGCGCAGTAAGGACACCCGAGCTCTGGGATCCCGACATACGCACGACCGGCATGCCATCCGCGGAAGGCGTCATCACGACACGAAGGAAGTGCATCAGTGATGCCGCGAGGGTCACGTTCTCGCCCAGCCGGACGGGAATCGTCTCCCGAAATGCCTGCTCCGCCCCCACCATCCTCCTGATAGCCGGCCTGACGAACAACTCGAATGTCACGATGGCGGACACAGGGTTTCCTGACAGTCCGATCCAGGGGATTCCGTTGATGGATCCGAAGGCGAGTGGCGCGCCGGGACGCATCCTCACCTTCCAGAAGTCGATCGATCCGCCGAGCGCATTGACCGCAGCCCTGACGTGATCGTGGTCCCCGACCGAAATGCCGGCGCTCGTGACGATGAGATCTGCATCTCCGACACGGTCAAGCTTTTCCCGAAGTGAAGCGAGGTCATCCCGCGCGATGCCAGTGTCGACTGCGATTCCTCCAGCATCACGCACTGCCGCGGCCAGGGTCACCGAGTTCGAAGACACGATGCGCTTTCCTGCCATTGACGGCTCGAAATCCCCCAGCTCGACGAGTTCGTCGCCGGAGCTCACGATTGCAACCCGCGGCCTCCGGTGAACCATCACCTCGACGATGCCCGCTGAAGCAATTGCCCCCAGGTGCGGGATACCGAGCATCTCACCTTCGCAAAACAGAACGTCGCCCGCGAAAAAATCCTCGCCTTCCTTCCTTATGTTTCGGCCGGAGTCGCGCAGGTCTCGCAGAGTCACCGAATCGCGCCCGTCATCAGTGTCCTCGTGCCTGATGACGCTGTCGGCGCCGCCGGGGACTGGCGCACCGGTCATTACACGCATGGCCTCGCCGGGAGAAATCGACCGTGACGGAAACGCCCCCGCGGCTATCGATTCAACGACTGGAAGTTCCGCTCCTGCAACGAGTCCGCGGCTGATGACCGCATAGCCGTCCATCGACGAGCAATTCCAGGGGGGCGACGTGAGAATGGCGCCAACATCACCCGAAAGGAAACGACCTGCTGCATCGCCTGTAGCGACTGACTCTCCCGACAGCGCCCCGAAGCCGGCAATTATCCGCTCGCTCGCCTCGGCAACCGTGATCACCCGGGTGGACTTCGATAGTTCGCGAGCAGAACCCCCATTGCGTCCTGAAGCCGCGTGACTTCGGATACGGGAACTGTGAAATGATTCGCGAGAAACGCGAAAACGAGAAGTCGCTCGTCGGCGGTCGACACGTATCCCGAAAGCGAGCGAACGAACTCGAGAGTTCCAGTCTTCGCGCGCAGGTTGCCGGCAGCGGCAGTATTCCTCATCCGGTTCCTGATCGTGCCATCCACCCCCGCAATGGGCAGCGCATCGTCAAAAACCGCGAACGTGGCCGAGTCGCGCATCATTGCCAGGAGTACCTTGAGGACCGTCTCGGGACTCGTGAGGTTGTGTCGCGACAGTCCGCTGCCGTCGTAAACGACGACGCCAGTCGAATCCACGCCCCACTCCGCGAGCTGTCGCCTCATGACCGCCGCCCCGCTGTCCGCGGTGCCCACTCCCATTACTTCCCGGCCAAGCGTCTTGATGAGGATTTCACCTATCTGGTTCTGGGATGGCTTGAGAAATGGCGGCAGGATATCCCTGAGTGGCGGCGACCGAAATGCATAAAGCGTGTCGTAGGGGGCGGTCAGGCCGTCCACGTCGAGACCGACGAGCCCATCGACACTCACGCCACGACGTGACAGCGCCAGATAGAGCGCGCTGAGGTAGGCATAACCGGGGTTCCGCGTAGCAACCGAGATCGTGGTGTCCCGCCCATTTATCGTTGCGGCCCTGCGGACCATTCCTTCGTTGTAAAGCAGCTCGTCGACCGGCGCGCCACTGGACCCTGACAAATCGTCCCATTCCCATCCGTAGCCGTATATGCTGTCGGGAAACGCATTTCCACCCTGGCGAAGCGAGCCGGTGACGCGTGTTATCCCGCGAGCGGCTATCGAATCCGCGATCGCATCCATTGCGCGCTCGGCATTTCCATGGAAGCGGTCGCTGATCGTCGGGTCACCATTGCCGATTACCAGCAGGTCGCCATCGAGTACTTCTCCACGCTGCATTCCACGCTTGGCGATGACCGTGTTGAACCGGTAATCCGGGCCGAGCTGCGCAAGCGCGACTGCGCCGGTAAGAATCTTCTGATTCGATGCCGGCATGAAGACCTTTCCGGCATTCCTCGAGTAAAGAGTGTCACCTGTTGCGGGATCGAAGATCAGCACGCCTATCTGCGCGTTGGCGAAGGCACGGTCGCTGACGAGAGAATCGAGCGAATGCCTGAGTGCTGCAAGGGGAGCGCGGTCGGGGACTGGCGGACCACCTGCCGGCCCGCATGCGGCAAGGAGCGCGGTGACGACAAGTGCAATAGGTGAGCGCCGAATCACAACCCGCCCCGGTATGTTGCGCTCAGCGTATCATCTTCTGCGACTCTCACCTCGATGACCTCGGTGGTTCCGGGCATATGTTGAGTGACCTTGTCGAATATGAACCTGGCGAGGTTCTCGTTCGTTGGAACGAGACTGCCTTCGGAAAATTCCGGAACGTCGGTGTTGATGTTTCGATGGTCGAACCTGTCCCGTACCTCTTTGGCGAGTATCCTGTCGAGATCATCGAGCGGATAGGCGAAGCCGGTGACTGGATCGACTTCACCTGCGATGGTTACATCGCATACGTAGCTGTGGCCGTGGTAGCTGGGACGGGCGCACAGCCCGAAGACCTTCTCGTTCTGCTCATCCGACCATTCCGGGCGGCGATAGCGGTGCGCAGACGCAAAGTTCACGCGGCGGGTGAGATAGGCACGTGGCATCCGCCTTAATCTGGAACGCGCCGCCCGGAACTGAAAGCGGCGCGGTCCACGAACCTAGCGCTCGGCGTCGCTCCCAAGGCGACCCTGATCCGATCCGCCTCTCCCTTCCGGAGTGGGACTCTCGGGGGGAATCCACGGCTCGGCGCCTTCTATGGCATCTTGCACGTCGTGGGTTCCCTCGGTGTCCCTCGAGCCGACGTCAGCGAGGTGTTCCGCCTCGGGGCTGAACGGGCGGGGTACGTCGCCGAGGAGAAGTCCGCTGTGCTCCTCTTCGTCGGCCGTGTGCTCGTCTATCGCTTCCGGGCTCTCGGCGCGGCGCAGTTCGTCAACGACGAGATTGTTTGTCACTTCGGTGATTCCGATGACGTCGGTCAGCACGTGATCGACGATGCGTAGTTCCTCCTCGGTGCCCACGCGCCCTGACACCGTGACCGCGCCGTTGCTCACGGACAGCTGGATGTCGTCGCTGTCGAACGCTTTCTGCGAGATGAGCTCGGCCCGTACGTGCGAGGTGAGCTCTTCGTCACTCAGATTCCTGATTTCGTCGCTGTTGTCGAAGTCGTCGGCCATTGTTCCCCCGGTTTTCGATTAGCGGAAGAGCAGGTACGACCCCCCGAGCGTGAATCCGAGGTTTCTCTTCCAGAAGTTCCTTGCCTGGTCAGACGGGAGGAAGGAAGTGTTGTCCGCCGTGATGCCGTAATACGCCGTGGGATACTTGATCTGGTAGATCCACGTGCCGACATCAGCCCTCATCTGCAACCTTCCCCCGGGCACGAATCTCAGGCCGCCCGCAAGTGAAAAGGCAAATGTGGTGCCGAGCTTGTAGGGGTCTTCCTCGACATCCTTGCCGAGATCGCTCGCGAGACCGATCCCGGTATAAATCACCGGGACCACACCCCTGTAGCTGCGCTGGCCGGTGAGATTCAGGGACATGCCGAGGTCGGCCAGGTAAAGCGGCCAGCTCTGGATCCCGAGGTCGCGCCCGGCGGTCGGCTCGACCGGGTTTATCACCTGGCGCTCGCTTCTCACGTGGGAGAGCCGGGCCACGATCTGCGCAGGTCCGCCGACGCTTACCTCATAACGAACGCCGACCATCGGACCGCTCCTTGGAGCGACACCAGCCGGGTCCTTCCCCGCAAGGTAGTAGCCGCCGAAGACCGTCGCCTCGTGCTTGTACTCGAGATCCCTGAACGGGCTCGCGAGTGGCGGATACCCGACATCGACTGTCTGGGCACCGGCGGACCCTGCGGCTGCGGCAAGGAAAAAGACCAGCAACACCTGCTTCATTTCATGTCTCCGAGATTCGTTCCGGTCATCTCAGGCGGCTGACCGATCCCCATCATGTTCAATATAGTCGGGCCCACATCGCATAACGCTCCGCCGCTTCGAAGAGCGCGGATTGAGTCGTCACCGAGGGCGACGACAGGTACCGGGCTGGTGGTATGCGCGGTGTGCGGCCCGCCGGTCGCCGGGTCGATCATTATTTCCGCATTGCCGTGATCAGCCGTGATGATGAGGCGGGTGCCCGATTTCTCCGCCGATTTCACGAGCCGGGCAAGGCAGGCGTCGACTGTCTCGACCGCCTTGATCGTCGCTTCCATCGATCCCGAGTGTCCAACCATGTCCGCGTTGGCGTAGTTGCAGAGCACGAAATCATGAGAGCGGGCCTCGAGAGACCTGCACAATGCGTCGGTTATTCCGGGCGCGCTCATCTCGGGCATGAGGTCGTAGGTGGCAACCTTCTGGCTTGGAATGAGAACGCGGTCCTCGCCGGGGCACGGCTCCTCGCGCCCCCCGTTGAAGAAGTAAGTCACATGCGGGTACTTCTCGGTTTCCGCCGTCTTCAGCATCGAGCGGCCGTTACTGGCAAGCATGTCAACCACGAGGTTCGCCATAGACTGCGGCGCAAACGCAACGGGCACGTCGAAGGTGCGGTCGTAGGACGTGAGCGTCGCCACCGAGATCCGCGGTCGCCGCGCTATGGGAAACCCGGCGAAGGAGGGGTCAATGACTGCGCGGACAATCTGGCGCATTCTGTCGGACCGGTAGTTGAAGCAGATGACAGCGTCACCGTCCTGAACCGGGGCGACCGGCCGGCCAGCTTCGGTGACCACGACCGGGAGGATGAACTCGTCGGTCTGGCCCGCGTCATACGCCGTCCGGATCGCGCCATCGGGACTACTGGCGGCGGGGCCGGAACCTTCCACGACAGCGCGATACGCCAGCTCAGTCCGTTGCCAGCGCCGGTCACGGTCCATCGCGTAGTACCGTCCGCTCACGGTCGCCACTCGAATCGAAGTGCTGCCGCTGCGCGCGGCGATGTAAGCCTGCAGCTCCTGCATGTAGCCGAGCCCTGAGGTCGGCATCGTGTCGCGCCCGTCCATGAATGCATGGATCGCGACGCGGGGCACGGATTCGCGGACGGCGAGATCGATCAGCGCATAAAGGTGCGTATCTATTGCGTGGACTCCCCCCGACCCGATCAGGCCCATCAGGTGCAGGGTGGAGTTGTTGTCCCTTACCCGGGTGCACTGGGCGGCGAGCGCAGGATTCGAGAAGAAGCTGCCACCCTGTATCGATGTCGAGATGCGAACCAGATCCTGCATGACGACACGCCCGGCGCCGAGGTTGAGGTGGCCGACTTCGCTGTTCCCCATCTGGCCTTCGGGGAGTCCCACACGAAGCCCTGAGGCGGCGAGAAGCGTACGCGCAGGGTGCTTCCAGATCGCGTCCCATGCGGGCGTTCGCGCCAGAAAAATCGCATTTCCCTCTGTTTCCTCGCGATATCCCCAGCCGTCGAGAACTATCAACGCAACCGGTCGCGAAGCGTCGCCGCTCATATTTGCCCGTTTGGTGTAAGAAAGAGTGTACGTTGAGAGCGTCAATCTACCCCCGCGGGAAAGGCCCATCCAGCATATGAGAACACTCGCTCCACTGATACTTGTCCTCACGGCGTCATCATTGAATGCCCAGAGCTCCGCACAGCACGTCGCGACCAAACCGACCGTCGTGCGAAGCGCGCCCGACGCAGGCCCGACGGTCGGCCAGGTGCTGAAGGGCGGCACCGTCGATGTCATCGCGCGGGAGCGCGACTGGGTTCGAGTGAGGCTGGAGGGGTGGGTGCGCGAGTCGGATCTCATCGCCGCTGACACCACCCTGCGGCAGCTGAGCGTGGCCGACATCCGCAGCAATCCCGCAGCGGCTCGGGGGAAGCTCGTTCGCTGGGAAGTCGAGGCAGTTGCGCTTCGCGCCGCAGATCCGCTTCGCACCGGGCTCCGGGAAGGTGAGCAGTACCTCCTCGCATTTGGTCCGGGCACCGAGAAATCGCTGGTTTACATTGCAATTCCGCAAAACCTGCTGCCAGGCGTTCGCAGCCTTCCTCCGCTCGCCCCGCTCATAGTCACCGCCCGCATCAGGGACGGTCGCAGTGAGCCGGCGGGCGTTCCAATCCTCGATCTCGAGAGCATAACAAGACGATGACTGACATCACTCCGCAGGGCGATCCCGGCCCCGATCCGGGCGACCGCCGCGATCCATCGGGCGAGCGGAAGCACGACCGGCGACGGGGCGGGTGGCGGGACTTTCGCCGCACCTACCCGGGATTCGTCTTCACGCTGATCATCGGCTTGATCGCGATGCTTTCGATCGACGCGTTCCTCATTCTGACGCGCCGAGGCTACGAGGCGGAAGTCGTCAGGCTCCGGGCCGGAATGACCGACCAGGAAAAGAGCACGACTGACGCGATAATCGCAGCCGAGGAGAACAAGCTGAAAATCGCGATCGCTCTCGCACGACGGCAGGCGAAACTCGAGAAAACGCTCCACCTCTCAGTGGCGGTGGACAGCGGCAAGATCTATCTGGAACGCGAGGGCGCGGTGCTTCGCGAGATGGCCGCCGCCTTCGGCCCTGACGGAATGGTCAGCACGGGGACGGATTCGATTCCGATGGTTGTTCCACGTGGGGAGAGGTCGATTCTAAAGGTCGACGCGAACGGCATCACCCTCGACGGCGGTACCATGATCGCCGCCTCTGACGCGCCCTCCCTGGCGCAGGCTACCGACTCAATGCCCCCGGGTTCGGTGCGAATATCGCGCAGCGACCTCAAGGCGATCACGCCGAATCTGAATCCCGGCATGCGCGTCTACTTCTTCTGAAAAGGTTGAATCTGAAATGAAAATAGTCGACACGATCGCGAACGGCGGTAAGTGGGTATGGGGAACGCTCCTCGCGTTCGCGCTTGCTGCAACGGCAAGCGGGATGATGGTCACGAAGACTGCGAACCTGCGCTACGAGCGGGACGTCAACCGGATGGTTTTCAATGACAACCTCAGCGTTCTCGAGGAGGTAAAGGGGAAACTCGGGGAGAGCGCAGACAGCCTCACGCGCCTGGCGTCAGCGAGTCCAGTCGTCGGCGCCGACCAGGCCTACATCGTCGTGAGTATCGAGGAGCGCGAGCTCTGGTACAAGCGCGGTGACGAAGTGCTCTTCCACACCCAGGTGGCGACTGGAAGCGGCAAGACTCTTGTGGCGGAGGGCGGGGCGAAGCGGTACAAATTCGAGACTCCGCGCGGGCGCCTGACAGTTCTTGGAAAGGAAGTCGACCCGGCCTGGGTGCCGCCTGACTGGCATTTCCAGGAGCAGGCGATAAAACGGGGCCTCGGTCTTACCCGGATGAACCGGTCGACCGTAATTCCCGCTGGTGGCGATGCGGTGGTGAAGGTGAGGGGATCCGAGATAGTCCGGGAATACTCCGATGGCCGGGTCGTTCCCCTCGATGCGTCAGACGGCCGCGAGATCGTGGTCAACGGGAACATCATAATCCCGCCCTTCGGAACGAATCAGCGGCGCTACCTGGGAGTCCTCGGAACGCGCCGCCTGCTTCTGGGCGACGGTTACGCTCTCCATGGCACGAATGTCCCATCAAGCATCGGCCAGGCCGTGAGCCACGGGTGCGTAAGGCTCAGGAACGAGGATATCGAGAAGCTCTACGAAATGGTCGAGGTGGGCACTCCGGTCTATATCTACTGACGGGGCGGAATTCATGGCACCAAAGCCGCCCCGACACTAACTTGTAAAGATGCTTTTGAACATGTACGGCCGGCGACGCTCGTTGCCAGCCGCGAACCGCTATCGCCATAAACGGCCCGCCCTTTTCGCCACTCTCGGACTGGCTGTCCTGGCGAGCCTGGGGGCACTGGGATTCAAGAATCCGGGCAACGCTTTCGGCGCCAGGCCCTTCGGGAAGTACCTCTCCCGCGGGCTGCCGATGGCTGCCCCTTCAGCCACGGCTTTCGGCGCCAGTGGCCAGGTGTTCCTGAAGCTCGCAATGCCGGGGGCGAGCCTCGAGTATCCCCTCGACGTCCACGGAGATCCAACCGCGCTGAGTTATGGGTGGGTCCGGCTCGGCGACAGCGTCGTCATCACCGCGCCGCTCCCGCTGCTCGGCGCCGACGTCGTGGCGCCGGAAAAGCCGGGCTTCTACCGCCTCGCGCTCGTTAAGGACGACAACAGCCGGGTCATCGAGGGGCTGACCGTCGCCGTGCTGGTTCCGTTCGATCAGAAGGAAGGAATAATGCTCAACGGCTACAGGATCGGTACGTACCTGGCAGAGAGACTGGCCGGTAAGCAGACACCCCCGGAAGGATTTCTCGAGATCATGCCCCAGGACGTGGAGCTTTCGCTGAGCAAGCATCTCAAGGTCGGCGACTTCCTCAACCATGACTCACAGGACACCTGGCCGCGCTACACGGCCGTTAGTCCGCGGTTGCTGGACAAGATAGAGCTGGTGATCGCCGAGCTTGCCAGGTGGCACGGTGGGGCACCCACGGATGTCTCGCTGGCGCTCGACGTCAAGTCCGGCTTCCGGGCTCCGGACCACAACCAGCGCGTCAAGCGGGCGGCTACGGACAGCCAGCACCAGTACGGCGACGCAGCCGACGTGGCGATAGACGCGAACGGCGACGGGAAGTACACTGCCGTCGACAGTCGCATGGTAGGCCTGGCAGTCGAAATAGTGGAACTCAAGCACCCGCACCTCGTAGGGGGACTCGGCATTTACACGAGCGGGCATACCCGCACCACCTACGTGCACATCGACGCGCGCGGCAAGCGGGCCCGGTGGCGCGGCTGAGGAAGCTCCCGTGAACGACATTCTGCGCGACCGGCTCATGCGCAAGCTGGATCTCCTGCCGGATGAGAAGCTTGAACAGGTTCTCGACTACATAGAGTTCCTCGATTCGCGGTATGCGCCGCGCAACACGGCCGGACCTAGCCCCCTTACTCGCTTCGCCGAGGGAGTTGAAAGCACGCTGCGAGCCGGGAAGGTGTCTGCAAATGCGATCTCCGGGACCATGAACATCATGAACAAGGCTGTTGGCGCGATTTCGGAAGTCGCTGCGGCTGGCAAGTCTGTTGCAACGGGGATCTTCGACGCTGCTTCAGGTCCCACCGGCACGAATCAGCCGGAAGCTCAGCCGCCTTCGATCCCGCGGGGCGGTCCTCACGAGCTGGGAAGCCAGCTGCCGCCTAACCCCGGAGAAGAATCAAAGTGAGCGCAGCCAGGAAACGCCCGGCATCGAAGGCAGGCCGCAGACCCCGCCAGATGCCCCCCGAAGTCGAAGTGGAGGTCGAGCCAAAGCCACGGACAGGCGCAAAGCGTACGGTAATGGGGAGCATCAGCGAGCTTCCCAACTTCCTGAGGCTTCTTTACGGGCTTCTCACCGACAACCGCGTTGCGGCTATCGACAAGCTCGTAGTGGCCGGCGCAATCGCCTACATCCTTCTGCCCGTGGATGTGATCCCGGATTTTATCCCGTTTCTGGGGGAAGTCGACGACGTCTTTCTCCTGATGCTTGCACTCCAGCGGCTCATCGCGAATGCAGGTCGCGCGGTGGTCCAGTCATACTGGCCAGGCGATCCAAAGGAGCTATCCGAGCTCAACCTCGAGAAGATCCTTGCTGCCGCCGCTTTCTTTCTTCCGCGGCGGATGCGCAGGCGGCTGCGCACGATCGGCCGCGTCTAGCAAGTCGCTGCCGGAGCGGGCGCTTTACCGGGGGCGGTCATTTCCGTACATTTGACCATGGCAACCACATCTCGTCCGACTTCAGGGCCCGCTCGTCCGGCAAACGCCGGGAGCGGGCCTTCGCGTATAGCTGACAGCCCGCGTCAGGGCCTCGCGCGTGTTCGTGAGGATGTAGTGCTCACCTTCGATGATGTGCTGCTTGCCCCGCGGCGCTCGTTCGTGCTTCCCCGCGACGTCGACACGCGGTCGAGATTCACCCGTGCGATCACCCTGAATGTGCCCTTCTCCTCTGCCGCGATGGATACCGTCACGGAATCGGAGATGGCGATGGCGATGGCCCGCGCGGGCGGCATAGGCGTGATTCACAAGAACATGTCGATAGATCGCCAGGCCGCCGAAGTAGACCGGGTGAAGCGGTCGGAGAGCGGCATCATCCTGAACCCGATAACGCTTTCGCCTGACGCGACGCTCCGGGAAGCAGTCGCCGTGATGACGAAGTTCGGCATCTCAGGCGTTCCGATCGTCGACCGCGACGGCCGTCTCGTGGGAATCCTGACAAACCGGGACCTCCAGTTCGAGCGCAATCTCGACCAGCCGCTCAAGGCGGCAATGACAGCCGAGGGTCTCGTCACTGCCCCGGTGGGAACAACGCTCGACGAGGCTGAGCGAATCCTCGGAAAGCATCGGATCGAGAAGCTTCCCGTTGTCGACGAGACCGGCTCGCTGAAGGGCCTCATAACGGTGAGGGACATTCACAAGCGCCGCGAGTTTCCAAACGCCAACAAGGATGAGCGGGGGAGGCTCCGGGTCGCGGCGGCGATCGGTGCGGCGAATTTCCGCGACAGGGCGAGAGCTCTTGTCGACGCGGGGGTCGACGTTCTCGTCATCGACACGGCACATGGCCACAGCGAGGGGGTGCTCAAGGCGACAGCTGAAGCGCGCGACGCCTTTCCCGATGTGCAGCTCATCGCGGGGAACATCGCGACCCGTGAAGGCTCCGCCGCGCTCGTTGAGCGTGGAGTCGATGCCGTGAAAGTAGGTGTAGGTCCCGGCTCCATCTGCACGACGCGCGTCGTGACCGGCGTCGGTGTGCCGCAGCTGACAGCGGTGTTCGATGCGGTCGAAGGCGCCGGGGACATTCCCGTCATAGCCGACGGCGGCATCAAGTACTCCGGCGACATCGTGAAGGCGATTGCGGCCGGTGCGTCGAGCGTGATGATGGGGTCGATGCTTGCCGGCACGGAGGAAAGCCCGGGGGAATCGCTCCTGATGGAGGGCC